>JAQXHO010000053.1 GCA_029007315.1 Oscillospiraceae bacterium
AATAGAACCAAATTTTTCATTAGTTTTAGAGTGCCAAACATACATTGCTGATGTAACCTTATCAGCAAATTCACGCTTCTTTGATTTCAATAATAATAGCTTTGATAAATCGGTAAAACAATCCGTGCCTTTGATATATTCCATACAAAGAAAGTCAATAGGTATATCTTTATCCTTTGAGTATGTAAAATACACATCTGGAATATGAATTAAGCTATCCTTTGAAAGTAAATTCAATTCAAAAGCTTCACGCTGACACATATTGTCGCATCTACAAGCTTTCATCACAATGGTATATGGCGGTATATCAATATCAACCTTGTAGACATATCCAAATGAGCCACCACCAAGATACCGAGCCTTGTAAACATTACAACAAAGCTCTTTCCTTGCAACAAAAACAGCATATTTTTTTGCTTCGTCAATAGTGATAGAATTAGTTTTAATTTGTTCCATGCTTTAATATTCTAAATGCATTTGTATATAAGAATTTGCAAGAAGCAACATTTCGCCACCAACCAAAATGATGAGGAGTGTATCTATAATACTTTTCCGCTTCTTGAATTAATGCTAAATATCCTAATGCAAAAGCAAATCTAATCATTTCCTCTTTTGTGCAGTTAATCTTTGTTTTAGCTATCTCATTATACGCTTTTAATGAGGTGGTTTTTTTATTCAGCATTTTTTCAAATTCAAGATTTACAAAGTCAAAAATTGCGTCGCCCCATACTGTTCGTTCAGGGTCAATAACTATCAATTCTATTTTATCATTCTTTTTAATACAAAGAATGTTGCCGTACCACATATCCAAATTCACCATTGAGCAGGGGACGGCTTCTAATATATCCTTGTACTCATCTATATATTCAAGTAGTTTTTCGCCTCGTTTTGTTTTTTTACCTGCTCTTTCGGTATCGTTAATAAGATTTAGTGTCATATTTCGTAATGCAATATACCAATTATCGTATAGCTGATTTTGAATATAACCGAATTTGTTGTTTTGTACCTTGTGAAATTTTGCAATAATTCTTGCGATTTCTTCCTTGCACCAAAGCTTTTCATCATCAGTTAAATCGGCATTGTTCAATTGTTCGCCATCCATTCTTTCCATTATGAAATAATCGGACGGAAAAACGGTATGAGAAAAATCCTTATAATACACATAAGGCACCTTAACATTTGTATGCGTTCTGATTTGTGCATACCAAAAAACCTCTCCTCGCATCATATCCTGCTCATAGGTTAATATTCCTGTTTTATCAAGCGGAGAAACCTTTAAAACATAATTACCCATATCTGTTACAACATCATAAACGGCATTGTATTCTCCGTCGCCGAGCTTATCAAAAGATTTCACTTTACCAAGACAAGCTGCATCAAACATATCTTGTACTTGCTCTAATACTAATTCCGGTTTTGTTCTGCTAACCATATAATCACCTCGATTGTTACAATATCATCATATCCATACGCAAGGTTAAAATATATAATATTTCTCATATTTATATAATAATTCCGTTGTAAAATGATTTGAAATATGATATTTTTATTATGGTGATTAAAATGAGCAAATACAAAATTAATATACTTGATGAGAGCCATATTTTTGATGAAAGAGAGAATGGCATTATTCATACTCCGTACGAATTTGAAACTGCTTTTTTATCAAGCGTAAAAAAAGGTAGTCGTACAGACGTTAAGAATATGATTAATCATATGATTGACACTGGCATAACCGTTGGAAAAATGTCAAACGATAATTTAAGACAGATACAATACTGGGCTGTATCCTCATTCACTCTTATTACTCGTTCTGCAATCCAAGGTGGACTTGATGAAACAACAGCATATAATTTTTCTGACAATTGCATTATTGATATTGATAAAATGACAAAGGCTGATGACATAGTTGATTATGTAATTCAAAAATGCATTATGCTAACTGACATGGTTGCCGAAAACAAAGAGAATAGTGTTTACCCTCAACCTATTAGGAAATGCTTACACTACATCAATACACATCTTCATGAAAAATTAGATGTAGCAACCTTGTCAAAAGAATGTGCGTTATCTGAAGATTATCTATCATATTTATTTAAAAAGAATATGGGTATTAATTTATCAAAATATATTAGAAATCAAAGGCTACAAGCATCTAAAGAAATGCTTAAGGATAATTATTCTGTGTCAGACATTGCATATTATCTTGGCTTCTGTTCGGAGAGCTATTTTATATCTTGTTTCAAAAAAGAGTTTGGCAAAACGCCAAAGCAATTTAGAAATCAATAACCTATATATCCATATTTATCCTTAAAAAAATCTTATTATTTATCTTATTTTTGAAACACTAACCTTGGCGTGATACCAAAATGATCTGCAACGACATTTTATATTCTTTTTGCAAAATTGTTTAACTGGGGCTGGTTAAAATTCTATGTTTGGGTGGAGCTGGTTGTAGCAGTTCCTGACCACAATTTTGACCACAACAGAAAAAACGAGGATAGGCAAAGAGAGTGCTAAACTCGATTATGGCTTGAAAATAGGTAACTACAAAGGGCAAAAAATGGCGTAATTTAGGTATTTAAGTTATTGTACCGTGGCTACGAAACACAAGGTCGATTTGTGTACAAACTGCTAACATTTTAATATTTTTGCTTATTCGCGCTGCTAGCTCAGTTGGATAGAGTGACTGG
>JAQXHO010000054.1 GCA_029007315.1 Oscillospiraceae bacterium
GCCTCTCCTGAAAGGAGAGGAGGACCGCTTTAGCGGTGGAGAGGTTTAGGCAAATAACAACAAAAAAATTATATATAAACAAGGGCAAAAGCCCTAAACTTGAAAGGAAGAGATTATTATGGGAAAAATTATCGGTATTGACCTTGGTACAACAAATTCATGCGTAGCAGTTATGGAAGGCGGCAACGCAGTAGTTATCACAAACGCAGAGGGCGCAAGAACCACACCGTCAGTTGTAGGTTTCTCAAAGACAGGTGAAAGACTTGTAGGTCAGATCGCAAAGCGTCAGGCTGTTGCAAACCCCGACAAGACAATTTCATCAATCAAGCGTCACATGGGTGAGGATTACAAGGTAGACATTGACGGCAAGAAGTACACTCCTCAGGAGATCTCCGCTATGATCCTCCAGAAGCTGAAGACAGACGCAGAGGCTTATCTGGGTCAGCCTGTAACAGAAGCTGTTATCACAGTTCCTGCATACTTCACAGACGCACAGCGTCAGGCTACAAAGGACGCAGGTCAGATCGCAGGTCTGAATGTACGCAGAATCATCAATGAGCCTACAGCAGCTGCTCTTTCCTATGGTATCGACAAGGAAGGCGACCAGAAGGTTATGGTTTACGACCTTGGCGGCGGTACATTCGATGTATCTATCATTGAAATGGGCGACGGCGTTCAGCAGGTTCTGGCTACAGCAGGTAACAACCGTCTGGGCGGCGATGACTTCGACCAGAGAATCATTGACTGGATGATCAAGGAATTCAAGGCACAGGAAGGCTTTGACCTCTCCGGCGACAAGATGGCTATGCAGCGTCTGAAGGCTGAGGCAGAAAAGGCTAAGATCGAGCTTTCTTCCACCACAACAACAGATATCAGCATTCCCTTTATCGCAGTGGACGCAAACAGCACTCCTCTGCATCTGAATATGACACTTACAGTTGCTAAATTCAACGAACTCACAAGAGATCTGGTAGACGCTACAATGGGTCCGGTTCAGCAGGCACTTTCCGACAGCGGTCTGTCTGCATCTGAGCTGAACAAGGTTCTCATGGTTGGCGGTTCTTCAAGAATCCCCGCTGTACAGGAAGCTGTACGTCAGAAGCTGGGCAAGGAGCCTTTCAAGGGCATCAATCCTGATGAATGCGTAGCTCTCGGTGCTGCACTCCAGGGCGGCGTTCTCGGCGGCGACGTTAAGGACGGTCTGCTGCTTCTGGACGTAACTCCGCTTTCACTGGGTCTTGAAACAATGGGCGGCGTTTGCACGAAGATCATTGAGAGAAACACAACCATTCCTACAAAGAAGAGCCAGATCTTCTCAACAGCAGCTGACAACCAGACAGCAGTTGACATCAACGTTCTCCAGGGTGAGCGTGAATTTGCAAAAGATAACAAGCAGCTGGGTACATTCCGTCTGGACGGTATCGCACCTGCAAGAAGAGGCGTTCCGCAGATCGAGGTAACATTCGATATTGACGCAAACGGTATCGTACACGTTTCCGCAAAGGATCTTGGCACAGGCAAGGAGCAGAACATCTCCATTACAGCTTCCACAAATATGTCCAAGGAAGACATTGACAAGGCTGTAAAGGAAGCTGAGGCTTACGCTGAGGAAGACAAGAAGCGCCGTGACGAAGTTGACACCAAGAACCAGGCTGAGAGCCTTATCGGTCAGTGTGAAAGCACACTTGCTGAACTGGGCGACAAGGTAGACGCAGCTGACAAGAGTGACATTGAAGCTAAGATGGCAGATCTCAAAAATGCTGTTTCCGGCAATGACACAGCTGACATCAAGGCAAAGTCTGAGGCACTTCAGCAGGCACTGTATGCAATGTCCTCCAAGATGTACAGCCAGCAGGGCGGTCCGGACATGAGCAACATGGGCGGCGCAGGTCCTGACATGGGCAACACGGGCGGCAATGCAGGCGGCTCAAATGACGACGGCGTTGTTGACGCAGATTTCAAGGAAGTTTAATTTCAGAAAAACAATAAATACAATCGGGACGGGGTTAAAAACGCCCTGTCCCGCATTGTCGTGTTAAGGAGTTAGGGACATGGCAGAGGAAAAAAGAGATTATTATGAAGTCTTAGGTCTTTCAAAGGGCGCTTCTGATGATGAGATCAAGAAGGCATTCAAGACCATGGCAAGGAAATATCATCCCGACCTGCACCCGGGCGACAAGGAAGCAGAAGAAAAATTCAAGGAAATTAACGAAGCATACGGCGTACTGTCCGACCCGGAGAAGAAGTCACGCTATGACCAGTTTGGTCATGCAGGCGTTGACCCGAACTACGGCGGCGGTGCAGGAGGTTACGGCGGCTACGGTGACATAAACGATATATTTGACAACATTTTCAGCGGATTCGGCGGCGGCGGATTCAGCGGATTCGGCGGCGGCGGTTCACGTTCAAACCCCAATGCACCCAGGGCAGGCGGCGATACAAAGGTAAGGCTTACAATTGATTTTCTGGAAGCCTGCAAGGGCGTAAAGAAGACTGTAAATATACAGCATCTGGAAAAATGTTCTCAGTGCGGCGGCACAGGTGCAGACGCTGGCAGCAAGAAGGTCACCTGTAAAGTCTGCGGAGGTACAGGACAGAGAACGGAACGCAGACAGTCACTTTTCGGCACAATGGAAACAGTTGTGCCATGTTCAGCCTGCAAGGGCAAGGGTCAGACCATAGAAAATCCCTGCAAGGGCTGCGGCGGTGCAGGAAGAGTACGCACCACAAGCAGCTTAGAGGTAAATATTCCGGCAGGTATTGACAACGGTCAGACAATACGTCTTTCCGGCAAGGGTGACGCCGGCATAAACGGCGGTCCAAGCGGTGACGCATATCTTACAATACTTGTAAAGGAACACGAACATTTCACACGTGACGGCAATGACATTTACTGTGAAGTTCCTATTTCCTATGCACAGGCTGTGCTTGGGGATGAGATAAAGGTTCCCACCATTGACGGAAATGTGGCATATACCATTGCTGAGGGTACCCAGAGCGGAACCAAGTTCAGACTCCGGGGCAAGGGTGTGAAGTACATCAACCGTGACGCAAGAGGCGACCAGTATGTAACAGTAAAGGTTGAGGTCCCGAAGAAGCTTTCAAAGAAGCAGAAGGATCTGCTGAAAAAATTCGACGAATCCCTTGATGAAAAAAACAATCCGAACCAAAGAGGTTTTTTCGATAAGCTGAAGGATATGTTTGAATAAAACTCTGCGAGTCAAAAGGCGTCCCTGAAAGGGAAGCTGGCACGGCGAAGCCGTGACTGAAGGGTTTTCACCTAAAATTACAGTCAACTGAAAGATTAAGGCTTTTAACCCTCCCACCACCTGCGGTGGTCCACCCCTCCCTTTCAGGGAGGGCATTACAGGCTCCCATGAAAGGGGAGCTGTCAGCGAAGCTGACTGAGGGGTTTTCTCGCCGAAATCAAGACTGAAGGGTTTTATGTAATATAAATTAAGGCTGACGCATTTTTATCTGCGTCAGCCTTTTTTTACTGATAGTAGCTTATTCTTGGTTTTGCAATTTTAATATGTGCAGTATCAGTCAGAGAACCTGCAAGAAGCAGCCATGCGCAATCCTGCACGTTTTTTCTGTTGGGGAATTCTGAGAGCATATGGTCGTTTACTATTACGCTTCTCGGTGATATTCCGCTGCCGGCAGACAGCACATAATCCACCAATGCACCCTTGAGAAGTCCTCCTACTGTGCTGTTTACCACATATGCCGTACTGTTTCCGTGAAGCACTGTATTGCCAAAGGTCAGTTTTCCGTTGAAAAGCTGAATATTCATACTGCTTATATCGCAGGCTGCAAGATTTATCTCTGAATTATCGGTGATAAGCTGGCAGCTCTTTTTTATTGTTACATTTTCCAGAATGAGATCTCCGGCAGCAGTTATTTTAACATTATCAAGCTCCATATTGCTGAGTTCGAAGCCTGTGCTTTCTGATTTCAGCTCCAGAATCTTCACTGAATCCGGTACTTCCAGCTGAAAGTCAATTTCATTTGAAGATATCTGCTTTATAAACATTGTGTTGTTATGCGCAAATACCCTCATGCTGTTTTCGTTTTCATCTGATGTGCGGAGCCTTATGACATGATTTTCACCACGCCTGATGCTCATTTTTCCCTTTCGCAGCTCTGCTTTGATGCAGACTACACCTTCCCGAATCTGATAGTCCATATATTTTCCTCTCTTCTGTCTGTTTTTCTTGTGTGAATGTAATTTTTACCGGTTTTTCTTTAATTATATCCCATACCACTTAATTTGTCAATACTTCAAATTCAATAATTCTGCATTTTTAACATATACAAAACAGCTAAACATTATTTTGATAGTACGCTGTATTTTGTGTGTTTATACAAAATTGGAGAAATCAAAAATATTTTTTTAAAAACTTGAATAAAAACATTCAAGTTTTTACTGACACGGGACTGTTATTGAAGGAGGTTTTACAAAGTATATAAATTCTGTGAAGGGAGATGTTTTTTTATTACAAAAGATGAAATGGCAGTTAAATTCTGCTGCTGCTATGCAAAACTCGGCAACATTGCCGAAGCTGCTGTTATGGCAGGCTGTGAAAAGAGCAATGCTCTTCAGTGGGGCATTGGCGTTCTCAGAAAGAGGAAATACAGCCGCCTTACCGCTGAGCTGAGGTCAATGTTCGCCTCGGAAACCCGAAATCAGGTGATGTCCGGTCTTGAAAGACTTGCATTCGGTGACGCCAGGGACGCAGTAAGCCTTGTGCTGAGCGAAGAGCCGCCCTGCGAAGAAAAAATCATGAAAATGGATCTTTACAACGTTTCAGAAATTAAGCGTGTAAAGGGCGGCGGCGTGGAGGTAAAGCTTTTCGACAGGCAGAAGGCTCTGGAAAAAATGATGGATTATGCAGGAAATGCAGACCAGAGAGCCGCCGCAAGAAGCCTTATGAACGCACTGACGGGAGCTGATGAAAATGAGGTTTAAAGCATTTTCAGAAAAGCAGAAAACCGCCCTTAAATGGTGGTGCCACCCGGAAACCAGGCATTACGACGCTATAATATGCGACGGTGCGGTAAGAAGCGGCAAGACCCTTTGTATGTCCATAGGCTTTGTACTGTGGGCATTGTCGGAATTTGACGGAGCAGACTTTGCGATATGCGGCAAGACCATTACATCACTGAAAAGAAATCTCGTCACTCCGCTTCTCAGAACCCTCAGAAGCATGGGATTTGACTGCATGGAGAAAAATTCTTCAAACTATGCGGACATTTCCATGGAAGGCTTCGGCTCCTGCAGATTTTACTTCTTCGGCGGCAGGGACGAAAGCAGTGCCGCACTGATACAGGGCATAACCCTGTCGGGAGTGCTTATGGACGAGGTGGTGCTTATGCCCCGTTCATTTGTGGAACAGGCGCTGGCAAGATGTTCTGTTACCGGTTCAAGGATATGGTTCAACTGCAATCCCGGCAATCCTTCCCACTGGTTCTACCGTGAATGGATATGCAAAGCCAAAGAGAAAAACGCCCTCTACCTTCATTTTACCATGAAGGACAATCCTTCACTCAGCGAGAGTATACGCAAACGGTATGAGAGGCTTTACACAGGAGTATTCCACGACAGATACGTTCTTGGAAAATGGACTCAGACCGGCGGTCTTGTTTACACCATGTTCAGAAGAAGCCGTCACGTGGGAGAACCTTCCGAAGCCTGTACGGAATACTGCATTTCCTGCGATTACGGTACAGTGAATCCTTCCTCCTTCGGATTATGGGGCAAATGCGGCAGTGTATGGTATCGGCTGAGGGAGTACTATTACGACGCAAGAAAGGAGGGAATTTCCCGCACTGATGAGGAGCATTACAGGGAGCTTTGCAGACTGGCAGGTGATCTGCCCATAAAGCAGGTGATAATCGACCCTTCTGCCGCCAGTATGATAGCCTGCATTGAAAGGCATGGAAAATTTCGTGTTGTAAGAGCTGACAACCGTGTGCTTATGGGAATACAGCGCACCGGTGAAGCCATTTCCTCGGGAAAGATCATGATATCGCCTTCATGCAGTGATATTCTGCGGGAATTTTCCCTTTACTGCTGGGACGAGGGCAGCGGCAGTGATGTTCCGAAAAAAGAAAACGACCACGCTATGGACGACATGAGATATTTTGTAATGTCAGAGCTTGAATCATCTGGCAGAGGAGGCTTTTTCGCCTCAAGCACAAAGAGAATATCTCAGAGCGCCGGAAAGGAGTAATATTTTATGGGTCTGTTCCGAAAAAGAAATCCGCCGGAAAGGCAGGGCAGTCAGCAGCTTATCTGTTCTGCTCCGAGAAACACAGGCGAAAGGGGCTTTCACGGCAGGGACAACCCTGGTGAAGCCATGCTTTACAGAAATCTCAGATGCGCTGTGCCTATCCTTGACGCAGCCATTCAGAAAACAGTAAGGCTTACAGGAAGTTTTTATCTGAAATGCAGTGACAGCGCCTTTCAGAAAAGGCTTGATTATTTTTCGAAAAATGTGCCTGTGGGTCCTTCCATGAGTTCTCTTCAGTCCTTTGCGGACATTTACCTTGACAGTATGATAACCTGCGGAAACGGTCTTGCTGAAATGTGCATTGATCCTAAGCGGAAGGTACTGTCTGCACTTGTATGCGCCGACCCTTCGGAAATCATTGTAAAGGCAGGAAAGGTTCCGGGATCATGTATGTTTTTCTATCCCGGAAACGAATACGGAAAGGAGCCTGTTCCTCTTCCGAATCCTGAGAGGATACTTTTCACGGCACTTTCGCCGGCTGCCGGTGAAATAAGAGGACATTCACTTTTGCAGGGTTTGCCGGCACTTTCGGAGATACTTCTGAAAATATACGAGTGCATAGGTCAGAATTACGAACGTTCCGGAAATATACGGTATGCGGTTGTATACAAGCCGGGAAACGACCCTTCCGACAGGGCATATGCCGGTGAAAGAGCTGCGGCTATTGCAAGGGAATGGAGCGACGGCATGGCGGCGGCTGCCTGCGGTGAAGTGAGAGATTTCATCTGTGCAGGAGATGTGGAGATCAAGGTCATAGGCGCTGAAAATCAGCTTATGTCCACGGAGGTTCCGGTAAGACAGCTTCTGGAGCAGCTTATAGCAAAATTATCCATACCGCCCTTCCTGCTGGGACTTAACTGGAGTTCCACGGAACGCATGAGCAGTCAGCAGGCTGATATTCTCACATCTGAGCTGGAATATTTCCGCAGACTGCTGACGCCTGTACTTACCAGAATAGGAGAAACCTTCCTGCGGCTGGAGGGCAGCGACGCAGATATTGAGGTAATATGGAGCAACATCAGCCTACAGGACGAAACAGAGCTTGCAGAGGCAAGACTGAAAAACGCCCAGGCTGAGGAGATTGAGAGAAGGCTGAATTAACCCCTCAGTCAGATTTAAGAAAACCCTTCAGTCTTGCCTTTTGATTTGCAGGGTTTAAGCTATTGCTCTGAATTATGGTTAAAGTGAAATTTCAGCGGTTATATAGGCTCTCCTGAAAGGAGAGCTGTCAGCAAAGCTGACTGAGAGGTTAAACACTTAAACCTTTCAGTTAACTATAAATTTTAGGGTTTTAACCTCTCCACCACCTTCGGTGGTCCCCCTCTCCTTTCAGGAGAGGCTAAAGAGGAAAACCACAATTTTATTCAATGTTTATTTCGAAAGGAGAAAATTTTATGTATAACAATATTCGTCTTGAAAAAGGTCTTTATCATCTGTCTGACAAGAGCTTTACCGAAGCTCTGGAGGCACTGGATCCCTCATCTCAGTATGAGGATACACCTCTTGCAGGTCTTGACGCCTATGAACGTCAGCTGAAGCGTTTTGATATCCGCATCAGCGGCAAGAGCTGTGACCGTGTGGAGAAATTCTTCACCACAACTGAAAGTGCTGTGCTTTTCCCGGAATTTATACGCAGAGCAATTCGCCAGGGCATTGACAGCTCTGTTGTTTCAGATATTTCCGCTGTACAGACTGTTTGCAGCTCATCTCAGTATCTGGGCTGTGCCATTGATGATTCCGTTTCCTACGACACCGTTACTGCACAGAAGGGAGATCTTCCTGTTACAGAGATAACCGAGCAGACTTCTCCTCTGGCGCTGACAAAATATGCCCGTGCCGTTCACATTTCCTATGAGGCTGTACGCAAACAGCGCCTTGATGTTCTGGCTGTAATGCTCAGAAGCGTGGGCATAAAGCTTGGCAATGCCATTGTAAAGGCGGCTGTTGCCGTTCTGAAAACCGGCGCTGGCTCTTCCATTTCTGCCGCCGGCTCTGATTTCGCATACAGCGACCTTGCAGAGCTTTGCGGAAAGTTCAAGGATTTCAACCTCAACACTGTTCTTGCTTCTCCTTCTGTACTGGCAGGCATTCTCACCATGGAGCAGATGCTGGAATCCTCATCTGAAAATGCAGGCGAAGCTATGCTGCCCTTCGGCGCACGTCTTCTGAAAACTGCCCAGCTTGACGACAATACAATTATCGGCATTGACAGGGATTTTGCTCTGGAAATGATAACAGGCACCGACCTTATCATGGAAACAGACAAGCTTATTGACAGTCAGCTGTCTACGATAACCGTTTCCGTACAGACAGGCTTCCGCACCATTATGAAGGACGCTGTACATATTCTGACAAAGTAAAAAAGGAAGGAGCATTTTATGGAAATTACACCTGAAATGCTCACACAGCTCAACACCTTTACCCGCCGTGAGCTTACGGCGGATGAGGTGTATATTTTCAGAGTAAGGCTGTGTGACAATGAAATTGACCGTGACGGCGAAAGATTTTCCCTTGAGTCCCTTGAAAAAATGAAGGAGCTTTTCCTTGGAAGAACAGGCATATTCGACCATGACCCTTCCGGTGAAAAGCAGACTGCAAGGATATTTCAGACAGAGCTTGTGACGGAAAAGGATAAAACCACTAAAGCCGGTGAATGCTACACTTCACTCTGCGCATACGCCTACATGGTGAAAACCTCCGGCAATGAGGATCTTATACGTGAGATCGACGGCGGCATTAAAAAGGAAGTAAGCGTATCTGTAAGCGCTGCTTCAAAAAGATGCAGCATATGCGGAAGAGATAAGAGAATATCTCCCTGCTGCCATATAAGCGGCGAGGAATACGACGGAAAGGTCTGCCATACGGTGCTTTCTGATATTACCGACGCCTATGAATGGAGCTTTGTGGCTGTTCCGGCACAGAGAAACGCAGGCGTTACAAAGCATTACGGCAGCAGTGACAGCAAAGCCGCCGAAATAAATACAGAGCTTATCCGCTGTAAAAGGCTTCTTTCGGACATTGAGGACAAAACCCGCAGAGAGGTGATGAAGCTGAGATTTTTCAGAAGCGGCAAAACGGAAAAGGCATTTTCAAGGATCGTTTCGAAAATGGAGCTTTCCGAGCTTTTAGAGCTTAAAGAGGAGCTTTTGCAGATGGAGGAGAAGAACTTCTCCTCTCAGCTTTCACCAATGCAGAAAACGGAAAGAAAGGACGACCTTTCTCCTTTCTGCACAAGATAAGGAGGTGCTTCCTTATGAATTACGAAAGAGTAAAGGCTGTATTTCTCGGATTTCTGGACAAAAAGGAAGCCACGCCATATATAATGTACATTGAAGCGGCGATAAGTGACACAGAAGGGCGTATTCGTCCGGAATATGCGGAAGATCCTCCCGACTGCGTTAATATGCTGGCGGCGGCAAACGCCCTTGTTATGTACACAAACGCCCTCTGTGCAGGAGATATCACAGTATGCAGTGAAAACGGCAAGGCTCTTCTTGACAGAAACACCGACAATATCAGGCGTTCTGCGGCATATTTAGCAGACTATTTCAAAGGCGTGTGCAGCAGATACATCACTGACGACAAATTTGTTATGATAAGCACTGAAAAGGAGGCATGAGCCTTGACAGAAGCTATTCTTGAAGCCATAAAGGCTGACCTTGAAAAGGTATGTCCCTTCGAGATAAGGCTGTCCCACAGCGGCAATGCCCTTCCAAAGGACAGACCTGTTATAATTCTCAGTGGAGAAAGCATTACCTCCGATATTGTGCAGTGCGAAGGCATAAAAACACGATACGCAGTTACAGCGGAGATTTCCGTTAAGACCTGTCTGCCCTTCAGATACGGAATCTCCGAACTCAGACGCATTACGGCAGCCTGTATCATGCCTGTTATGGCAAAGGGCAGATTCAGCATTGCAGGATTTTCCGAAAGCTCTGCGGCAGACAGTATCTCAGAGGGAGTTCACATATCCCGGATAAAATTCAGAATAAAAGGAGTCTACACCGCATTTACGGAGGAAAACACATGAGCTATACTGACAGTAATTTATTTTTACCCTCTGAAACAAGTTTCAGAGTTGAGCTTGGCAATATAATTTTCTACATACACAGCTGGCAGATCTCAGGTCAGCGGATCATTGCCGAGGAGAGTGCGTTAAGCGGCAGAGAGCTTGTTACAGGCTCTTCCGAAAGATTCAGAAGAATTTCCCTTGAGGGAATTTGGGTCACTGACGAAGAGCCGGAAGGATTTATTTTGGGGCTTGACGATTACATAAAAAATGAAACTTCATTTTCTTTAACCTTACGGCAGATGCACTTTCCGGAGTGCAGACTGATTAAATATACAGCAAATGAAAGGGCAGGCGAACCCTGCATAAGCATAAAGCTGGAGATAACCGCCCTTTCTTCACCTGCAATGAATGAGGAGAGTGACAATGGCTGATATTCTTGTTATGCTCAAAACAACGGAAGGTGACAACTACAGCCTTGACGGAATAACATCTTTCACCTTCAAAAAGGACAAATACACTCCATACACCAGACTTTCCCTTTCAGTACAGGATTACGGCGGTATTATTCCGAAAAATGCTGTTTTCAACAGAGTGAGCTTCTTTATAGACCATTCCATGGTACACGACGGACTAATTGACACCTCTGATCACCGCACTCAAAAGGGTGCTTCTGTTCTGAACATCAGTTCCCGAAGCTTTACATCTCTTCTACTTGACAACCAGATGATACCCGGTATTCATTCCAACATGACTCTTGAAAGGCTTATGACTGAATATTACGACCTTCCTGTTCAGATAAAATGGGAAAACGACGCAAGCGTATGCAGTTACATCTATGTAAAGGAACACCGTTCCATGTGGGACAGCGTTGTAAATTTAGGCTACAAGCTTTACGGCACATACCCTTACATCAGATCAGCAAATACCATTTATCTGAAGCCTCATTCGGGAGCATACACAAGAAAATTCATGAAGCGTGAAATGCTTGCCTTCGGCACTTCTGTAAACACCCAGGGAATTATCAGTGATTTTCATATGCAGGATATTGAAGGGAATTATGACACATACAATCTGACAAATCCCGACGCAGAGGAGCTTTATATTGTACGTCACAAGCAGATACCCTTTGACAGGCAGTATCTTGACGACCCTTCCGAATCCATGAGATTAAGCTTCAATCTCACTTCAAAGGCATGGAAAAAGAGGTACATCACTGTAAGCGGATATTATCCTCTTGATATCAATGATTATACCGGCGCTGAAGGTTTCTTTGAAACTGAACGTATTTGCGGCGTTGCTGTTTCGGGAAATTCAAAGGGAATACAGTCCACATATTTCGTTTACGACGACAATTTCCACTCCCTGTAATGTCAATAGTTCCTCTGCTGCATATAATAATACAAAGGAGTGTTGCATATGTGTACGCCGTGCAAGCCTCTTTCATGTATTATGTGCGGTGAAAAGGCAGTTATTTCCTCGTTTCAGCTGCCCTGTTCCCTTCGTGACAGGCTTTTTTCCCTGGGCATGATTCCCGGCACTGAAATCTGCTGTCTTCACAAAAGAAAGGGCGGACTTGCCGCTTACAGCGTGAGAGGTTCTGTCATTGCTTTAAGACTCAGCGACGCAATGTTTATTTTTGTGAAAAATATTATCTGATTCACCCGACTGCTGCGGATTTTTCTTCTGCGGCAGTCTTTTTTTGTTTTTAACCCTCCCACCACCTTCGGTGGTCCGCCCCTCCCTTTCAGGGAGGGCTAATATTGGTGTCCCTGACAGCTCTCCTTTCAGGAGAGGCTTTAAAACTCAGAATTTTTGCAATTG
>JAQXHO010000055.1 GCA_029007315.1 Oscillospiraceae bacterium
AAGATATCAGTGGGTTACATACAACAAGAGTGATTCTTCAAGTGATAATCCCGGCAATGACGATCCTTCAACTGAAATCAAGGACTACGGCACACCTATGAACAGCAGTGCAACAGCAGTTGCTGATTTCAGAAAGGGCGAAACACCTCTGTTCTTTGCATCTGACGGCTGGACAAACGGCAATCCTTTCGACTGCGGCTGGACAGAGAAAAATGCTAAAATTGCTGACGGTTATCTGACCCTGACAATTGACAAGGACAATTCCGGCAAGTACAACTACACAGGCGGCGAATACAGAACAGCTGATCACTACAGCTATGGTTACTATGAAACATCAATGCAGGCTATCAAGAATGACGGCGTTGTTTCTTCATTCTTCACCTACACAGGACCTTCTGAAGATAACCCTTGGGACGAGATAGACATTGAAGTTCTGGGCAAGGATACAACAAAGGTACAGTTCAACTACTACACAAACGGCGTAGGCAATCACGAATATATGTATGACCTTGGTTTTGACGCATCTGAAGGTTTCCATACATACGGTTTTGACTGGCAGCCTGACCACATCACATGGTATGTTGACGGCAAGGCTGTTTACACAGCAACCTCAGATATTCCTTCCACACCCGGAAGAATTATGATGAACGTATGGCCCGGTACCGGCGTTAACGATTGGCTTGCTCCATTTAACGGCAACACTCCTCTCAACGCAAGATATCAGTGGGTAACATATAACAAGTAAGTTAAACAAAATATCAAATTAAAAACAGTGAATAGCCTCTGTTATTTTGAGGTTATTCACTGTTCGTTTTTTATGACTGAACTTTCAGAATTTTGCTGTATGCACGTTTTCTTACGCATATAAAACAAATGATGTTTACGGTAAATGTAATCACCCATGTTATGGGATATGAAATATAAACTGTTTCTATACGATGATATTCAGGTATACGGAATACAGTTGCTATCCATATTAATCTCAGTCCGCATACGCCAATCAGTGATACTATTGTGGGTATAATAGAATAGCCTATACCACGCAGAACGCCTACCGTTACATCCATGATACCGCACAAAGCATATACGCTGCAAATCATGATGAGTCTGATCATTCCTGCTTCAATAACCGCCTGACTGTCAGAATAAATTCCAAGAAGAGAATCGCCGAAAAATACCACTGCATTTCCAAAAACAAGACCTACTGCCGTTACACAGCCTAAAGCTGTAAGGAAAATCCGATTAATTCTCTTGTGCAGACCGGCACCGTAATTCTGGCTGACAAAGGATATTGTAGCCTGATGAAATGAATTCATAGCCATGTATACAAATCCTTCGATGTTTCCTGCTGCTGAATTTCCTGCTACAACTGTTTTTCCGAAAATATTTATCGATGACTGTATAACAACATTTGAAAGAGCAAATATTACTCCCTGAAATCCTGCCGGAAGACCTATACGCAGAATTATGCCAAGAATTTTTTTATCGAATCGCAGATTTTTAAAGCTGAAATGTATACCGCCCTTTTCTCTGATAAGGCAGCGGATAATAAGTCCCGCAGAAATAATCTGAGAAATAACTGTGGCGAGAGCAACACCTGCCACATCCATTTTTAGAAATATTACAAAGAAAAGATTAAGAACCACATTAATTACACCGGCAATCAAAAGATAATAAAGCGGTCTTTTTGTATCACCTACAGAACGCAGTATGGCACTTCCAAAGTTGTATATCATATTGGGTATCATGCCGGCAAAGTAAATTCTCAGATATAATGCAGCAAGATCACATACCTCTGAGGGAGTCTGCATCATAATAAGAATCTGCTTTGCAAATACAAGTCCTGTTCCTGTAAGCAGAAATCCGCTTACAATACTAAGTGAAATGGAAGTGTGAACTGTTTTGTTCAGTTCCTCGTCAGATCTTCCGCCATAAAATCTTGCAGCAGTTACATTTGCACCTACGGATAATCCGATAAAGAGATTTGTAAGAAGATTTATAAGTGCAGTTGTTGAACCTACAGCTGCAAGTGAGTTGTCACCTGCAAATTTTCCTACAACAATAACATCTGCCGCATTAAAAAGAAGCTGCAGTATGCTTGAAAGCATAAGCGGAAATGTAAAAAGCAATAGTTTTTTTAGAATATTGCCGCTGCACATATCTATTTCATAATTTTTATCTTTTACCCCATGATTATCACTTCTTTCTTATTGATGATAATGAAATTCATTATACCACTGAAAAGAACAAATGTCAACTAAACTTATATAATTAACACGTAGAAAAAATTAAACGGATGAATCAAAACATTCATCCGTTTATATCTATTTTCCAGTATCATCATTTTTATTGAAGCGGCTGCGTATATTTTCAAAACGTTCTTTTATTACTGATGAATCAAAATACCTTTCAAGATGTTCTCTGAGCGGTGTGACGGAATGATATGAAAGCAGAAACTGAAATCGTTCTCCTCTTTTCTTTTTATAGTCCTGAATGTTTCCTTTAAATTCTTCCAGACGCACAATTATCTGTTTTTCCTCTGCAAAACGCTTGATATGATGAATAACACGGAAGGAATAAACAATATCCACAGACATAATCCCAAAGTAAAAGCCGATACCAAATGAAAATGCAAGATTTCTTGAAAGCCAGTCAAGCATATCAAGAATATGAGGATGAATGAAAAAATAGTATGCAGCACTGAGTATCAGCCAGTAGAATGTGAAAAGAGGGCATATTATTCCCTGAATATTGCCGGGTTTATCAGAATAATCCCAGAGTTTTATCTTCATTCTCTTTATAAATACAAGTCCTGCTGCATATTCTATGCAGGTGATTACAATTGCCATAACTGCAAACAATACAGCTTTTTCGAAAATTACATTTCCGATTTTTATATATGGTTCTACAAGCGTCAGCAGATAAAGCACACACAGGCTGAATCCATATATTGGAAGCCACGGACCAGTTAAAAATCCGGGATTCACCCATTTTTTAGATACAAAATGCCTGTAAAACACTTCAAGCACCCAGCCGAGAAAACTTCCCACAGCAAATAAAAAAGTTAGAATAAGAAAAATACTCATAAAACAGCCTTTCTTTTATTTAAGATTTGAATTATTATAACACAAAGCCAAAAAAGTGTCAATAGAATACAAAATCAATTTTATTCAATGTATTATCTGACCCAAATATACGCATAATAATATTAAAACATATTGACAAATTGAAAAAATATGGTATGCTTACTTGACAAAATTAATATTGTACTATATAATAATAGTTAAGTTAAATGCTGTGAAAAGAAGCAGTAAATATGGCGCTGATGTTCAGAGAGGAAACGGCTGGTGAAAGTTTTCCATTATCCATATTGAAGTAGTCTTGGAGCACTGCAGGTGAAGCGTTTTGTGAGTAGTCTGCGGCGGTAATCTCCCGTTACAGAGAAGTGCTGCACAGTCAGCACATGAGTGCAGACATTTTTATGTCTGAATTCAGGTGGTATCACGGACAATATTGTTCGCCCTGAGTATTTCCTATGCGGAGAACTCAGGGCTTTTTTGTTATTGTGATAGTAAATAATATCATAAGGAGTATTCATAATGAAAAAAGAACTGGCAAAGGCTTATCAGCCAAAGGACTTTGAGGACCGTATATACGCCCTCTGGAATGAAAAGGAATGCTTTAAGGCTGTTCCTGATCCCAACAAAAAACCATATACAATAGTTATTCCGCCTCCCAATATCACAGGTCAGCTGCACATGGGTCATGCTCTTGATGAAACTTTACAGGATATACTTATCCGCTGGAAGAGAATGTCAGGTTACTGCACACTCTGGCTGCCGGGTACTGACCATGCTGCTATTGCCACAGAAGCAAAAATTGTTGAGGCAATGCGTAAAGAAGGCGTTACAAAGGAAGATCTTGGCAGAGAAGCTTTCATGGAACGTGCCTGGGCGTGGAAAAAGCAGTACGGCGGCAGAATTGTTGAACAGCTCAAAAAGCTGGGTTCTTCATGTGACTGGTCAAGAGAACGCTTCACCATGGACGAAGGCTGCTCAAAGGCTGTAAAAGAAGTATTCATCAAGTACTACGAAAAAGGTCTTATTTACAGAGGCGAAAGAATAATCAACTGGTGCCCTCAGTGCAAGACTTCTCTCTCCGATGCAGAGGTTAATTTTGAGGATCAGGCAGGTCATTTCTGGCATCTGAGATATCCTCTTGCAGATGGCAGCGGCTACCTTGAACTTGCTACAACACGTCCGGAAACACTGCTTGGTGATACAGCTGTTGCTGTAAATCCGGAAGATGAACGTTACAAGCACCTTGTTGGCAAAACACTTATTCTGCCTATCGTTCACCGTGAAATACCTATCGTTGCTGATGATTATGTTGAAATGGATTTCGGTACAGGCGTTGTAAAGATAACACCTGCCCATGACCCTAACGACTTTGAAGTAGGTTTAAGACATAATCTGCCTGTTATCAATGTAATGACAGAGGATGCAAAGATAACCGAGGATTATCCTAAGTATGCAGGCATGGACAGATATGAGGCAAGAAAGGCTATCGTTGCTGATCTTGAAGCAGAGGGAGCACTTGTTAAGGTAGAGGATTACAGCCATAATGTAGGCACCTGCTACCGCTGCGGAACAACCGTTGAACCGAGAGTTTCAACACAGTGGTTTGTAAAAATGAAGCCTCTTGCAGAACCTGCCATTGAAGCTGTAAAGAAGGGCAAGACTAAGTTTGTCCCTGAGCGTTTTGATAAGATTTATTTCCACTGGCTTGAAAATATCCGTGACTGGTGTATTTCCAGACAGATCTGGTGGGGTCATCAGATTCCTGCATTCTATTGTGATGATTGCGGTGAAATGATCGTTACAAAGGAAAACAGCGCTGTTTGTCCCAAGTGCGGAAAGCCTATGCGTCAGGATCCTGATACGCTGGATACATGGTTCAGTTCAGCATTATGGCCTTTCTCAACACTGGGCTGGCCTGATAACACAGAGGATCTGAAATACTTCTATCCCACAAACACACTTGTAACAGGATATGATATCATTTTCTTCTGGGTAATCAGAATGATGTTCAGCGGCCTTGAAAACATGGGCGAAGTTCCTTTCAATACTGTTCTTATACACGG
>JAQXHO010000056.1 GCA_029007315.1 Oscillospiraceae bacterium
GGGCGGCGCAAGTTTTCCTGCCCATGTGAAGCTTTCACCAAAGCAGACAGTTGACACTCTCTGCATAAATGCGGCAGAATGCGAGCCTTACATAACCTCCGACTACAGACAGATGATAGAAGCGCCAGAGGAAGTCATTGACGGCGTTCTCAGCATCATGAAATATCTGTCGATCCCGAAGTGCATTATCGGCATAGAGGGCAACAAGCCGGAGGCAATAAAGATTCTCACGGAAAAGGCGGCAAATCACCCGGAGATAACTGTTATGACTCTGCCCTGCACATATCCGCAGGGTGCTGAAAAGGTGCTTATCTACAATGCCCTTGGCAGAATCGTAATGGAGGGACAGTTTCCTGCTGACCAGGGCGTTATTGTAATGAACGTTTCCTCTGCGGCATTTGTAAGCAGATATCTTAAAACAGGTATGCCTATGATTTCCAGAATGGTAACTGTTGACGGTGACGTTATCGGAAATAAATGCAATGTTATTGTACCTGTGGGAACTCCTGTGGCAGATGTTCTGAAATTTGCTGAATGTGACTTTGACCATGCGGAAAGACTTCTCTACGGCGGTCCTATGATGGGCATAAGCATTCGTGAGATAAACGACCCTGTGCTGAAAGCTAATAACGCTATCCTTGCATTCAGAAAATTCTCTCAGAAAAAGGCGTCGCCAAAGCCCTCAGCCTGCATTCACTGCGGCAGCTGCATAAGAGCCTGTCCTTTCCACCTTATGCCGCCGGATATTGCAAGGGCATATTCTCAGAAGAATACAGAGGAGCTTGAAAAGCTGAAAGTTAATCTCTGCATGAACTGCGGCTGCTGTACCTATGTATGTCCTGCCAAAAGACCTGTTGCAGAAACAAATCAGTTTGCAAAGGCTCTTGTAATGGCTCAGAGCAAAAAGTAAGATGGGAGATGAAAAACTATGAATATACTTACTGTTAAACCTTCGCCCCACATAAGAAGCGGCATTACAACTCAGAAGATAATGCTTGCAGTTGTGGCGGCGCTTGTGCCTGCAATTGCGGCAGGAACCATAGTATTCGGACCAAGAGCGCTTCTCATGGTGGTGTTCTGTGCAGTTGTCAGCATGATGACAGAGGTTGTCTGCCGTGCCCTTATGAAAAAGGAGGGTACTGTGGCAGACGGCAGTGCAATGCTTACAGGCGTACTCCTTGCGCTGAATCTTCCTGTTACGCTGCCCTTGTGGCAGGCGGCTGTTGGCTGTATATTTGCTATAGCCGTTGTAAAACAGCTTTTCGGCGGTCTTGGCTGCAACTTCGCAAACCCTGCCATAACAGGACGTATCTTCCTGCTTTTGTCCGTGGGAAGTGATATGACTTCATGGGTAAAGCCTTTCTATTATAAAGATGTCTGTGCATGGGGTCTGTTTGAAACATCAGGCAGCACTGCCCTTGACGGACTCACAGGCGCTACTCCTCTTGCCTCCGGTGACGCAGGTCTGTGGGAGCTGTTCCTTGGAAATGTGGGCGGCTCTATCGGTGAAACATCTGCCCTTGCACTTTTGATAGGTGGAATTTTCCTTATCATTGCAAGAATAATTTCTCCCACTACTCCTTTTGCATATCTTGGCTCTCTTGCAGTCCTTACTCTTGCGAAAGTTCTTCTGACAGGCGGCGACATGACAGAAGTTCCCTATGCGCTTTTAAGCGGCGGTGTGATTCTGGGTGCATTCTTCATGGCTACGGACTATGTAACAACACCTATTACGGAAAAGGGCAAGCTTATTTTCGGAATAGGCTGCGGAATACTTACATTTGTAATAAGAGAATTTGCAAGTATGCCTGAGGGCTGTTCATTCTCAATACTGCTTATGAATCTGCTGACGCCTTACATTGACAGATTCACAAAGACAAATCCCGTTGGTGCAAAAAAAGCTGAAAAGGAGGCTGCGTGATATGAAACTGAAAAACATAATGCCTCCTGTTGTACTTGCCCTTGTATGCGCCGTATGCTGCGGAGCGCTGGCATTTGTAAACAGCATAACAAAAGACAAAATAGCGGCGGCGGAAAATGCGGCTGTGCAGGAAAGCCTTTCAGCACTTCCGGATGCAGGTACATTTGAAGAGATAACAGACTTCACATCACCGGAAATGGAAAAGGTTAAAGTCACAGGTCTTTACAGAGATGAACTCATGCAGACAGCTGTTCTTGTTACAGCTGACGGCTACAACAAAGGCGGCATACAGGCTGTTGTGGGCATTGACAAGGAGGGTGCAGTAACAGGAATTGCCTTTGTATCTGTAACGGAAACCCCGGGCCTTGGCACAAAGGTTCAGACAAACCCCGAACTTTTAGCTGACAATCTCACTGGTCTTAAAGCCGCAGATGAAGTAGATTCCTGCGACGGCATAACAGGTGCCACATTCTCCTCAAAGGGTCTTAAAAATGCAGTAAAATGCGCTCTTGAAACCTTTGAACTCAACAAGGAGGCGATTCTGAAATGAGCAGCTTAAACACTCTTACAAAGGGCATTCTGAAAGAAAATCCCG
>JAQXHO010000057.1 GCA_029007315.1 Oscillospiraceae bacterium
TTGTTAAATTTAAGAGAATTTTTATTGTTATCTGTTTAGGATACGTTCTGTTTTAAGAATACTTTCTCCCTCCGCAAGATTTGTCGCTTCGCTCCGCTCTTGCTAAGTACGCACATTTCGCATTTGACTTTGATTGTAAAATATACAAGGCTTTCTATTTGTACCTATACATAACGGAAAGCCTTTTATTATGCGAAATTTGCTTTTTGTTTATTCTCTTAATTTAACGCACGATAATTTTTAACTATGGAGCATTTCGCCCTCTGCGGAGGGCGACCAGCATTTTTGAAAAATAGCTGGACCAAAAAACTTTTAATTTCATGTGCGCCTTTTAATGCAAACTTATGTTTTTTAATCAGAATGTCCCGTAAGTAACCGTTTCGGATAACGGCTTTCTGAGATTTTCAGCGTCATGACGGTCAGGTGCTTTGTATACAGCATCAGGCGAAGCATATCCTATCAGCAGAACGTTCACAGGCACATATTTGTCCGGAATGTTAAACTCACTGCGTATAACCTCCGGTTTGAACCTGCACATCCAGAGTGATCCAAGTCCCTGTTCTGTTGCCGCAAGGATCATGTGATCCGTAACGATAGTTGCGTCTATCTCATGTATGTTATGCTCATCATATTTCCGTGTCCATGAACATTCAGGTTCAACGCATACGATTATTGCAGCAGGTGCATTGTAAAGTCCGGGTATACCCGCTGCCCTGCCCATTTTTTCCATGCCCTCTGGTGTGTTTACCACAAGTATCCTCTGAGGCTGTGCGTTTACACCGGTAGGCGCTACACGTCCGCATTCCAGAATGTAGTCAAGCTTTTCCTTTTCCACAGGCTTTGGCAAATATCCTCTTACAGAATATCTTGTTTTAGCAAGCTCAAGTAAATTCATAATATTGTTCCTTTCTGCCAAAAAATGGCTGCATATAAAAAACAGACTGCATGAACAGTCCGTTTTTTTATAATAGATTAAATTAAGATGAGAGGTAATACGCCGGAAACACGCAAAGGATATCATGCACTATATCCAATGCGGGTTTTCTGATCCGTTCGTTCTAAATATATTATACACTGTATTTTGTATAAAATCAAGATGTTAGAAAAGAGAAATCACCTTTAATTATTTGTAAATGTTGCACAAAGGCGAATTTATAATATATTAAAAAAATGATAAATTGAGTCTGCAAGATGTAATTGTGTGTATATTTTCAGGAATTTACATTTTTTTTGAAAAAAGTCTTGACAAGTGTTCTGAAATGGTGTATAATATAAAAGCTGACTTACAAAGGGCAGTATGCTTTTTGTAAATAAAAAATAGTGGAGAGATGTCCGAGTGGTTTAAGGAGCTGGTCTTGAAAACCAGTGATCCCGCAAGGGACCGTGGGTTCGAATCCCACTCTCTCCGCCAAATATTTTTTTGCAGAAATACCCAAGTGGTGAAGGGGCTCCCCTGCTAAGGGAGTAGGTCGGGAAACCGGCGCGAGGGTTCAAATCCCTCTTTCTGCGCCATGAAAACACGCAATCTCTATTGCGTGTTTTTCGCATTTATACAAAAATGAAAGGAAGCATTATCATGAGAGCGTTAGTCACAGGAGCAACATCAGGCATAGGCCGGGCTATGGCAGTATACCTTGCCAAAAACGGCTGGGAACTTATTCTGACCGGAAGAAATCAAAAAGAGCTTGCAAGACTTAAAAAATGTCTCCCGGCAAAAACCGAGGTAATTGCTCTTGACCTTTCAAAGCAGGAGGCACCTTTTCAGCTGTACAGATTCTGTCAGGGCAGAAAAATTGATATGCTTGTAAATAACGCCGGATTCGGAAAATACGGCAGATTTGCAGATACTGAGCTTGAAGATGAGCTTGATATGATCTCTGTGAATGTACGTGCTGTGCATATACTCACAAAACTTTTTCTGAAGGATTTCAGAAAGAGAAACAGCGGGAGAATACTCAATGTAGCTTCAAGTGCAGGCTTTCTCACAGGACCAAATATGTCCACCTACTATGCCACTAAAAATTATGTGGTAAGACTTTCTCTTGCAATAGCAGAGGAACTCAGAAAAGAAAAAAGCGGCGTTACTGTGAGTGTTCTTTGTCCGGGACCTGTTGATACTAATTTCAACGAGAGAGCCGGCGCAGGATTCCTTATAATGGGAATGAAAAGCAGTGAGGTGGCAGAATACGCCATTGAAAAAACACTTAAAGGCAAATGGATAATAATTCCCGGCGTATTTATGAAACTGTCGGTTTTCGCTGCACGTCTGCTTCCGGAAAGTGTAATGCCTGCGGTGATAAGCAGTATTCAGAAGGGCAGAGAAATTCTTAACTGATAAATATAATGTGAAATAATGACAAAAGCCTTGACAACAGCTTCGGAATCTGTTACACTGAGTGTATAAAGAAAGGATGGTGCTGTTTGTTACACGCAATTGGTTCCAGAAAAGAACTGACAGAGCTTGAGTATTACGATCTTGTGTCAGATATTCTGGAGAATGATATGGTAAAGGAACTTAAAAACTACCGCCACCATATTTCAACTAATCGTTATCAGCATTGTGTAAACGTATCGTACTATAATTATCTGGTGTGCAGATTTCTGCACCTTGACGCATCGTCTGCCGCACGTGCAGGTATGCTTCATGATCTTTATTATTACGATACCAAGGCTTACCGCAGGAGCAACTGCGAACGTTCTCATGCAAAAAATCATCCTGACGTTGCAGTGAACAATGCCGGTGAGCTGTTTTCACTTAATTCAACAGAGGAAGATATTATAACAAGACATATGTGGCCGCTTACAAAAGGAAGACCTCATTCAAAGGAAGGCTATGTAATAGTCGTGGTGGACAAATACTGTGCAGCTCTGGAGCTTATTGCTCCGAAAATGCGAACAGCTGTGCAGAAAATGCGTAGAAAGAAAAGAGTAGCATAAAACATCAAAACAAAAAGGCTGGTGCATTTTACTGCATCAGCCCTTTGTTTTTAAAAAAAGAAAAATTATTCGGAAACAAGCTTTGTGCCGCACTTGCCGCAGAATTCGAATGTGTACTTTTCATCGAACTTTGTACCGCACTTGCTGCAAACACGAACGCCCTTGATAGCCTGAAGTTCATTCTTCATGCTGTTGATTCTTCTCTTTCTGTCGTCAATGTCAGCACATAAAGCAGAGTAATCGCCATTTGGATTGGAATAGTAATGCTTGCCTATTTCCAGCATAACCTCCTGGATACGTTCCTGTTCGTAAGCGATTTTCTTCTTCAGATTGCTTGTGTCAGACGCAGACTTGGACATATCGGAAACGCCTTTTGTAGCACCGGACAGCTTGTCAAAAATACCAGCCATAATGTATCTCTCCTATTCTAAAAATACTATTTAAATTATACAGCTTTTTACAGAAAATGTCAAGACTTACTTTTCAATTGGTTCGAAACATATTCTGATTGAAGGAATTTTTTTAATTTCTGTATATGAATTGTACAGTCCGTCTTCAATTGTAAGGTCGTTTTCGCCGCCGGCAGGAGGAGCGAATATTTTCAGCGTCAGATCTGTTTCACCTGGAAGAGGCTTTTCATAGAATGCACTCATAAGGTCAATATATTTTGTTCCCGGTGCTTTATAGAACCACCTGCCGTTTATTTCCATTATAAGGTTGCTGTCATCTTCGAAGTAAATCTCACAGAAAACAGGATTCTTTTCGAAATGAAGAGGAATCGCAATGCCATCAGCGTCCTCTGAATTGCCCCAGCGAAGGGTTACAGGAAGCTGAATCTCTTCTCCCTGCGTCATAACAGGCAGATGCCTTTCTCTGCTGATAATCTCCTTGTATGTTTCCATTACCGGCTGAGGAATGCCTACTTCCGGATTGTTGGGATCCTCCGTTTCAAGTCCCAGTCTGCCTCTGTCACGGAACTGATAGAAAGTGAAGCCTGTGAACCAGTCCGCATTGTCCTCTTCAAGAATATCACAGAATTCACGTACCATCTGAGCCTGTTCGTAAGGACCTGTAACATCACCGTCTGCATTAAGCTCTGACATGACCATGGGCTTCTGAACGCCGCCGTTAAGATACAGAAATCTTTCAAAGCTTTTCTTTGTGAGATCGTAAATATCCCTTATCTTGTGCCTGTAATATGAACCGCCGCCGGGTTCTGCAATATCAAAAGGCCAGCCGTAATGCAGTGCAAAATATTTATCAACAGACCAGATGTCAGCTTCCGGTATGGTCTGGGCGAATTCCTTTTCCTTTACCATTTCTGCCGATTCCGGATCTTCAATTCCTCCGATGCAGATTATGGTCTGTACATTGGGCGCAATTTCCTTTATGATGCGGTTTGCCCGCACAAAGAAATCTGCCACTTCCTGATATGTGCAGCGCTTGTTAAAGGAAAACCAGGTTCCGGTTGCTTCGTGATTAATACGGAGAAACACTCTTCCGAAGGGCCGCAGATCTCTGGCAATGGCGGCAATATGCTCGTCCGGAACGTTAGGGTCAATAGTCAGCGTCAATGTAACGTCCTGACCATGGGAGCGTATGTCACGCATGAATCTGAAGGGTTCGCCTTCGGTGCTGCCGTTCAGACCGCCTTCATATGGGAAGTAATCGTCATAGGGATAGCCCCATGCGTGTCTGACTTCAGGGCTTGCGTGAACAACGCTTGCTCTGCCGGGCCAGCCTTCGTCCAGAGGGTAATAACAGTACATAAGACTGATGCTGCGGTGGGGCCTGCCCAGTCTTGACAGAATATAATCCTGGGAAACATATTCGCCTCTCTCGCTGCCGTCGCCAAGATCAACTGCACATTTTGCCTTGCCCATATGCAGTCTGTAAATTTTATTCATTTTCATGCTCCTTTGCGATCTTTTTTGTGAGAAACATAATTTCAACTGAACTTATACATAAATATTTTATCATATTTTTTCGGCTGTGTCAACTTTTTTAGTCAGATGATCTGGTGCATATTTATAATTTTAAAAATGTGTGATTTTCGGATTTTAACAGAAGAAGGGTATATTAAAGGGCAGAGAAATGTTTAAAAATAGTGTGTACGGGCAAAAAAGAAGGCACTTATTTGTGAAAATTGTGAGAATCTGAAAAAAATTCAAAAAAACTATAGACTTAATGAAATTTTTATAGTATAATAAATAAGTATTTGAATAATTACTTGGAGGTAATGAAATGGCAAACTTTAAAAGAATAGCAGCCGCAGCTGCATCAATTGCAATGCTGGGTTCGCTGGCAGCCTGCGGAAGCAATACTGCATATGCGTTTACAATAGACGGTGAGAAAGTAAATGCAGGCATATATATTTATTATTCATATGTGTCATATAATGAAGCAATCAATACACTTACAGAACAGAATTCAGAGCTTGACACTACAGATGATAAGCTCGTAAAGGAACAGCAGATTGACGGCAAGGATACCCTTACATGGATTCAGGACAAGGCAGCAACATACTGCAAGGAACACGTTGCAGTCAATAAGGAATTTGACGCTGCCGGACTTACCCTGTCTGCTGATACGATGACTGAGATCGACACAGCAATGGAAACTTTCTGGAGTGAAAATCAGAAGGGCTTTGAGAAAAACGGCGTTTCTGAAAGTTCTGTCCGTGAGGTCCTGGAATATACATATAAAGCAAGCGAGCTTTTCAAGTACTATTATAACATAGACGGAAAAGAAGGCACAACCGAAGACGAAGTATACGATTACTATGTGGATAACACTGCCCGTGTTCAGTATATTCGATTTGACGCAGTAGACGGTGCAGGTGAAAAGCTTGAAGGCAGCGGCGAAACACAGTTCAAAAAGATGGTAGATGATTATCTTTCTGCTGTTGAAAAGCTGAGCGATGAAAAGAAAATCGAAGATAAAATGAACACCATAAAGGAAGAATACAGTGCTTATGTGACATCTGTATCCGAAGAGGCAGCTGCAGAAGCAGCAGCTACTGCAACAGATGAAAATGGTTCCACTATTACAACAACAACCACTACAACAATTGCAACAACAACTTCTGAGGGTGAAACAACTACTACAACAACTACAGCTCCCTATGCTAACGAATCCATTGTTGCCAAGGTAACAACAAAGGAAGATACAAAGGAAGAAGACCTGAACTATACACCCTGCAAGGCTGTATATGATTTTGTGTTTGAAGAAGCAAAGACAAATAAGCCAGAGGTAATATATGATGAGGAAAATAATGCTTATTACCTGGTTGTACGTTATGATATTGAAAATCGTATGACAGATGACGACCTCTGGACAGATGATCAGAAGGAAGGAGTTGTAGCGGCTATGTTCAGTGACGCATTCCAGGATAAGCTGGATACATGGGTTGCTGCGCTTGATGTTAAGACAAATGACGCTGCTATTAAGCGTTATAATCCTTTTGATATCAATTTTGATGAGGAAACAACTGCTTGATTAATAAACTGACATATGACACGGCGCTTTTTGGCGTCGTGTTGTTTTTTTGTACTGTTGAAAGCATATAAAAAATATGCTAATTTGTTGAAACTCTTCTCCTTGACAAACTCAAAAAGGTATGATATAATAATAAAGCTGTCGAACGAAGCAGCAAGCAAAGGAAGCTGAATAAAAAAGAGGACAAAAGTTCAAAGAAGTTCACACTTTGTTTACTTGACAAATCGAAAGAAACGTGATATAATGAATGAGTTGTCACTCAGAAAAAATCACGAGAAAAGACAGCAAGAAGGTATCTTGAAAATTGAACAATGCACTAAAAGCGAACAAGCCCTTGAATCTGATTCAGCAAAAGCTAAATCAGACTTTGAGACTGTCAAAGCAAGACAGAAACAAAAAAATGCTAAAGGTAATTGCGAGCGAAAGATCGTGATGCCAAGGAAAGATATCAAGAAGTGAAAACTTCTTAATATACAATCAAACTAAAGAGTTTGATCCTGGCTCAGGACGAACGCTGGCGGCACGCTTAACACATGCAAGTCGAACGGAGATAAGAGCTTCGGTTTTTATCTTAGTGGCGGACGGGTGAGTAACACGTGAGGAACCTGCCTCTGAGTGT
>JAQXHO010000058.1 GCA_029007315.1 Oscillospiraceae bacterium
TAGTATATGGCTGAATCTGAAAGAGGATACTTCCTGCAAGTGAGGTATCAGGTTCAGCAGAGGTGCAAGGGTTTGCAGATTTCCCCTTGCATCTCATCTCCTCGTATCAGACCTCATATTCCTCTATGATACCCTGTGCTGCTGCAGTACAGGGAGATTTTCTTTCTCTGAGAGTATCTTAATGCGTAATCTGCGGCGTTCTGAAATTGCTGTAATCAATCAAATAGGATATTATGTGAGAATATGCAGACAGCCATTTCAACAACATTTTGACAGATCATTTTTCCAAAGCCCACAGTTGATTTTCAAGTTTATATATGTTATAATAAATGCAAAGCATTTATTATATTTATTTTAATGCCCTTGCAGATACGCAAATCAGAGATTTGCTCCCTGCATATCGGGCAATTATAGCACAAAATCTTTGATTTATGCTATAATATACTAAAATCACTTCAAATCCTACTGAAAAAAGACTGGAAGGTATTTATGGACAACTTAGTAGTATACCACGGAAGCACACAAATTGTTGAATACCCTGAGATAAGAACAGCAAAATTTAATAAAGACTTTTATTTTGGTTTCTATTGTACTATTATGCCGGAACAGGCTAAAAGATGGGCTGTAAGATTTACAGGAAAAGGTATTATTAACGAATATCTTTACAAACCTGACAATAATATGAAAGTCCTTTCTTTCTCTGAAATGACAGAAGAATGGCTTGATTTTATAACCAATTGCCGTCTTGGAAGGCCTCATGACTATGATATTGTTGAAGGACCAATGGCTAATGACACGATATTTAATTATGTACAGGATTTTGTTGACGGTAAAATAACAAGAGCAGCATTCTGGGAATTGGCTAAGTTTAAAAGACCAACGCACCAGATTAGTTTTCATACTGCAAAAGCACTTACAACACTTGAATTTTTGAAAGGATATGAAGTTCATGAATAAGAATGATTCTGCTCTATTCTATACCTGCAGCCTGATAGAATTTATCGGAAGGAAATGCCGTCAAAAAAGAAGTGATGTTGTAAATTATCTCGGTAAAGAAACAATTGAACGTATTTATCGAAATGCCGACATTCTTCATTGTGAAGTAATTGATGCGGTTGCTGACAGATACATCGAACTAACGAATATACCGGAGGGAGATTACGATAATATTGCATCATGTAAATATACAATTCCTGATTACTGGACAATTGGTGCTGTTTATGAAAGATTGATTGAAGATATATCAGATTGTGTTTCCGCAGAAAATATTATTGCAGTTTATACGTCCTGGATCAGTGATGCAATTTCAAATTACAACACTGATTTCTATTATCAGCCTCGTGATTATTTAAGAGAATGCTATCTTCAAGGGTGCGTTCTTTAAACCCTTACTATTATCTCTTAGTGACTGCCAGTAGTTTTTCTATGCATTAAATAACATGAGAATGGCATCGAGTTATCAATAGTGTAAAATAATATAGGGTATCTCAAACCGAGATACCCTGATTTTTTTGTGTTTATTCTGCTGTGATTCTGAAAAAGTTATCCTGTAAGCATCATAATGAGCAGGCTGATACTACATGATTTTGCTGTAATCAATTTGACGGAAATTATGTGAAAACGTACAGACTCTCACTTATAATTACGTATAATAAGCTCTGTAACAGCCCCTCTGCCATTGCCGTTACAGTTAATAGCACGTCTTGCGGAAACCTCAGTAATATCATATCCTGAATACAACTGACGAATAAACTCTGTATCAGAATTTGACAGCATGAACTTTATTCCTCCTGCCCATTTGAGAACAGGTTTAACAGTGCCTGTATAAACGGTATTAGTCATTTCCTTTTACCTTCCTCTCAATATATTCTTCAACAGATTTCTTCGGGATTTTCCATACCTTTCCGATTTTGAAGGCGTTTATCTCTCTGTTGTTTAGAAGAGTGTATAGTGTGTTTTTGCCAATGCTTAAAAACTCCATAACCTCTTCAAATCTCATAATTTCATTTTCCATAGCATAAAGCTCCTTTCATAATTTAATTGAATTTTATTATGTCTTTTAGTATTATGTTAGGACG
>JAQXHO010000059.1 GCA_029007315.1 Oscillospiraceae bacterium
TCGGAATCGAACCAATGACACGGGGATTTTCAGTCCCCTGCTCTACCGACTGAGCTACAGAGGCTGGCGATCTGGATGGGATTCGAACCCACGACCTCTGCCGTGACAGGGCAGCGTTCTAACCAACTGAACTACCAGACCATAGTGGTGGGAGTTACAGGGCTCGAACCTGTGACCCTCTGCTTGTAAGGCAGATGCTCTCCCAGCTGAGCTAAACTCCCACTCAAGCCGCAATCTTCGCTTTCAGACTATTGCCTGTCCGCTTGCGACTTAATTATTCTACCACATGACAGCATAAATGTCAAGCATTTTTTTCGAAAAAAATGATGTTTGTACAAAACATATATATTCATGCAAACAAATACGTGAAAATATACATATGCAACAAAAGAAGCGTCAGTTCATACCGTTTTCCCCTGCCTTGGCAAATAATCTCAGCACTTCCAGTCTGAGAGGTCTGTATTCCGGCAGCATAAGCTCAGGGTCACGGCTTAGTATTTCCCTTGCAAGCAGCTGAGTTTCCTCAAAAAGGGACATATCCCTTGTGAGATCCGCTATCTTTAAAGGCGGCAGACCATGCTGACGTTCACCGAAGAAATCACCGGGGCCACGCATTTTAAGGTCCTCCTGTGCTATCTTAAAGCCGTCCGTGGTGCTGCTCATAAGTTTCAGCCTTTGCTTTGACTCCTCGGTTACACGATCCGTCATGAGAATGCAGTAGCTGCGGAATTTTCCACGTCCCACACGTCCTCTCAGCTGATGAAGCTGGGATAATCCAAAGCGGTCTGAATTTTCTATCAGCATAACCGTTGCATTGGGTACGTCTATTCCCACCTCGACTACAGTTGTGCAAACCAGCAGATCCAGTTCATGCTTCTGGAAGGAATCCATAACAGCGTCCTTTTCCTTTGAGGAAAGCTTTCCGTGGAGCAGACCCACACGAAAATCCGCAAAGGCAGTTGACTTTATATTTTCCGCATATGCAGAAGCCGCCTGTAGTTCCTGTGCATTTTCCTCAATCATCGGACAGACTATGTACGCCTGCCTGCCTTCACTGAGCTGCTGTCTTATGAAATTATACGCCCGTTCCCGGAGTTTTCCTGTTACGGCGTAGGTTTCCACAGGCTGTCTGCCGCCGGGAAGTTCATTCAGCACGGAGATGTCAAGGTCGCCGTAAATGATAAGAGCAAGGGTGCGTGGAATAGGCGTTGCAGACATGATAAGCTTGTGGGGCGTACCGCCCTTTTCCGCCAGCATGGAACGCTGAGCCACGCCGAACCGGTGCTGTTCATCTGTAATTACAAGGGCAAGGCTGGAAAACTCCACATCCTTCTGGAAAATGGCGTGAGTTCCCACTAAAAGCTGAATTTCACCGGAAGATACGGCGGCAATGATCTCTCTTCGTTCCTTAGCCTTTACGGAACCTGTCAGCAGACCGATTTTTATGCCCAATGGCGAAAGCATACGTGACAATGTGTTGTAATGCTGCACCGCAAGAATTTCCGTAGGCGCCATAAGTGCAGACTGAAGACCGTTTTTTGCGGTGAAACAGCAGGCAGCAGCAGCCACCGCCGTTTTACCGCTGCCCACATCGCCCTGCAAAAGCCTGTTCATGGGTACGCCCTTTGAAAGGTCAAGACAGATCTCTCTTACGGCTTTCTTCTGGGAACCGGTCATTTCGAAAGGAAGATTGTGGAAAAACGGCGATATATCTGTGTTTTCCTCCATTTTATATGCGCAGTCGCTGCGGGATTTTTTTCTGTACATAGCAAGACCCAGCTGAAGCTCCAGCAGCTCATCAAAGGCAAGCCGCCGTCTTGCGGCAAGGGCATTTTCCATGGAAGAAGGAAAATGTATCTCCGGCAGAGCTTCTGTAAGGCGCATGAGTCTGTGTTCCGTGAGAATGCTCTCCGGCATCCACTCAAAGGGTTCATTTCTGAATATTTTAAGTGCGCTCTGCATATCTGCCGCAACACGGTTCAGAGTAAGACCAGTTGTAAGGCGGTATACAGGTCTTATGAGGTTCTCGTCCTCCGCAGGAATGACATGAGGTGAAAGCATTTCCTTTTTCACCATATTTCCGCCTATTCTGCCGGACATACAGTATTCTCTGCCGCATACCAGGGAATCGAAAATATAGCTTACATTGTAAAAGGTTACCATAATATCGCCTGTTTCGTCATATGCAGCCGCCTTGTAAATGGAAAAGCCCTTTCGTATATACTGAGGAGGAAGCTTTGATCTGATTGTCAGTTTCAGAACCGCTGTTTCGCCGAAGGGAGCTTCTGAAACAGTTACAGGAGCAGAGTAGTCGATATAATTTCTCGGCAGGTGATACAGAAGGTCGTAGGGCGTGGAAATGCCCAGTTTCCCATAGGCAAGGCTTCGCTTTTCGCCTACGCCCTTCAGCTTTGATACAGATTTGAAAAGCTCGTTCATGTTTTTCCCTCCTTCACTGACAAAGGCTGCCGCATATGAAGCAGCAGCCTGTATCTGATATTTTACTCCGCCTCTGATTCGCAGTCATCAGCCGGCGCTTTTGTGAGAATTTCCGCCTTGATTTTGGATATCCAGTTATCCTCCATAAGAAGCACAGTAAACCTTACGTTTTCATATTCAGCCGAGGGATTTTCGTCCTCGTCGGGAATTCTGCCCAGAAGCTCTACAAGCCATGCACTCATGGTGTCAAATTCCTGATCTTCGGGCAGGGAGATACCCAGCCGTGAAAGGGTTTCCTCCGGGTCGGCGTTGCCTTCAATGGTAAATACGCCTTCTCCGAGTTCACGCATTTCTATTTCCTCGTCGTCATATTCGTCACGGATATTGCCCACGATCTCCTCCAGCAGGTCCTCCATTGTAACAATGCCTGCTGTACCGCCGTATTCGTCTACAGCCACAGCCATCTGAGCCTTGTCCCTGAGCATATCTTCCAGAACGTATTTGCATTTAGCTGTTTCCGGAACGAAAAGCGCTGCCCTCATAAAGTGACGCACACTGAAATTCGAAATATCCTCAGTTCCGATAAGACTTAAAAGATCCTTTACCATAAGTACGCCCACAATGTTATCTATGTTTTCCTCATAAACCGGCATTCTGGAGTAGCCTTCGTTTATGGCAAGGTAAACCACATCGCTTATCTTCATGTCAACGTCAACAGCTACAAGCTCCTTGCGGTGGGTCATGACGTTTGTAATAGTCACATCATCAAAGTCAATGATATTATTTATCATATCCCTCTGGCTCTCTTCGATAAGACCTGTTTCGTTGCCTGCGTCCACCATCATAAGGAAATCTTCTTCCGTTACCTGTGAATCGTCGTCATCAGACTTCGAACCGCCAAGAATCTGGTCAAATCCTCTTACAAGAGCCTGAAGAGGCATAATTATCACCACTATCATACTGATAAGGCGGCTGTTTTTCTGCATGAGCATTTCAGCATTTTTTCTGCCGATTCTGGAAGCAACGGCATTGCACAGGGCAATGAGAAATGCAGACGCAAGAAATACTGCCCCAAGGGTGACAGCTTTTGCAGTGAAATCCTCCAGTCCAAGCATATCCCGCAGTACAGGCAGCAGAGAATACCAGCCTACACGCTGCATAAGAAGAGTGATAAGAGCTGCACTGGCACTGTGTTCTGCAATGAAGGTAAATTCAAGCCGCTTTGGTTTCCGGAGCTGTTTTGCAAGGCGTTCGAAAGCCTTGTCTTTTTCCGCAAGTGTTTTGATTTTCGGACGTATTTTGTCCAGTGCCGCCTCAGCTGCAGCGATACAGCCGTGTATCGTAAGCAGAACCGCCGCTGCAATAAGGCAGCACCATAATCGACCGTCGTCGATATCCATAGATCTTCTCCTTTCAGAAAAAGGGCATAGCCCTGAAATAAAAGTACAGTCAAGCCGTCTTTCCGGCAGTTTTCCTGTACAAAAAAACGCCGCCTTACAGCAGCGTTTCTGTACCCATATTCGTCAGCGTTCCTCGCAGATAAGCTTGATAGCTGTACGCTCTTCGCCGTCGATCTGAATGTTTGCAAATGCAGGAATGCAGACAAGATCTACGCCGATAGGTGCAAGATAGCCACGGGCAATGGCAATAGCCTTTACAGCCTGGTTGGCTGCGCCGGCACCTACAGCCTGTACCTCTACGACCTTCTTTTCACGGATAACAGCCGCAATGGCACCTGCTACAGAATTAGGTGATGAATGTGATGATACCTTAAGAATTTCCATGTTATGACCTCCTCATAAAAATTGTAATTCATTTTGTAATGTGTAAATTAGAAAAGCATTACCTGCATAACTATATTATACAACAACCTCAACAAAATTGCAAGTGTTTTTTGCAATTTTGTGCATTATCTAAGAATCAGACGCTCTATTTTCGTGCATTTGCCCATTTTTTCATCAAAGGTCACGATAACGCCGTTAAGAAAGCAGGGCGACTGTGCCTCAGAAAATCGGGTGGGAAAACGGAAACGGAACCTGTCAAGAGCCGGAGTGATCTCCACGCCGAGAACAGAAAGCTCCGGACCTGTCATGCCGGCGTCGGTTATATAGCCTGTATGGCCGCCTAAAATAATCTCATCGGCAGTCTGCACATGGGTATGTGTACCCAGAACAGCCGTTACCCTGCCAGTGAGGAAATGACCCATAGCCTTTTTCTCCGCCGTTGCCTCTGCATGAAAGTCGAGGAAAATATTGGGCGTGTCAATATCCTCCAGTATCTCCTCAATGCAGGTAAAGGGATTGTCCAGCGGGTCAAGGTAGGTGGTTCCGGAAAGGTTTATCACAGCTATCTGGACTCTTCCCATGTCAAGACGGCATACACCTCTTCCCACGCAGCCTTCCGGGTAATTGGCGGGACGGATAATTGATTCATGATCGTAAACGGACAGAGCCTCACGTCTTTTAAAGCAGTGATTACCTGTGGTGATGATATCAGCTCCGGCGGCAAAAAGCTGTTCTGCGGAATGCTTTGTAATGCCGTTTCCCTGGGCGGAATTTTCACCGTTTATTACCGTTATGTCGATGCCGTGATCTTTTTTTATTTTGTAAAGCTTTTCCTGCACAAAGAGGCAGCCGGCGTTTCCCACAACATCGCCTATAAACAACAGCTTCATCATTATAGTTATCTCCCTGGTATATCTTTAGTTTCTATAATATATTAGCTACTATAGTATATCAGAATATACGGCATGGTGTCAAGACCTTTATTATGACGAATATGGGGAAAGAAGAGAGAAAGAGAAGAAAACCCTTGACAAAGTGCGGAAATTTGCATATAATATAATATGTAATGTAAAGACGTAGCAGTCAGAGTAGCATGGAAGAAACGGTTCAGAGAGTATCGGGTCGGTGTGACGATATGCGTTTTCCTTGTGAAGTGCGGCTGTCAGTTGATACAGGGAAAGCTTTTTGCCGTGTATCTGTATCCGTTTTGCCTGCGTTAAGGGCATTGAGTATAAAATCAGAGTGGAACCGTGGCTTATTGCCGCCTCTGGCTGAATGCAGTTTCTGCATTGGCGGAGGCTTTTTTTATGCCACTTCATATAATGAAAGGCGGTGCTTTCTTGTTCCGAAGGCTTAAAGAGGATATAGCTGTAGTAAAGGAAAAGGATCCTGCTGCAAGGAGCAGCTTTGAAATAATACTGACCTATTCAGGGCTGAAGGCTGTGCGCAGCTACCGTAAAGCCCACTGGTTCTATAAGCATGGAATGTTCACCATTGCAAGAATAATTTCCCAGCGTTCACGGCACAAAACGGGCATAGAGATTCATCCCGGAGCTGAGATCGGCAAGGGACTTTTCATAGACCACGGAATGGGCGTTGTAATCGGTGAAACCACCGTTATCGGAGATAACTGCCTGCTGTACCAGGGCGTGACCCTTGGCGGTACTGGCAAGGATAAGGGCAAGCGTCACCCTACCCTTGGAAACAATGTAATGGTAGGTGCCGGCGCAAAGGTTCTGGGACCCATAAATATAGGAAATAATGTAAAGGTCGCCGCCAATGCGGTGGTGCTTAAAGATATTCCGGATAACTGCACCGCTGTAGGCGTTCCTGCACGAGTTGCAGTCAGGGACGGCGTTAAGGTTGAACAGGATCTTGACCAGATCCACTATCCGGATCTTACGATGCAGGATATCACAGAACTCAGGTGCGGTATGCAGCAGCTTAAAACTGAGGTTGATTTCTTAGAGCATCAGTATGAAATTGAACATGAACACAACGAAAAGGAATTAAAAAATGAAGGAGAATCTGAAAATGAGAATTTATAACACAATGTCAAGGAAAACGGAAGAACTTGTACCCATGGAGAAAAACCACGTCCGCATTTATGCCTGCGGTCCTACTGTGTACAACTATATCCACATAGGAAATGCCCGTCCTATATGCTCCTTCGACGTACTCAGACGTTATCTGACATATAAGGGCTTTGACGTTACCTATGTGCAGAATTTCACAGACGTTGACGATAAGATCATACGCCGTGCAAATGAAGAGGGCGTATCATCTCTGGAAATTTCCGAGAAATATATTGAGGAATACAAAAAGGACGCCCACGGTCTGAATGTACGTGACGCAGACGTTCACCCTAAGGTAACAGAGAGCATGGATCTCATTATCAGCATCGTGGAAAAACTTGTGGAATCCGGTCATGCCTATGAAAAGAACGGCGACGTATACTTCCGTACAGCCTCATTCCCGGAATACGGAAAGCTCTCCGGTCAGCCTATTGAGGAGCTTCAGGCAGGAGCAAGAATTGATGTAAACGATATCAAGGAATCTCCTCTTGATTTTGCGGTATGGAAAAGCGCAAAACCCGGCGAGCCTTACTGGGAATCACCCTGGGGCAAGGGCAGACCCGGCTGGCATATCGAATGCTCCGCCATGTCAAGCCACTATCTGGGCGAAACTCTTGACATTCACTGCGGCGGACAGGATCTGGTCTTCCCGCACCATGAAAATGAAATTGCCCAGAGCGAAGCCGCTTCCGGCAAGAAATTCTCCAATTACTGGATGCACAACGGCTATATCAACATTGACAACAAGAAAATGTCCAAATCCCTTGGCAATTTCTTTACCGTCCGTGAGGTTGCGGAGAAGTACGGCTATGAGGTTATACGCTATATGATGGTTCAGGCTCATTATAGAAGTCCTATCAACTACTGCAAGGAACTCCTTGACGCCTGCAAGGCATCTCTTGAAAGACTCTATACCTGCCGTGATACCCTTGACCGTGCAATAGCTGCCGCAAATAATGGCGAAGTAACAGCAGAGGCACAGGAGATTTTCACAAAGAGAAGACAGCAGTTTGAAGCTGCAATGGACGAAGACCTTAACACAGCCGACGCAGTAACAGCACTTTTCGAGCTTGCAAGAGATCTCAACAAAATGAGCGCTGACAACACCGTTTCAAAGGAGCAGCTTACAGCAGGAGCAGAGCTTTTTGACCAGATAACAGAGGTTTTAGGCATTCTCTATAACAGAAAGAAGGCTGACGAGATACCGGCAGAAGTAAAGGAACTGGCAGAAAAGAGAGCCGCTGCACGAAAGGCAAAGGATTTTGCAGAGGCAGACAGACTCCGTGACGAAATCGCAGCCCTGGGCTGGCAGATAAAGGAAACAAGACAGGGAACTGAAATTACAAAGCTTTAAGGAGAAACCGAATTATGGCAAGATGGAGCAATACCGGCATGAGAAGAATGATGATTTTTCTTGTGATAATGGGCGCATTCAGTCTTACACTGTTTTCATGCAGCACATACTGCGGACAGAACAGGTATCAGTATATCGATATGTCGTCTGTAGAACTTTATCAGCTTGAAGAGCCGGAGGATGAGGCACCTGCGGCGGTGATCCATACCTCGCTGGGCGACATTACGGCAGTGCTTTATCCGGAGGAAGCTCCGAATTATACAGCACAGTTTACAAAGCTTGCAGAAGAAGGATATTACGACGGGACCTATATTTACCAGGTGGAGAAGGGTGTGTATTTTTCCGCAGGAAGTCCTGATAATACAGGCAATCTCACTGCAACCCAGCAGGCTTCTCCCGAGGAAAATGTTGAAACCGAGCTTTCCTCCAATATATGGCCCTTCCGGGGTGCGTTATGCGCCCTGAATACAGGTCATGACCGCAGCTTCTGGAGCAATCTCTTCGGAAATGCGGCAGATTACTGCGGCACACGCTTCCTTGTATGCAATACCATTGAATTTGACGATGAGGTAAAGGCAGGACTTGAGGAGGTTGACCAGTCGGCAAGTGAGATAACTGAAGCGTTTATTGAGAAGGGCGGTATCCCGAACTACGCACAGCAGATGACAATTTTTGGTCAGGCATACGGCGATGAGAGCTTTGAAACCATTGACAGGATCACTTCGGTAATGGTAAAGGCGGCAGATCCGGAAACAGAATACACTGCTCCAAAGGAGGATATTCTCATAGAAAAAATAGAGATCACCACCTGGGGCAGTCTTTCCAATGAAAATACGTAGAATTTCTTTCTATAATTTATGCACATATTGGAAGAAAATAACAAAATAAGAAAATAGTCCTTGTATATCACTTTACAAATAGCTCAATGTGGTGTATAATAGAAGAGTTGAATCGTAAAATAGAGTTATAATAAGAAACGCAATAGACGGATTTTTTTGGAGAGTTAATTAAGAAAGAAAAAGAAAAGGATATGGCAGCGCAGAATTTATTGCTGTGCCTGACAAAGGAGCAGACAGACTTTACAGAAGAAAATTTTTTTGGCTGTCTGCTGAAACTAAGGAGAGAAAACGTTTTGGAAAAATATGTAATTCGGGGCGGACGCCGTCTGTCCGGAGAGATTGAGGTCAGCGGTGCAAAGAATGCTGCCGTTGCACTTATACCGGCGGTATTGCTGTGCGACGAGCCTTGTGTTCTGGAAAATGTACCGGACATCAGCGATGTATCCATTAGCCTTCGTATAATGTACGAAATGGGCGCCAAAGTAGAGTATCTTGACAAGACAACAGTACGCATTTCAGCTGAGGGACTTAAAAATTTCTGCGTTCCCTATGAAAGCGCACGACGCATGAGAGCTTCCTATTATTTTCTCGGAGCGCTTCTGGGAAGATTTTCAAAGGCAAGAGTATCCATGCCTGGCGGATGTCCGCTGGGTGACAGACCAATTGACCAGCATCTGAAGGCATTTTCCGCACTGGGCGCAAAGTGCAACATTGAATACGGCATGGTTGACCTGTATGCAGAACATCTCAGAGGTTCCCAGATTTACTTAGACGTGGTGTCCGTAGGCGCAACTATGAATGCAATGCTTGCAGCTGTACGTGCAGATGGTCTTACAGTCATTGAAAACGCCGCAAAGGAGCCTCATATCGTAGATCTTGCGAATTTCCTCAACTCCATGGGCGCTGATATCATGGGCGCAGGCACCGACGTTATCAAGATAAGAGGCGTAAAGAATCTCCACGGCACTACCTATTCCGTAGTTCCCGACCAGATCGAGGCAGGAACCTTTATGGTTGCGGCAGCTGCTACAGGCGGAGATGTCCTCATAAAGAACGTTATCCCGAAGCATCTGGAGCCTATCACATCAAAATTGCGTAAAATAGGCGTAAATGTGGACGAATACGACGACAGCGTGAGAGTCTGGGTAGACGGTCCACTGGTGCGCACAAATATAAAGACAATGCCTCATCCCGGATTTCCTACGGATATGCAGCCTCAGATGGCAACACTTCTTACCCTTGCTGAAGGCACAAGCATTGTTACAGAGGGCGTATGGGAACAGAGATTCCGCTACGTTGACGAGCTGAGAAGAATGGGCGCTGATATTTCTGTTGACGGCAAGGTGGCAGTAATTGAAGGCACCGGCAAGCTTACAGGAGCGCCTGTAAAGGCTTGTGACCTGAGAGCCGGAGCTGCTTTGATAATTGCAGGACTTGCAGCCAAGGGAATTACTGAGATCGAAGATATATACCACATTGAAAGAGGATACGGCAATCTTGTTGAAAAGCTCCGCAAGGTAGGTGCTGATATTCAGAAAGTCACCTCTCCCGTGGCTACAATGCGTGAAGCCGTTTCCGGTTAAATAATGATTATAAAGCTTTCTGTCATGTTTCATGACGGAAAGCTTTTTTTTGTATAAAAACTCTAAAATATCTCTTGCAAAATATACATATCTATGATATAATAAATGCAAGCATTTATTATAATTTATTTTAAGGCAATACCGCACAAAGACTGTGCGTACAGAGTCGTAAGACGTGCTTTGTGCGGTGTTGCCTTAATGCCCTTGCAGATACGCAAATCAGAGATTTGCTCCCTGCATATCGGGCGATTATATCACAAAATCTTCGATTTTATGATATAATGAGGATACATTCTAATTTTAGAAAATAATCAATTCAAACACTATTTTTTAACGGAGGACACTATTATGGGACTTATTAAAGCAGCAGCAGGTGCAATCGGAGGTCAGCTGGCAGATTCCTGGCTTGACTATATCCAGGCGGCAGAAATGGGACCGACCACCATTATGTGCAGAGGAGTTCAGGTAAACAACAAACGCAGCAGCAACAAAAAAGGAAACGAAAACGTTATCTCCAACGGTTCAAAAATCGTTGTAGGACCTAACCAGATGATGTTCCTGGTTGAGGACGGAAAGATCATCGACTATACCGCTGAGGCAGGCTATTATGAGGTGTTTATGTCATCTGCACCTTCACTCTTCAACGGTCAGTTCGGCGATACTCTGAAGGATACATTCCAGAGATTCAAATTCGGCGGTCAGCCTTCAAGCGCACAGCAGGTTTATTTTGTAAATCTTGCTGAGATCAGAGGAATAAAGTTCGGCACAAGAAACGCTCTCCAGTATTTCGACAATTTCTATAACTCTGAGCTTTTCCTGCGCTGCCACGGTACATATTCCGTAAAGGTTTCAGACCCGCTGAAGTTCTATATGGAATGCAGTCTGCGTAATAATGAAAGAGTAAACTTTGAGGATATCAGCGAGCAGTTCAACAACGAGTTTCTGAATGCTCTTTCCAGTGCAATCAACCAGATGTCCGTTGACGGCGTGAGAATTTCCACACTGCCTTCACAGGGCATGAAGCTGGCAAAGTACATGGGCGACGTTCTGGACGAGGATTGGAAGAATGTCCGTGGTATTGAGATCGCATCCGTTGGTATCGGAAGCATAAGCTACGACGAGGAAAGCAAGAAGCTTATCAATATGCGCAACCAGGGCGCAATGCTCTCCGATCCCACTGTCCGTGAGGGATTTGTACAGGGTTCTATTGCAAGAGGAATGGAAGCGGCAGGCAGCAATTCAGCAGGTGCAGCTCAGGCATTCATGGGCATGGGCATGGGTATGCAGACAGCAGGCGGCTATATGGCAGGTGCGTCAGCAGCAAATATGGCTCAGATGCAGATGCAGCAGCAGGCAGCTCAGCAGGCACAGCAGAATCAGCAGGCAGCTGCTCCGGCAAACGGCTGGACCTGTTCCTGCGGTCAGACAAATAATACAGGCAATTTCTGTACAAACTGCGGCGGAAAGAAGCCGGCACCGGCAGGCGAATGGAAATGCTCCTGCGGCGCAGTGAACACAGGCAACTTCTGCACAAACTGCGGTGGAAAGAAGCCGGAAGCAAACGGCGAATGGAAATGCTCCTGCGGTACAGTAAACAAGGGCAATTTCTGCACAAACTGCGGAAACAAGCGCAGCTGATCATTTTGAATAACACACAGAAAGGAAGGTATTCCTTTGAACACAGTACAATATAAATGCCCCTACTGCGGCGGCGAAATGGTGTTTAAGCCGGAGCAGCAGAAATTCGGCTGCGATTACTGCGGAAGCTACTTTGAAGAAGCAGAGATCGCAAAGATGTACGAAGAAATGAACAAAATGGCTGAGGATACAGCCGACCCCAATGCCAAGACTCTGGGAGATGAAAGCGATTTTCCTGATTTCGGCGAGGAAGGCAGCGAATTTTCCGAGCAGACAAGGCTCTATACCTGCGATTCCTGCGGCGCACAGATAATTGCAGAGGAAACCGAATCGGCAACCTTCTGCTATTACTGCCACAATCCGGTTATTCTTGCAGGCAGACTTACAGGCAAATACAAGCCGAATTTCGTAATTCCCTTTTCTGTTACAAAGGAAAAGGCTGTTGACGATTTCAAAAGCTGGTGCAAAAAACGCTGGTTCCTGCCGGGTGACTTCAAGTCAAAGCAGCAGCTTGAGAAAATGAGCGGCGTTTATGTTCCCTTCTGGCTTACAAGCTGCAATGCTGACGCAAGATTCTCCTGCATAGGTGAGAAAAGACGCAGCTGGTCATCGGGAGATTATAACATTACGGAAATAAGCGAATTCGCTGTAAAGAGAAGCGGCTCATTCACCTTTGAAAGAGTTCCTGCCGACGGTGCAAACAAGATCGAAGACGCACTCATGAACGCTGTAGAGCCTTACAATTACAAGGAAATGCGTGATTTTTCAATGCAGTACCTCAGCGGCTTTATGGCTGAAAAGTATGACGTTGAATGGGAACAGGTCATAAACCGTACAAAGGCACGTATCCATGAGGGCTGCAAACAAAAGATTCATGAAACGATCACAGGCTACAGCAGTACAAAGGCTGAGAGAATGGACGTTTCCTACAGAAATGTTGACAGGGAATACGCCCTTATGCCTGTATGGTTCATGCACTACAGCTACGGCGGAAAGAACTACGATTTCGCAATGAATGCCCAGACAGGAAAGCTGGCAGGTACTCCTCCTCTCAGTATCCCGAAGCTTCTTGGCTTCTGCGTCGGTCTGTTTGCTGTTCTTGCCGCAATATTAGGACTTATAGGAGGTTTTCTGCTGGGATGAGTATTTTAAAGAAAATTACTGCGGCTCTTGTAAGTACAGGAATAATATGCGGAACTCTTCTGAGTTTTACAGCGTCAGCCGCTGATGAGGTTTACCAGGAAGCTGCCATTGACCCAATGAACAGCTTTCTTGTGGACGACGCTGAAATGCTTTCAGATGAGGAAGAAGAAGAGCTTACCGGTATAATCCGGGAAACAGCCGAATATATCGACATGAACATTCTGGTTTATGTAAGCGGCACTGCAATAGGCGGTGAAGATGAGGATACCCAGAAGTACTGCGAAGGACTCTGCAAAGAGTTTTATGACATGGAAGATGACAGCATTGTGCTTTATATGGACCTTGCAGGTCACGGCGATACAAGCTACGCTCCATATGACTACATTTACACCAGAAACAGGGCAAGATTCTATTATCCCGGTGAAGAGGACAACTGTGATGATGATATCGTAGCCGATATCTTCTCTGACATGAATCCTTATCTGCCAAGAGGAAACGAAGACCCCTATAATGCGATACAGATGTTCACGAATGCCCTTGAATATTATTACTCTCACGGTCCATCTGATCTGAATTACTACTATATTAAGGACACGGGAAAATATGTTTCCATGAAAAGCGACGGCAGCCTTGTTCACAGCGACAGCCGTCCGAAAGAATGGGGCAAATGGATCCTGATCGGCACTGTAATGTCCCTTATTGTAACGCTTATAACATTCTTCTGTATAAAGAGCCACTATAAATTCAAGAGCGCACCCTCCAGTCTGGAATATCTCCGGAGGGACAACATAAAAATGGGCGAAAGATCTGATATTTTCATCAGAAAGTATCAGATACGCACAAAGAGATCCTCTTCCTCCGGCGGCGGAGGAGGAGGAGGAGGCGGTACCTCCAGCGGAGGCGGAGGCGGCGGAAATCACAGATAACCGTCCGGAACGCCGGCACTGTTCAACATCAAAAAAGGCTGATGCAGCAATCAAACTGCGTCAGCCTTGTTTTTTTATTCGTGATGACCAATATTGTGAAGCCTTGAAGGTGATGAACTGCGGAAACTGTCGCTTTCTGTCGTTCCCTCTGATTCGGTGGTGTTATCCTCTTCATCATCATCGCCTACAATGCTTTCGTACTCCTCTGCTTCCTTTTCTTCTTCTGCAATGCTGCGCTCCAGCTTAGCCTTTTGCAGTGCTTCCTTTTCCTCGGGAGTCATCATGTTCTTTTTAACGATACGTGCCGCAAAGAATAGTATCACTATAACCGCCGCAGCGCCGCATACCCAGAACACCACTTTTTTCCAGGGAAAGTCTCTGTGGCTGAAGTTTATGGAAACATCGCAGTCCTTTACGTACTGTTCCGCAGCGTCGAAGCCCTTCAGCAGGAATCCCTCCACCGCAATTTTATCCGTTTCCTCGCTGTCAGAATCGGTAACGCCGAAGGCATATTCTCCTATGCTTTCAGTACGTTTTGGCAGAACCACTTCCTTCAGATTTGTGCAGGCAATAAATGCGTGGTCGCCTATGGTGAGAGGAACGCCTTCGCCCTTTGTTTCGTTGTCCGCACCCACAAAGGTAACGTTTGCAAGGGAAGAACAGTCTGCAAATGCAGTGCTGTAAATAGTTGTTACGCTTTCGGGAATTTTAGCATAGCTGAGAGAAGTGCAGTAATCAAATGCGCCGGCTCCGATTGTTTCAAGAGTATCCGGGAGAATCACTTCCTTCAGATTCTCGCATTTAAAGAATGCACAGTCATGTATTGTTTTTACACCCTCCGGAACTGTAAAGGAATCAGCGGGATCAGAAGGAGGATAGAAGAAAAGCTCAGTTTCGTCCTTGCTGTAAATTACGCCGTCTTTTAAGGTATATGTGGGATTATCCGGGTCCACTGTAATGTTTTTTAGGTTCAGACAGCCGGAAAACGTACCGTCACCGAAATCAATAAGGGTATCGGGAATTGTGAAATCCGTCATGCCTATGCAGCCCATGAAGGTATATCCGCCAAGATAGGAAAGGCTTTCAGGGATATCCACCTTCTGAAGGCTTGTACACATATAGAACAGGAAATCGCCTATATCTGTAAGGGTATCCGGAAGAGTTATCTCTGAGAGTGCAGAGCATTCACGAAAAGCCTCGCTGCCTATGGATTTTGTATTTTTGCCGAAGGTAACGCTTTCAAGGGAGTGGCAGAAAGCAAACATACCTTCAGGGATATCCTCCACCGTATCCGGAAGCTTTACGCTTTTAAGGGAGTGGCATTCCGCAAAGGCATAGGAGCCTATTGAAGTAAACTCTGCGTTTTTGGGAAATGTTACAGACTGAAGATTTTCGCAGCCTGAAAATGCGCCGTCACCGATACCGGTAACAGTGTATCCGTCTATTTTCGGGAGAATGTTTACGTTTACCGCATTTGATGTACACTGGGTTACTTCGACAAAACGTGTATCCTCAATAACGCTGTAAGTGAGAATGCCGTCGTCGAAGGAGGTGACTTCCTCAGTATCCGATGTACCTTCCGCCGCAGCAGCAAAAGGCACTGCTGACAACAGCATAAAGGAAGCAGACAAACCTGCTGTAAAACGTCGAAAAAGAGATCTGGTCATTGTGATTATCCTTTCTTTTTAGGTTCAGGGCGTTTTGTGGCGCTGCCGGTTCTGCCGCCGGGAACAGGCTTTGGAATGGCAGCCTTTCTGCGGAGAATAACGATAAGTACGATTCCGCCGATAACAAGCACACCGCCGCCAATGACAGTGAGCCATATCCACAGTTTGCTGCTGCCGGAGCCGGTGCCTTCCAGGTCGTAGGTTTCCGTAAAATTGTATATGGTATCATTTACGCCGTATTCCACGGTAAAACCGCTGATTTTCTTAGGCTCAGTGTCCTCGGATTCTGCGAAGTAACCCATTGCGCCGTCGCCTATCTCTGTAACAGAATCCGGCAGACGGAGAGTTTTCAGTTCCAGGCAGTTGAAAAAGCTGTAAGCGCCAAGTTTTTCCGTTCCTTCGGGAACTGTCACTTCTGAAAGACCTGCACAGGTGTAGAATGCATAGTCGCCTATGGTTTTAAGGGTAGAGGGCAGTGAAACTTCCTTCAGTGAAGAGCAGTAGGCAAACATTTGAGCAGAAATATCAGTAGTTCCCTCCGGAACAGCAATGCTTTCAAGACCGGTACAGCGGAAGAATGCGTCCATTCCGAAGACAGTGGCATTGTTAAGGTCAATATTTCGGAGATACACAGCGTCAACAAAGCAGCCGTTTGCCAGCTGTGTGCAGCCTTCCGGAATGACAAAGCTATCCTGTTCCCTTGCTTCCGGATAACGCACAAGGGTACAGCCGTCCTTTGTAAAGAGAACGCCATCCTTGTCCATGAACATTTCATTTGAATCGGGAACACTTATGTCTGTAAGGGATTTGCAGTCCTGGAAAATGTATCCTCCAAGGTTTACAAGATTTTCGGTAAAGTTTACTGTTTTAAGAGATGAACAGCCCTGGAATGCGTAATCTCCTATTGAAGTAAGGCTTTCGGGAAAGGCTATCTCAGAAACAGAGGAGCAGCCATAGAAGCTTTCAGAGCCTATTATCTCCAGACCCTCCGGCAAAACAACGGAGGAAAGACCTGTGCATTCATAGAAGGTTGCCTCCGGAAGTTCGGTTATGCCCTTAGGAATGGTCACGCTTTCCAGCTTAGGGCAGCCGTCAAACACGCCTGCACCCATTTTGTCGATTTCTGTCGGCAGCTTTATGGTTTTCAGCACGGAACAGGCTGAAAACGCCTGTCTTCCGATAACCTTTACACTGTCCGGCACTGTGAGTTTTTCAAGGAGAAAGCATTCAGAAAATGCACTGTCCGCAATTTCCGTTACAGGTGCGCCGTCAATTTCCTCGGGAATAACGCATTCCTTTGCACTCTGAAGACAGTTCGTTATAATGATATGGCCGTCTTCCGCAGTTTTGTAGTTAAGGTCTTCATAGAGGGCATCATTTTCCTCCGCATATACAGGCATAGCGGAAAAAGCATTCACCGCAAGAACAGAGGCAAATATAAAGCAGAGATGTTTTTTCTTCATGATCCTCAGTCCTTTTTATCCTCGCCGGATTCCTTGTTTTTCTCTGATGAATCCTTTTTATCCTTGCCGGACTTTTTGTTTTTCTTTGAGGAAACAGCCACAGCCCCGAATCCTACGCAGAGAACAGCCGCACCTAAAACAATGATAATGACCTTCCATGTGAACTTTGAATTGCTGCCGCTTTCCTCTTCAACAATAACCTTTGCTTCTGTTGATTCCACGGCACTGCTTTCATCTTCGCCGGTACTGTCGCCGGAGGAGAGCATTTCTTTCAGCTGAGCTTCTGTTTTTGCCACGAATGTAAAATCGTTTTTGTAGTCGTATTCCTCGTCCTTGTCTGTTGCGTATGTCTGGGCAATGGAGCCGGAAAGACCGTAGATAATAAGGGTGTTGTAGGAGGTTGTCAGATTGACGTCATATCCCAGGGCACAGTAGCCGATATTTGTAACAGTGGGCGGAATTACAATGCTTCTTACAGCGGTTCCTGCAAATGCACCCTGTCCTATTTCAAGAAGTCCCTCGTTAAGCGTAACGTTTTCAAGGTTTGAACAGCCTGCAAATGCAGCGCTTGGAATGTTCAGCAGCTCCGGAGGAGTTTTTATATCTGTAAGTCTTGTCATGTAAGCAAAGGCATATGTGCCGATCTCCGTAACGCTGTCGGGAATGACCAGGCTTTGTACAATAGTATAGGCAAATGCCCATGTGTCAATGTAAATAAGGCTGTCGGGAAGAGTAAGCTCAGTGAGGTATGTATTGCCTGCAAAACAGCCGTGATATACTTCCTCAACTCCGTCAGGGATAACGTATGATGTATCCTGCTTTTTAGGCGGATATGCAACAATAGCAATGCCGTCCTTTGAGAAGAGAACGCCGTCCTCTGTTTTATACATGGAATGTCCGGCGTCAACGAAAAACTCCTTTATTCCGGTGCCGTAAAATGCACTTGCACCGATATGGCATATATTTTTTGGAATGGTAACAGTTTCAATACTGCTTTGGTTGTTGAAAATAAAATCTCCCAGACCCACTACTGTAACGCCGTCGATCTTTTCCGGAAAAGTAACGTTCTTTTCCTTCGGTTCATATGCAGTAATGACAGCGCCGCCGAATTCCTCGTCAATACGGTATGTGTATTCACCGGAGGTTATTTCCTCTGCTTCTTCGGTGGTTTCCTGGGTTTCAGCAGCTTCTGTTGTTTCAGTTTCGGCGCCTGTTTCAGCGAATGCAGTCATGCTCATACCGGAAATGCACAGCATACCGCAGAGGGCAAGAGCCGCAAGTTTCTTTTTTGAAAACATAAAATCAAATTCCTTTCATTTATCGAAAATTTATTCAACTGTAACGGATTTGGCTAAATTTCTCGGCTTATCCACATCATTGCCCTTGTTTACGGAGGTGTAGTAAGCGATAAGCTGCAGCGGAACTGCCGCCAGCATTGGCATGAGCATATCCTCAAAATCCGGCAGACCCAGCTTTACATCAGCAGTATTCTGTTCAGGCTGATAGCTGTCCCTGCAAATAAGAATAACTCTTGCACCTCTTGACTTTACTTCCTGTATATTGCTTATGGTCTTGTCAAACAGCTCCTTCTGAGTAGCAAGGGCAATAACAGGCATACCGTCATTTATAAGGGAAATTGTGCCGTGTTTAAGTTCTCCTGCCGCATATGCTTCGGAGTGAATGTAGGATATTTCTTTGAGTTTCAGCGAACCCTCCATGCTGAGGGCGTAGTCAAGACCTCTGCCGATATACAGAAGACTGTCCGCTGTAATAAGTGACGCTGCGATATACTGGGCAGTTTCCTTGTTTTCCAGGAGCTTTTCTATCATATCCGGAGTCTGTTCCAGGAGAGAAACAAGCCTTCTGCACTCGTTTTCGTCAATTTTGCCCATGGCAAGAGCCATTTCAAAGGCGAAGAGGTACATAACAGCGATCTGCACCATATATGCCTTTGTGGAAGCAACGGCAATTTCCGGACCTGCATGGGTATAAATGAGCATATCCGCTTCTCTTGCAATGGAGCTGCCCATGGCATTGACAATGGCGAGAGTTTTAGCGCCCTTCTCCTTTGCAAGGTGCATAGCCGCCTTGCTGTCAGCGGTTTCGCCGGATTGTGAAATAATAATAACAAGGTCGCCTTCGCCTACAATAGGGTCACGGTATCTGAATTCCGAGGCAGTATCCACAATAACCGGAACTCTTGCCAGCTTTTCAATAACGTATTTTCCCAGCATTCCGGCGTGCATGGCAGTACCGCAGGCAACAATGAATATCTGTCTGAAGCTTCTCAGGGCTTCATGGGTAATGCCGCATTCCTCCAGATTTGGAAGACCATCTGTGATTCTGGGGTTTATAGTGTTTCTTATGGCGGCAGGCTGTTCGTGTATCTCCTTCAGCATAAAATGCTCATAGCCGCCCTTGCCTATTGCCTCAACGTCCCAGTCAGCTGTTTTAAGCTCTTTTTCAACAGGTCTTCCGAAGCTGTCGAAAATCTTAACGCCCTTTTCATCCAGAACAGCAATTTCCTCATGTTCAAGGAGGTAGTAATTTTTAGTATATTCCAGCACCGCCGTAACGTCTGATGCGATAAAGCTTTCGTCTTCTCCCACGCCTACGATAAGAGGACTTTCTCTGCGGACAGCGTAGACCGTATTCGGGTGGTCGGCAAAGATGATTCCCAGGGCATAGGAACCCTCAAGGTCACGAATAGTATCAGTAATTGTTTCAATGGGACTGCCGTTGTAGTTGTAGTCAAGGAGCTTAGCGGCAACTTCTGTATCTGTATCGCTTGAAAAGGTAACGCCCTTATCGGTAAGATAATCCTTTATTTCTTTGTAATTTTCGATTATTCCGTTATGTACAATGGTAACTCTTCCGCCGCTGTGAGGGTGAGAGTTTACATCTGAAGGTTCACCGTGGGTAGCCCATCTTGTATGGCCTATGCCTGCAATTCCCTCCGGTTTTCCTTCGGCAGACATTTTATCCACCAGATTCTGAAGTCTGCCCTTTGACTTGGCAACGCATATCTTGCCTGTATTATCAAAAACAGCAATGCCTGCCGAATCATATCCACGGTATTCGAGTTTTGAAAGACCGTTTATAAGGACATCGGCGCAGCTGCGTTTTCCTGTATATCCAACTATTCCGCACATTAAGCGAATCCTCCTTGTTGTTACATTATAAAGGTATATTCTGGTATATCCGCCGCCGGAAGGCAATGGGTATACACTATAGTATTATATCATAATTTGTGATACAATGCAAGCAATAATGTGTGTATGAGATGAAATTAACGTTTTTTTCCTGTTCATTTGTTAAAACCCTCCCACCACCTTCGGTGGTCCGCCCCTCCCTTTCAGGGAGGGCAATATTCCGCCAAATTTTGCTTAAACCATAATTTAGAACAATAGCTAAAATTCTGCGAATCAAAAGGCGTCCCTGAAAGGGAAGCTGGCTTGCCGAAGGCAAGACTGAAGGGTTTTCACGTCGAAGCCGTGACTGAAGGTTTTTATGAATTTTTTTATGAAAAACCCTTGCAAAATATTGATTTTCATGTTATTATGAGAATAGCAGTGTGCTGATTGTGGAAAGCACTGCATACATACAAGCAAAAAATTATAAAGGAGCATATTTTTCATGAAATACGGTTACTTTGACCTTGAAAACAAGGAATATGTCATTACAAAACCCGATACACCCGCACCTTGGTGCAACTACCTTGGTTCTCCGGAATACGGCGCAATAATTTCAAATAATGCAGGGGGCTACAGCTTTGTAAAATCCGGCGCAAACGGAAGAATTGCCCGTTACCGCTTCAATTCCAATATGGCTCTGCCGGGAAGATACATCTATATCCGTGACAATGATACTGCGGATTACTGGTCAGCTTCATGGCAGCCGGTAGGAAAACCGCTGGATTCCTACAAAAGCACCTGCCGTCACGGTACTGCGTACACAGTTATCAGCGCAGAATATGCAGGCATTTCCTCAGATGTTACATATTATGTGCCTACAGGCAAAACATACGAGGTTTGGAGAGCAATTGTAAAGAATGATTCCGACAAACCAAGAAACCTTTCTCTCTTCGGCTTTATCGAATTTACAAATGAAGACAACTACGAACAGGACCAGGTAAATCTCCAGTATTCACTGTTCATCTCCCAGACAAAGCTTATGGGCAACAAGATCCTCCAGACTATAAGCGAAAACAGCAAAAGAGATAAGAGAGAGAGATTCTTCGGTCTGACAGGCGCAGACGTAACAGCCGCAAACGGCAGCCTTGACAACTTCATCGGGGCATACCGCACATATTCAAACCCCATTGCTGTTGAAACAGGCAAGTGCGACGGCGTTATGAACTTTAACTCCAACTCCTGCGGCGCACTCCAGAGTGAAATTACACTTCAGCCGGGAGAATCAAGAGAACTTATCTATGTTCTCGGTCAGAAGAATAATGACGAGGCTGATGAGATCCTGAGATCCTACGAAACACCGGGAAAGGTTGACGCAGAAGTTTCAGAGCTTAAAAACTACTGGCACGAAAAGCTGGAAAGCTTCTCCGTTGAAACTCCTTCCGAAGAATTCAACAACATGATAAATGTGTGGAATGCTTACCAGTGCTTTATCACATTCATCTGGTCAAGAGCAGCTTCCCTCATTTACTGCGGTCTGAGAAACGGATACGGCTACCGTGATACAGTTCAGGATATCCAGGGTATAATTCACCTTGATCCCGAAATGGCAGCTGAAAAGATACGCTTTATGCTTTCTGCACAGGTTAGCAACGGCGGCGGTCTGCCTCTTGTAAAGTTCAACCACAACGCAGGTCACGAAAATACTCCCGATGATCCGGAATATGTAAAGGAAACAGGTCA
>JAQXHO010000060.1 GCA_029007315.1 Oscillospiraceae bacterium
ATAACTCTCCTTGACGTCCACGAAAACGGCATTGTAAAGCCGGAGGAGGTTGCTGCTGCAATACGTCCGGATACCTGTCTTGTTACTGTAATGTTTGCAAATAATGAGATAGGCACAATTCAGCCTATTGCTGAGATCGGTGCTGTGTGCCGTGAAAAAGGCGTGTTATTCCACACAGACGCTGTACAGGCTGTTGCACATATCCCGATAGATGTCAAGGCTATGAATATCGATATGCTGTCACTTTCCGGTCATAAATTCCACGGACCCAAGGGCGTGGGCGCTCTTTATGTAAAGAAGGGCATTGCACTTTCAAATATCATTGAGGGCGGTGCACAGGAGAGAGGAAAGAGAGCCGGTACCGAAAACGTTCCTGCCATTGTAGGCATGGCTGCGGCTCTGGAGGAATCCGTTCTCCACATGGATGAGAATATGGCTAAAGTCACCGCAATGCGTGAAAAACTTATTGAGGGGCTTTCTAAAATCCCCCACAGCAAGCTGAACGGCGACAGAAACAGCCGTGTTCCCGGTACAGTAAATTTCTGCTTTGAGGGCATAGAGGGAGAATCACTTCTTCTTCTGCTTGATGACGCAGGAATTGCAGCATCTTCCGGTTCTGCCTGCACATCAGGTTCACTTGACCCAAGCCATGTTCTGCTGGCAATAGGTCTGCCCCATGAAGTTGCCCACGGTTCACTCAGACTTTCTGTCTGTGAATACAACACACCTGAGGAGATAGATCACATAATCGAAAACGTTCCTAAGGTAGTTGAATATTTAAGATCAATGTCACCCATCTGGGAAGATTTGCAAAAAGGAGTAAAAGAATATGTTATACAGTGAAAAGGTAATGGATCATTTCCGCAATCCGAGAAATGTCGGAGAAATTGAGAATGCAGACGGCGTTGGCGAAGTAGGCAACGCAAAGTGCGGCGATATTATGAAAGTCTATCTCAAGATAGATAATGACATGGTTTCCGATGTAAAGTTCAAGACCTTCGGCTGCGGCTCTGCAATTGCTGCAAGCTCTATGGCTACTGAAATGATAAAGGGCAAGCCTATCTCAGAGGTTCTTACCCTTACAAACAAGGCAGTTGTAGAGGCACTTGACGGACTGCCGGCACACAAGATCCACTGTTCCGTTCTGGCTGAGGAAGCTGTAAAGGCGGCTGTAAAGGATTACTATGACAAGAATGGCATTGCCTATGATCCGGAAAAGTTCTGCGACGGAAACTGTGAGTGCTGCCATGAGCATGACGGAGAGGAATAACTGACATGATAGCTGATATTCAGAAGGAGATCCTTCGTCTTAAAAAGGAAAAGGATTTCTGCATACTGGCGCACTGCTACCAGACGCCTGATATTCTGGAAATTGCAGATTTTACGGGAGATTCCTTTGCACTCAGCACAAAGGCAATGATTGTTCCCAATAAGAACGTCCTTATGTGCGGCGTAAGATTCATGGCTGAAACTGTGAAGATATTCTCACCGGAAAAGACAGTTTATCTTTCCAAAAGCGACGCAGGCTGTCCCATGGCGGAACAGCTTGACACAGAAATGCTTTCTCAGCTGAAGGAATATTATCCCGACCACGCAGTTGTTGCCTATGTAAATACAACAGCGGAGCTTAAAACTCTCTGTGATGTTTGCGTAACTTCATCATCTGCCGTTAAGATAATAAAGAAAATGCCGGAGGACAAGATTCTCTTTATACCGGACTGCAATCTTGGAGATTTCGTTCAGAAACAGGTTCCGGAAAAGACTATAGTAACTGTTCACGGCGGCTGTCCCACTCATGCAAAGCTTACAGCGGCAGAGGTTAAAAAGGCAAAGGCGGCTCACCCTGAGGCTGAATTTCTGGTTCACCCGGAATGTGTTCCCGAAGTTGTCGCACTGGCTGATTATGCAGGCAGTACAACAGGCATTATGGATTATGCCGCTAAATCTGAGGCAAAGAGCTTTATTATCGGCACTGAAAACAGCATAGTTCAGCATCTTCAGCTTGCACATCCGGACAAGATGTTCTATCCGCTGTCAAAGGACTGCGTATGCCACAATATGAAACTGACAACTCTGGTAGACGTTCTCAATGTGCTGAAAGGTACAGAGGGCGAGGAAATTCTCATGGACGAGGAAATGCGTCTGAAAGCAAAACACTGCATGGACAGAATGCTGGAGCTGGGACAATGAGCAAGGCAATGATAGCAATGAGCGGCGGAGTGGACAGTTCCGTATCTGCGGCTCTTATGCTGGAAAAGGGATTTGACTGCATAGGCGTTACAATGAAACTGTATGCTAAACCCGATTATATAGAGGATACCACAGGCAAGACCTGCTGTTCTCTTGATGATGTGGAGGATGCAAGGGCAGTTGCGCAAAAGCTGGGAATGCCTTATTATGTGTTCAATTTTCAGGAGGACTTTTCACAGGAGGTAATAGACCGCTTTGTTGACGCCTACGAAAATGGAGCCACTCCCAACCCATGCATTGACTGCAACAGGTATCTGAAATTTGACCGCCTTTACAAAAGGGCAAAGGTTCTTGGCTGTGATAAAATAGTCACAGGTCACTATGCCCGTACAGAACAGCGTGAGGACGGACGTTTTCTTCTGAAAAAGGCGAAGAATACTGCCAAAGATCAGAGCTATGTTCTCTATTTTCTCAGCCAGGAGCAGCTTGCACATATATGCTTTCCTCTGGGCGAATATGAGAGCAAGGAGGAAATACGCAGCATTGCGGAGAAATACGGCTTTGTGAATGCCCATAAGGGTGACAGTCAGGATATATGCTTTGTGCCTGACGGGGATTACGTCAGCTTTATAGAGCATTACACAGGAAAAACCTATCCCTGCGGTAATTTCTGTGACAGAGAAGGAAATGTACTGGGTGAGCATAAGGGCGTTATCGGCTATACCATAGGTCAGCGGAAAGGTCTTGGAATTGCACTTGGAAAGCCGGTGTATGTATGCGGCAAATGCGTGGAAACCAACACAGTTTACCTTGGCGGCAATGAGGAGCTTTTTTCAAGGGAGCTTACTGCCAAGAATATAAACCTTATACCTTTTGACAGGATAGAGGGCAGTATGAGGCTTTCTGCGAAGATACGCTACAACCAGAAGGAACAGCCCTGCACGGTGGTTCAGACTGATGATGATACAATAAAAATAACCTTTGATGAACCTCAGAGGGCAATAACAAAGGGTCAGGCTGTTGTGCTTTACGACGGAGATATAGTTGTAGGCGGCGGCGTGATCGTATGACATATCAGAAAAAAACCGGGATCTGCCTGTTTGGCAGACCCCGTTATTTCTTTTACATCACGTTTATTCTGCTTCACCTGCTGATCTTTGGCAGTACTCATCTATAATCAGTTTGGCGTCATTCAGATTTATAATATTGTTATGATCAAAATCAGCAGAATAAAATGCCGCTTCTTCACTTACAATTTCAGAAGGCATAATATCTTTAAACTGAGGATCCAGTCCTGCACTGGTCATGGCATAATAGCGCATGGTTATATAGACATCACTAAGGCTTATCATGCCGTCACCGTTTACATCTCCGGGTATGGCGCCATCTAATGATACGAAACCAATATTGTTTTCCAGTGCATACTCTTCAGCAGCGGTGTTTGAATAACCGTAAATTATTCCATTTTTTGTGCATATTGCACCGCTTCCAATCTTCTTGACAGATTTCGGAATTGTTACAGAACCCATTGTATTAATGTTTGATATAAATGCACCTTCTCCTATTTCTGTAATTGTATCCGCAAGTTCTATTTCTTCAATATAATCAAATAAAATGAATGCGTTATCGCCAATGCCTGTTATTCCATTTTCAAACACTACTTTTCTGACATAAGGTGCGATTTTAAGAGCATCTCCGTTCAGATTTGTATGTTCAATAAAGCCATTGCCGATGAAAGTCATAGTGCCCAGATCACTGAATGACCATGTAATACCACTTCCTGCACTGCCGCTTGGTGATATAAACGGAACTTTCGCTGTACCTAAAGAATTAAAGGAGCATATGTCTTCTGATATGCAGTAATAATAACTGCTGCTGTAATCATAGCCGTTAATTGTAAGTCTATAGTTTACTGCATTTGCTTTTTCAATAGCATAGAATGCAGCCATGTTCGCATTTTCATTAGTATAGCTGCTGATAGAATATCCGAAAGGCTCAGAAGCCGCATCATCATTTATTATAACTGTATTTTCCGGAATAGTAATTTCTCTCAGATTCTTACAGCAGGTAAAAGCATTACCCTCAATTGACAAGAGGCTGTCGGGAAGTTCTGCATTTTTAAGCTCAGGATAATAGCAGAATGCTCCGGAAGGTATTGATGTAATTCCATTCTCAATAATTACATCTGTAATTATATTATAGTATTCGCTCCAGGGATAGTCAGCTTTGAAATTATCAGGAGCATTACCAAATTTATTGTGATATACATTTATGAAATTTGCAATGCCGGCTATCGAACCGTTTCCGCTTATAGTAAGTGATGTATCATTGAGAGTCCAGAATACATTCGAGCCCCATGTGCCTGATGTTTGTTTCGAAGCATCTATAGCAACAAAAGTCCTGTCATACTTCTTTGCATATTCTTCCGCTGTAGAACCGGCATAGCCGTAAATAACGGTGCCGTCATATATTGTTTCACTGTAATCGTAAATATCGCAGTCAGGATTCTTTATGCGTATGCTTTCAAGAGCCGGCGTTTCCGAAAATGCTCTGGAACCGATATGCTTAACGCTGTCGGGAAGAATGATATCCTCCAGTGAAGTGCAGTTGTAAAATGCTGATTCACCAACTGTTTCCAGACCGCCTGTAATAGTAACCAATTTAAGTGAATAGCAGTTTGCAAAAGCACTTTCTTCGATAACCTTTACTGAACCGTTGAAGCTGACAGACTGCAGTTCTGTGCAGTAGGCAAAGGCGCAGTATCCAACACATTCTATGTCTTCATCAAACTCAATAGCTTTAATTGAGGTGTTTCCCATGAATGCAGTATCACAAATATATGTAATACCAGTATATATGCCTAAATATCCCTGGACATTAAAGCCGTCGTAGAGGACGTTGTTCACTGTTACAAGATCGTTCTCTTTTCTTTTTGCTTTAAGCCACGGAGTATTGTGGAAAGCACTTGCTCCTATGTATTCATATTTCACATTCTCCGGGAAGGAAATTTCCGACAGAGAACTGCAGGAAAAGAATGCGCCTGCGCCAATGCCTGTTACTGTATCAGGCAAATATACCTCAGTCAGATTGTCAAGGCCTAAGAATGCGTATGCACCGATACTGGTGACTTTTCTGCCGTCGATTTCAGAGGGAATAGTGAGCTTTTCGAAATGTTCATATTTATCGGGTTCATTAACCGGTTCTATGATTTCAATAGTGCCGTCGCTCTTGATCATGTAATCAAATTCCAGATCACTGCGGCTTACGATCTCTGTCTGAACTGTTGTAATTTCGGAAACTTCAGTTGTAAATGTGGTTTCGGTTTTTTCCGAAGTTCCGGACAGGGTAACGGATACTGATGCGGTACTGCTTGCAAGGGTTTCCCTTGCGATAATGTTATTGGAGGCTGCCTTTGTACGTGAAACAGGTGAAGACGTTGATGAGGCAGCTGATGTTGTCACCGAAGGAAGAGTTGTGCTTCCCGAAGATGTGACCATTGGAGCAGCAGTATTTGTGCTTATGTGATCTGTATTTTCTGTTACGGCTGCGGAAGTTTCAGTCTGGATCTGAGTTTCAGTCTGAGTTTCAACTATCTCTATCTGCTTCGGAATATCCGGCTCAGCGTCTTTGTTTGAACCTGTATTCAGAAGGCTTAAACCAACCAGTGTAAAAATACCAAATAATGACATAACAGGAACTCCTTTCTTAACAGCGGCAATTCTCTTCTCTTTTCTGCGAAAATATCTGTCGCCTCGTTCCAGAACGCTTTTAGTCATTTCCTCATAGCTCTTCATTGAAAAAAACCTCCTTTCCCAGCTTTGAACGGAGTGATTTTTTTGCTCTGTAGAGAAGATTGCCAAGCTGTTTACTGTTTTTTTTCATAATACTGCAGGTTTCTTCCATTGAAAATCCCTCTATGTAAACAAGGTGCAGAACTTGTCTGTACTCAGCTTTAAGGCTTTGCATAGCCTTTGCGAGCTCAGAATTTCGTTCAGCATTTTCATAGGCGGCTTCAATGTCAGTACTGCTTTTCAGATTATGGCATTCATCAAGAGAAATTCGTGAAAAAGGGTGTTTTCTCAGGTAATCCACTGCAATGTGTCTTCCGATGGAGTAGAGCCACGTTTTAAATGAACTTTTCCCTGAGAATCGGGGCCTTTTCGTATACAGTCTGAAAAATGTGTCCTCGGTCAGTTCTTCTGCTGTATTGATATCATTTGTAAACCTGTACAGGTACAGCATCAGACCGTCTTTGTATTCCCGTATAATGGGTGCAAGGGCTTCCTTGTCGCCCTCAGTCAATCTGCGGTAATATTCAGAACCATTGTCCACGGACACACCTCCATTTCCTTCTCTTTCATCTGTTAGTCGCTTAAAAATGCAGTTTTTCTCACTTTCTCTGAAAAAATTTTTCTAAAATAATTTTATCACATTATATTGCTGTGTCAATAAAAAATCAAAAAAGCACTACTTGTAAAAAAACAGTAAAATATAGTGAAATGACTTGATAAATATTTTTTTCGGTGTTATAATATATCAACATTCGGATACTTATCCGGTAAAAGGAGGGATAATATGTTTGAAAAATTCAGAAGAGCTTTTATTGGTGACAAAGCGTTTTACAGACGTGTGCTTCTGCTTGCTGTGCCAATGATACTCCAGAACGCTGTTACAAGCTTTGTAAGCTTCCTCGATAATATAATGGTTGGACAGATAGGTACAGAGCAGATGTCCGGCGTTGCTATTGTCAATCAGCTTATGTTTGTGTTTAATATAGCGATCTTCGGCGGAGTTTCAGGTGCGGGAATATTCGGAACACAGTTTTTCGGCAAGGGTGATTATAACGGTCAGAAGTATGCTTTCAGATTTAAGATGTACGCAGTTCTTATTATATCAGCCATAGCTTCAGGACTTTTTGCATTCATGGGCGAACCGCTTATATCCCTTTATCTCAATGACAATGGAACTGTAGGAGATATAGATCTTGCTCTTAAATACGGACAGGAATATTTACTGATAATGCTTGGCTCTCTTGTTCCTTTTGCTGTTTGTCAGGCGTATGTCAGCACAATAAGAGAAACAGGGCAGACTCTTGTGCCAATGATCGCAAGTGCGGCAGCAGTAGCATTGAATCTTATCCTGGACTTTATACTTATATTTGGTTTCGGAGGAATTCCTGCCCTGGGAGTGAAGGGCGCAGCAATTGCAACTGTAGCGGCACGTATACTTGAATGTATCATAGTAATAGTCTGGACCCACATTAACAAGGATAAAAATCCATATATCAAAGGCGCATTCAGAGGATTCGGAATACCTAAAAATATATGTGTGAATATTCTGAAAAAAGGTACTCCGCTTATGCTGAATGAATTTCTCTGGGCGGCTGGAATGGCGGTTATAGTTCAGTGTTATGCTGTCCGTGGACTTGAAGTAGTTGCGGCACTGAATATTTCTTCCACAATTACAAATCTGTTTAACATAGTCTATATTCAGCTTGGTGCAAGTATTTCCGTTATTGTAGGTCAGAGCCTTGGCGCCGGACAGCTTGAGGAATCAAAGTCGCTGGCTAAGAAAATGATTTTCTTCAGCGTGGTATGCTGTGCGGCAGTTTCCGCAGTAATGGCATCTGTAGGCGGATTTTTCCCGTCAATATACAATACTGAAGAAAGTATCCGTGAGCTTGCAGGAGTTTTCATTCTCATATCAGCCTGTGCAATGCCGCTGTGTGCATTTTCACACTGTGCGTATTTCACCCTGCGTTCAGGCGGCAGAACTGTGATAACTTTTCTTTTTGACAGCGTATATACATGGGTTCTGCTTATTCCCTATGCCTATATCCTTGCTGAATTCACCTCATTTTCCATTGAAAAGGTGTTTTTCTTCGTTCAGTTTGCGGAAATATTTAAAGTTATAATCGGTGTTTTCATGCTGAAAAGCGGTGTGTGGCTTCAGAATATTGTAACGGGCTATGATGAATAATGCTTTTTGCTCTGCAAATCATAATTGCAGGAGATATTAGATATTAGAAGAAAAACTCTGTCTGACATCAGTGCCGGACAGAGTTTTTGAATATTGTTAAACGGAACTTACTTTGCCTTTTCAAGAGCGTCAAGGGTATTCTTTACATCGGGATCGTTTGTAAGGCTGTACAGTATGCGGAAATAAATTCTTGCACGTGCCTTGTCGCCTTCTTCAACGCTTGCTTTTCCGAGAGCAGCCACAACGCTAAGTACTTCATCATTTGCGCCTGGCTTAATGCCGTACTTCTCAAAAGCCTCATTTACAAGCTTTCTTGTAGGAGGAGTGAGCTTCTTTCCTGTTACCTGGTGAATATGGTGAAGCTCTGCTGTTACGATAGGATTTTCAGCATATATGAGAGCTTCATAGTAGAAGCATACCGCACTGTCATAGTCCTTTATCTCTACGCAGTAGAAGCCCAGGTTGCAGTAGCAGCGGGAGATTTCCTCCGGAGATGTGGCAATGCTGAGAGTTTCCTTTGTGCAGCCTAAAAGATCATCTGTCTGCTGCATGAACTTGTAGCATTCAGCCATTTCAAAATAAGCGTCTGTGTTAAGAGGATTGTAACGGATCGCGTCTTCCAGAACAGCAACAGCTTCCTCAGGACGCTTTGCCTCCAGCAGGCTGTAGCCATGGAGCATTACCATGCGTGACAGATCAAAGGGCGGACGCTCCAGACGCTTGGAGGGCTGGTAAAAATAGAGATAAAGCTGATGTTCAAGAGGATTTCTGAGGCTGAGATACATTTTTTCCTCAGTTTCACGGTATGCAATCCTGATCTTAGTATAAAGCGCTTCTGTCAGCTTGAAGGCTTCCTCGTTTTTGCCCTCATCAATGAGTTTTATTGCGTCATTCATGACAGCGTCCAGACGCTTGCCGTCAAGATACATCATTCTTGCAACTTCTTCCTTTTTATCTTCCGGAAGAATCTCATAAGCGATTTCTGCAATGGCACTTTCGATTTCTGCTGCATTTTTTTCGCCTTTGTATTTTGTAACCTGATCTTCCAGATAAGCCATATCCACGCCGTATTCGCCGGTAAGTCCGTCACGAACTTTCTGTATAATTTCCTGTGTACTCATTTATAAATCATAAACTCCTTTTCTGGTGGAACATTATCCACTGATATAGAAAACATTATACCATAATTTCACATAAAAAGCAACACTTTTTATATTATTTACATAAATTATTTTTTCTGCGGTTCGGTAAATGTTTTTTTCTTCTTTTTCTTTTTCCGGACAGACCATCCAAAATCGCCAAGTTTTCTGCCCAGGGCAAAATATTCTCCGTGGGCATATGCCATAAGACCGCACTGCTGCAAATTCAGTTTTCCCTTGCTGTCGATGAAGCGTTCATCTGCATTTACGCCGGTTATCTCTGCAATGAACATTGTGTGGCTGCCGAGTTCCTTTATATCGGTGACTTTGCATTCAAGGTTTACGGGGCATTCTGCGATCATTGGTGCTGAAACGGTTTTTGCAGGTTCGGGAGTAAAACCGCACTTTTTGAATTTATCGGTATTTTTGCCGCTTTTAACGCCGCAGAAGTCTGTTTCCCTGCACATAGCGGAGGTGGTGAGATTTATTACAAATTCACGTTTTTCCATAAGAATAGGGTAAGAGTATCTTGACGGTCTGACGGAAATATATGTCATAGGCGGGTGTGTGGAAAGTACGCCTGTCCATGCGATAGTAAGAACATTAGGGTGTTCTGCTGTGCCGCAGGAAACCAGGGCGGCAGGGACAGGAGCAAGCAGCACACTGCCTTTCCAGTGCTGTTTAGCCATGATGAGCCTCCTTTTATGAGTATAAAAATATTTTACCATGTAAAATATGTGTTTGTCAAATAGAAAAGTTTTTTTGATCCAGCAATTTTTTCAAAAAATGCTGGCGCAGGGTCTGGGACGAGGAGTCCCAGGCGAATGCAAAGCATTCGCAGACTAAAAATTACGAGCGTTTAAATCTAATAGAATAAACAAAAAAGCAAATTTCGCATAAGACAATTGCTTTCCCTCTGGGTAAAACACGAGGATAGAAAGTCTTTTTCATATTATTATAAAAGTCAGATGCGAAATTTGCGTACTTAGCAAAAGAGGGAGAATAGCGACCAATTTTTGCGGATGGTTAATGCTTTGTAAAAATAGATTTTTCTGCTTACGGATAACAACAAAAAATGTACTGTTATCCTGTATTTAACAAGACTTCAGCAGACCGCAAGATTTGTCGCTTCGCTCCGCTCTTGCTAACTGTAAAAATTCCGCATTGATAACTTAACTGTGCAATAACAAAGGCTCTCTGAATTTGCCTTGAATGTGCGGTTAAGTCTTTATTCAATGCGGAATTTTTGTTTATTCTCTTAGACTTAAACGCTCGTGCATTTCACTCTGCGAATGCGCTGCATTCGCCCGGGACTCCTCGTCCCGGACCCTACGCCAGCATTTTTGAAAAAATAGCTGGACCAAAAAACTTTTTTCTTTCTGTTTTCTGTTATCTGCCCTTTACAATATGCAAAAATAATGTTATAATAAAAGATAAGCCATAAGAAAATCAAACCCAAAGGAGTTAAAATATATGATGGACAACATTCGCAATTTCTGTATTATTGCCCATATTGACCACGGAAAATCTACTCTTGCTGACCGTATCCTCGAAAAGACCTTTACTGTTGCAGAACGTGATATGGAAGAACAGATCCTCGATAACATGGACATTGAACGTGAAAGAGGAATTACTATAAAAGCCCGTGCTGTACACCTCAATTACAAGGCAAAAGACGGAAATACCTATGTTTTCAACCTCATAGATACCCCCGGACACGTTGACTTCAACTACGAGGTTTCAAGAAGTCTTGCTGCCTGCGAGGGTGCTATCCTTGTTGTTGACGCATCACAGGGCATTGAGGCGCAGACCCTTGCGAATACCTACCTTGCAATTGAACACGACCTTGAAGTTGTGCCTGTTGTCAATAAAATAGACCTTCCTGCCGCAGACCCTGAACGTGTATGTACCGAAATTGAAAATATTATCGGCATTCCTGCAATGGACGCTCCCAGAATTTCCGCAAAGGCAGGACTCAATATAGAGGAAGTTTTAGAGCGTATAGTTACAGATATTCCCGCACCAAAGGGCGACCCCGAGGCACCTCTGCAGGCACTTATCTTTGACAGCTACTATGACGCATACAAGGGCGTTGTAATTTATATTCGTGTAAAGGAAGGCACTGTTAAGGTGGGTGACACCATTCGCCTTATGGCAACAGGTGC
>JAQXHO010000061.1 GCA_029007315.1 Oscillospiraceae bacterium
GAATGAATTCCCTGTATTTTTCGCATCCCCGGAAACATCAGTCCGCATTTTGCGGGTAATTCATATCCCACGACAGGAGGAAACGCCTTGGTAATTGATCTGCGCCGTATTTTATGCATCCTGACAGTTGCCGCGCTGCTCTGCTGCGCCGGATGCGGCACTCAGCAGCCCAATCCATCGTCCGTCGTCCTTTCGCGGGTAGTCGAGCTGGAACTGTCCGAGCAATCCGGTCCCGAAACCGTTCCCGATGATCTTCCGGACGCTCCCTCTCACGCAGGGGGCCCTTCCGCCTCTTCAGGCCCCGATGATCCCTCCCTCTCCCCCTCATCCGGCTCTTCTCAGGCATCATCGTCGATTGTCCCATCCTCATCCTCCTCTGTCGCGTCCTCTTCTGCGCCATCCTCTTCTATCGCTTCCTCCTCTGCACCTTCCTCCTCTTCTTCCGCCTCATCTTCCTCTTCCGCTGCGTCGTCCGACGCTTCCTCGTCCGCTACAGCTTCCTCTTCTTCCTCTGTCCCACCCTCCTCCTCTCCCCGGCCCCAGTCCGCTTCCCCCTCCTCGTCCTCCGGCACGCTTCCCTCTTCGAAACCGTCTCCCGAAAGCATTCCGGAAGAATCCTCCGAAACATCTTCCGGGGAATCTTCCTCCTCTTCCGGATCTTCCGATTCTTCTGCAGACGAGCCGACAGAAACGCTGACGATTACTGTAAACGGCAGCAAAGTCACAGGATCTGCTCTGGACATTGTTTCAAAAGTTGTAGCAAACGAAATAGGGACTGCCGCTCACACAGAAGCTATGAAAGCACAGGCGGTTGCAGCATATACAATAATCATGAATCCCAAAGGCACCTCCGGTTCTCTGATATGCAAGGCTAATCCGCCTGAAAAAGTCAGAGAGGCGGTCAGATCAGTTTTAGGGCAGGCATTGTAGTATAACGGAAGCTATGCTATGACAGTATTCAGCGCCTCAAGCGGCGGATATACAGCAAGCGCTTATGATGTATTCCGCACAGATTATCCGTATCTGATAAGCGTACCCTGCGAGTATGACGCATTGTACGATCCGCATTACGGCACAGTAACATATATGTCAGCACAGGAGGTTAAATCCCATCTTCAGAAAGCATATGGAGTTGTTCTTACAGACAGCGCTCATACATGGATAACGCTCAATGTTGGCAGCGGAGGATACATAACAAGTGCAGTAATAGGCGGCACTAAAACCGTTACAGGTGAATCACTAAGATCTGTATTGGGGTTAAAAAGCGGAAGATTTACATTTATAGTCGGATAAACAGGCATATAAACGCCTTACCGGTGTGATATGCTTATCCCGTTAAATAAAACATAAAAGGGACTGTTGCAGCGTATGAATCTGCAGCGGTCCCTTTACAGCTTATTCAGATTTAAATGAAGCAGAATTGCCCAGTAATTTAAACTTTTTGCAGGTTTTGCAAAGTTCTGTAATAAAGAGGGAAATACTTCTGTCACGAATGTTTCCTTTAAAATCTATGTAGAATACAACATCAAAGCTTCCGTCACGGATTGGACGGTTTTCAATTTTCACAAGATCTATGTTCTGTATGAAGAATTTCATAAGGAGTTTGCTGAGAATACCGGGAACATTGGGAAGAGTAAGCATGACTGAAATAATATCAGCTTCCTCAGATACCTCAATTTCCTTTGAAATGCAGATGAAACGTGTGAAATTCGGCAATACGTTGGAAATACGTGTTTCAAGAATTTCCAGACCTGTAAGTTTTGCGCATCTTTCAGAGCATATTGCAGCAATTGGTTCGTTGCTTTCAGCCACCATTCTGGCAGCAGTAGCAGTATTGTCATAATCCTTGATTTTGAGGTGATTTCTTTTTATGAAATCAGAACACTGGGAGAGTGCCTGAGGATGAGAGTAAACCCTTGTAATTTCCTCCATTTTTGTGCCTTTTCGCACAGCAAGACAATTTGCTACTTCCACCTGATTCATGGCTGTGATAAAGAAATTGTATTCACCCATAAGGTCGTATGTCTGTGTAACTGATCCGGCAGTGCTGTTATAGACGGGAAGTACGCCGTATTCAATCTCTCCCGATTCAACAGCTTCAAATACCTGATGAAATGAGGGATAATATACGGGTTCGTGATTCGGGAAGAAGATCTTCGAAGCAGTTTCAGAGTTTGCCCCCGGACATCCCTGGCAGCCGACTTTTTTAGCTTTATCGAAATCGGGATATGCAAATTCATGCGCCTCTTCATCACTTGATATCATCTGACGCTGCATCTGCTTGCTAATGTCCATTATAACGGTGAAAAGTGCCTTGGCACCTGATTTCATATCGTCCTCAGCAAGTTCCTCCATCTTATCAAGAATCTGCTTTTCACGCTCTTCCTGGAATATGGGAAGATGATTTGCCTTTTTATAAGCAGCCACATCTCTGCAAAGATTCATTCTCTTCTGGAAAAGATCAAGGAGTTCTCTGTCCATTTTATCTATTTGTGTACGTATTTCATTTAAATTCATATTAACGTCCTCTCGATATATAGTCATCTCTCTTATTATACACACTTTTTTTTTAGAAATCAAGATATTTTTTTGAATTGCTATTGAAAATATATACCCGTTTATGATATAATAAAGTATACGTGCAATTTTTTAGACAGGGCAGGAGGCTGAAAGGTGCGGATATTGGGAATAGATCCGGGTTACGCCATTGTAGGATTCGGCGTGGTGGATTATGCAGGCATGAACTTTACGCCGCTGGAATACGGTGCAATAACCACAGAAGCAGGAACAGTATTTGCTGAAAGACTTACGGCAATATACAATGATCTTGATTTTCTTATTAGCCGCTGGCAGCCTGACTGTATAGCTCTGGAACGATTGTTTTTTACAAGTAATCAGAAAACAGTAATTGATGTTGCACAGGCAAGAGGTGTAATAATACTCTGTGCAGCACAGCGGAATATTCCGCTTTATGAATACACGCCTTTGCAGGTGAAAATGGCAGTTGTAGGTTATGGCAAGGCTGAAAAGAGGCAGGTAATGGATCTTACCAGAAGGATACTTCATCTTGAACAGATACCAAAGCCTGATGACGCAGCTGACGCTCTGGCAATAGCAATATGCCACGGTCATTCATGCACCGGAGTGCGCCTGCAAGAGGCAGAAAAGAGGGCAACAAGAACAGTATGATTTACAGTGTACATGGAAAGCTTATAGCAAAAACCGGAGATCTTGCAGTGGTGGAATGTGCAGGTGTGGGTTATGCCTGCCGTACTACACAGGTAACACTTTCTGAATTAGGCAGCGTTGGTGACGACGTCATGCTGTATACGCATTTGTCGGTGCGTGAAGACGCAGTTGAACTTTTCGGCTTTGCAGATATGCAGGAGCTTCACTGCTTTGAGATGCTGACATCTGTTTCGGGAGTAGGACCCAAAGCAGCACTGGCTATACTGTCTGATTTGTCTGCTGACAGATTTGCCCTTGTAGTTGCGTCCGGTGACAGCAAGACCCTTACCAAAAGCAAAGGAATAGGGGCAAAAACTGCTCAGCGTATTGTGCTTGAACTTAAAGATAAAATTGCAAAGGAAAACAAGGATTCCGACTGGAACGCACTTTCTGAAAGTGCGGTATGCAGAGATGATTCTGCCATTGGCGACGCAATATCCGCACTTATGGTGCTGGGATATTCTCAGGAAGAGGTCATGCCGCTGCTTTTACAGCTTGACAAGACCCTTTCCTCAGAAGAACTGATAAAAGAAACGCTGAAGCTCATAGGCAGCAGAAGATAAGGAATGAAAAATGCCTATTACGGAGGTGAAACAATGATCGAAACAAGCAATATGGAATTTGAACAGAGAATGATAACGCCGGAACATATGCCGGAAGACAGTGAATCTGAATTGTCACTTCGGCCTCTTTCTCTGAATGAATACATCGGACAGGATAAAGTCAAGGAAAACATGGCTGTATACATTGAAGCTGCAAAGCGCCGTGGAGATGTGCTTGACCATGTTCTGCTTTACGGACCGCCGGGACTTGGAAAAACTACTCTTTCTGCAATTATTGCAAGAGAAATGGGTGTTAATCTTCGTGTTACAACAGGCCCGGCAATTGAGAAGCCGGGAGATCTTGCAGCACTTCTTACCAACCTTCAGACCGGAGATGTTCTGTTTATTGATGAGATACACAGGCTTTCCCGTTCGGTTGAGGAAATACTCTATCCGGCACTTGAAGATCATGCAATTGATATTATAATGGGCAAGGGTCCTTCCGCACGTTCACTGCGTATAGATTTGAATCCCTTTACACTTGTAGGTGCGACCACAAGGGCAGGACAGCTGTCAGGGCCGCTGCGTGACAGGTTTGGCGTTATACAGCGTCTTGAACTTTATACTCCGGAACAGCTTTGCGATATAGTACGCAGAAGCAGTATGATTCTGGAAATTCCCTGTTCTCTTGACGGTGCAATGGAGATAGCAAGAAGAGCAAGAGGTACGCCCCGTATTGCGAACAGACTGCTAAAGCGTGTGCGTGACTTTGCTGATGTTATGGGCAATGGCGAAATAACAAAGGAAATTGCAATGATTGCCCTTGACAGACTTGAAATTGATAAGCTTGGTCTTGACAGCAATGACAGGCGAATGCTTGAAATGATAATCAAAGGCTATGGCGGAGGTCCGGTGGGTCTGGAAACCCTTGCTTCTGCACTGGGCGAAGAAACCGTTACACTGGAGGATGTTTGCGAGCCTTATCTTATGCAGCTGGGATTCCTTGCAAGGACTCCCAGAGGCAGATGTGCAACTGACCTTGCATATGAACATCTGGGATTCAGAAAGCCTGACAGAGGCGGAAATACTCAAACCGATCCGGGGCAAATGTCCCTTTTATAAAAAATAAATATAACAAAGGAGTTATTTATTATGGGAAGATTGTTTGGAACAGACGGCGCAAGAGGAGTTGCAATTACAGAACTTACATGTGAACTTGCTATGCAGATCGGACGTGCGGCAGCACTGGTGCTTACAAAGGAAACTGATAAGAAACCCTGCATATTCATCGGCAAGGACACAAGAATTTCCTCAGATGTCCTGGAAGCAGCACTTTGTGCAGGTATATGTTCAGTCGGAGCAGATGCAGTACGTCTTGGAGTAGTTCCCACACCGGCTGTAGCTTATCTTGTCCGTGCAAAGGGCGCTGACGCAGGCATTATGATCTCTGCTTCTCACAACAGCGTTGAGTTCAACGGAATCAAGCTCTTTGCTTCTACCGGATACAAGCTTCCCGATGCTGTAGAAGAGGAAATTGAGGCGCTTATTCTGGATACTCCCGAAAAAGTTGAACTTAAATCCAATACTGAAATAGGCAGGATAACGGATTATACAGAAGCAAAGGACGATTATATTAATTACATAGCAAGCTGTATTGACACAAATCTCAGCGGCAAATATATAGCTCTTGACTGTGCAAACGGCAGTGCGTCAGGCACAGCAAAGAAACTTTTTGAGAAGCTTGGTGCCCGTGTTGATATGCTCAGCGCAGATCCGGACGGCACAAATATTAATGATAACTGCGGCTCAACACATATGGAAAACCTTATGGCATATGTGGCAGAGCATGGCTGTGACGCAGGACTTGCATTTGACGGTGATGCAGACCGCTGCCTTGCTGTTGATGAAAATGGAAATCTTGTGGACGGCGACAAACTTATTGCAATAGCAGCAAATTCAATGAAAAATAAAGGCATACTAAAAAACAACACAGCTGTTGTTACCGTAATGTCCAATCTTGGCTTTTTCCATTTTGCAAAGCGTGAGGGCATCGAAACAGCTGCCACTAAAGTAGGCGACCGTTATGTTCTGGAAGAAATGCTTGACAAGGGATATAATATAGGCGGTGAACAGAGCGGACATATCATCTTTCTTGACCATGCCACAACGGGTGACGGTCAGCTTTCCGGTGCTAAGACCATTGAAACTCTCGTAAATTCCGGAAAGAAAATGAGCGAACTTGCAGGTTTAATGGATACATTTCCTCAGCTTATGCTCAATGTACGCATAAAACCGGAACACAGAACAGTCTGGAGAGAAGATGAAAAGGTAAAGGCTGTTATGGATTCATATGAAAAAAAGCTTGGCGATAACGGACGTATTCTTGTACGTGAAAGCGGAACCGAGCCGCTTATCCGTGTAATGGTTGAAGGAAAGGATGCTGCTCTTATGGAAGAGGCCTGCAGAGCTATTACAGCAGAAATTGAAGCGTATGTACAGCGATAAAATAAAGGAGCGAGTATTTTGAGAGCAGCAAATCGTTGGGAAGAGTACCGCATACTTGATACATCTTCACAGGAAAAATTAGAGGTCTGGAACGGTGTTACTCTTATACGTCCTGATCCGCAGATAATCTGGCATACTCCGAAGAATAATTCCGGGTGGAATTATGCAGACGGACATTACACACGTTCATCAACAGGCGGCGGAAGCTGGAGCTTTTCAAAAAAGCTGCCGGAATCATGGAAGCTTCACTATAAACCTTTGGAACTTACTTTTAAAATACAGCCTACAGGCTTTAAGCACACGGGACTTTTTCCGGAACAGGCTGTAAACTGGGATTTTGCAGCGGAGAAAATTAAAAATGCAGGCAGACCAATATCCGTGCTTAATCTTTTTGCATATACAGGAGGTGCAACTCTTGCCTGTGCAAGAGCCGGCGCAAATGTTTGCCATGTTGACGCATCAAAAGGAATGGTTCAGTGGGCAAGAGAAAATGCTGCTCTGTCCGAAATGACGGAAAAACCCATAAGATGGATAGTAGACGACTGCGAAAAGTTTGTTGCCCGTGAGATACGCAGAGGAAGAAAATATGACGCTGTGATAATGGATCCGCCAAGTTATGGCAGAGGTCCTGGCGGCGAAGTATGGAAGCTTGAGGATTGTGTGTATGACCTTGTTAAGCTTTGTGCAGGAGTTCTGAGCGATGATCCGCTGTTTTTCCTGATAAACAGCTATACAACGGGACTTTCGCCCTCTGTTATGGGATATATACTGGGAAGCGTTCTTCAGAAGAACTTTGGAGGAAATGTGACTTTTGATGAAATAGGCTTGCCGGTGGAACAGAGTAAAATGGTTCTGCCCTGCGGAAATACCGCTATCTGGCAGAAATAAGGAAAGGATACTGATAAAATGAGTGCAGAGCTTCTGGCAGAGGAGCTGTATTTTCATTATACAGATGAAGAAGGCAACAGAACCTCCGGTGATGTGCTGAAAGGCATATCGATTGAAATAGAGAAGGGTTCATTTACAGCAATTCTCGGGCATAACGGTTCGGGAAAATCAACCCTTGCAAGGCTTTTTAACGGGATACTTCTTCCTGTATCCGGAAGAGTGCTGGCTAAGGGCATGGATACACGTGATGATGATAAAATTTACGATATACGCCGCCATGTGGGAATGGTTTTCCAGAATCCGGATAACCAGATCGTTGCGACTATCGTTGAAGATGACGTGGCATTCGGCCCGGAGAATCTGGGACTTCCTTCTGAAGAAATAAGAAAGCGTGTTGATGATGCGCTTCATGCTGTTGATATGTATGAATACCGCTATCATGCGCCGTCGCAGCTTTCTGGAGGACAGAAGCAGAGGGTTGCAATTGCAGGAATTATTGCAATGAGGCCTGACTGCATTATACTTGACGAACCCACTGCAATGCTTGATCCCAAGGGCAGGGAAGAGGTTATGAAGACTATTCATATGCTCAGAAGGGAATACGGCATTACAGTAGTGCTAATAACACATTACATGGACGAGGCTGTTCAGGCGGATCGTGTGATTGTAATGGAAAAGGGCGAAATAATAATAGACAGTACGCCTGAAAAAGTATTTACAAAGCCGGAACTTCTCCAGGCTGTGGGACTTGATGTTCCGCAGAGTACTGAAATTTTATGGAGACTGAAAAACGCAGGTCTTCCAGTTCCGGTAAATGCAATTGATGAGGTATCCTGTGTGGATACTATTATGAATCTTTTTTCATAAAAAAGGAGTTAGCTGTGGCAACATTACGTACAGAGGGACTGACATACAGGTACAGCATTGGTACTCCGTTTGAAAAAACGGCTGTTGACCATGTTGATCTGGAAATTGAAGAGGGAGCATTTGTTGGGGTAATAGGCTCTACCGGTTCAGGAAAAACAACGCTTATGCAGCATTTCAACGGACTGCTCAGACCCACTTCCGGCAGCGTTTTTCTGGACGGACAGGATATATGGGCTGATAAAAACAAACTGAGAGATATTCGTTTTAAGGTTGGACTTGTTTTTCAGTATCCGGAATATCAGCTTTTTGAGGAAACTGTATACCGGGATATTGCCTTTGGTCCTGCAAATATGGGACTTTCTGATAGTGAAATAAAAGAACGTGTTTTTGAAGCAGCAGCATTTGCAGGACTTACTGAAGAGCAGCTTTCCCAGTCGCCCTTTGCATTATCCGGCGGACAGAAGCGTCGGGCTGCTATTGCAGGAGTTATGGCAATGCGTCCCGGCGTCCTTGTACTTGATGAACCTGCTGCTGGACTTGATCCGTTAGGCCGTGAGGAAATACTTTCAGAAATTAAAAATTACCACAGGAAAACAGGCTGTACAATCCTCCTGGTTTCTCACAGCATGGAAGACGTTTCAAAATATGCGGACAAGCTTCTTGTAATGGATAAAGGCAATGTATTCTGCTATGATGAAACAGGTGCTGTATTCAGCCGTGCAAAGGAACTTGAAGAAATTGGTCTTTCTGTTCCGGAGGTAACACGTATCTGCATGAAACTCAGAAATAGAGGGATTCCTATTAATGAAAATATATATACCGTAGATGAAGCTGTAAGGCAGCTTGTGTCATATTACAAAAGTAAAAAAGGAGGTGCTGTCTGATGCTTAGAGATATAACAATAGGACAGTATTTTCCTGGTAACAGTTTTCTTCACAGACTGGATCCTCGCTTTAAAATAGTAATGACGCTTTTGTATATTGCAATGCTTTTTACTGGAAATAAGCTTTATTCGCTGTCCTTTGGAATCGTTTATTGCATAATTGCCCTTGTTCTTTCAGGGCTTTCCATAAAGCTTTTCAGCAAAAACATTAAACCTCTGATGCCTATACTGCTGATGACAGCCATACTTGACCTTTTTTTTATAAAGGAAGGAACAGTATATTTTCAGGCAGGCTTTTTAAAGATAACGGAGGACGGCGTTTTCACGGCAGTAAAAATGATCGTGAGGATAATCTTTCTTATCATAGGTTCCTCACTGCTGACATACACCACATCTCCCATTCAGCTTACCGATGCAATAGAAAGGCTTCTGTCGCCGCTTAAAAAAATACATTTTCCGGTGCATTCCTTTGCAATGATGATGACGATTGCGCTGAGATTCATTCCAACCCTTATGGATGAAACGGATAAAATAATAGCTGCTCAGAAGGCAAGAGGAGCCGGTTTTGATTCGGGAAAACTTAAAGACAAAGCAAAAGCGCTTATACCGGTGCTTATTCCGCTGTTTGTGTCAGCATTCAGACGTGCTGAGGAACTTGCAGCAGCAATGGAATGCCGCTGTTACAGAGGCGATATCGGACGGACAAAGATGAAGGCTATGAAATCGGGAATGTGTGACTATATTTCTTTGACCGCAACACTCATAATGCTTTCCGGTGCTGTGATCACAGCTATTCTTTTCTAAGGAGATATGAATATATGAATTCTGAAATAATGGCAGCACATTCCGATTATAACGGTGTGGGAAATAACGGACAACTTATTGTAAAAGAAAGCAGAAGTGCAGATACAAAACGCTATCTTCTGTTATCTTTTTTTGTGCCTTTTTTTCTGGTTGGAATATGCTGGATATTGCAGGGAGTTCATCCTTTTGGAAGCAGACAGATACTTGTAACTGATTTCTGGCATCAGTATTTTCCATTTGCAAATATACTTCACGAAAAGCTTCAGAGTTTTTCTTCACTGCTCTATACATGGAAGTCCGGACTTGGCTCTGATTTTATTGCAATGATGGCATATTATGCAGCAAGTCCTCTTAATCTACTTACAATTTTTGTTCCGGACGAATTTCTTCGTGACGCTGTTACTTTAATACTTCTTCTGAAAATTGGTTTTGCCGGTTTGTTTACAGGGATGCTGCTTAAATATACATTCGGAAGAAATGATATATCCCTGTGCCTCTTTTCTTCACTTTATGCTCTTTGCAGCTTCATTTTAGGCTACAGCTGGAATATAATATGGATCGATACAGTGGCACTTCTGCCTCTTGTAATACTCGGAGTTATGAAGATTGTATGCGAGAAAAAATGTTCTCTATATGCAATAGCTCTTGCGTTAGCACTGTTATCAAATTACTATATCGGTCTGTTTATATGTATCTTTACAGTAATAGCATTTTTCTGTATATGTCTTTTCAGATGTACAGGCTTTAAACATTTTATCTTTTCCGGATTAAGAATATCAGCAGCTACAGCTGTCGGTGCAGGACTGGCTGCATTTATGCTTATTCCTGCATATTTTGCTCTTCAGCTTACAAACAGCGCTGATAATCCCTTTCCGAGGGAAATAAGTTTTTACGAGGAATGGCTTGATATCCTGGCAAATATTTCTGCATTCCGTGAACCTACAGTAAAAGAAGGCCTTCCTAATCTGTACTGCGGTGTGATTTGCATACCACTGGCTGGAATGTTTTTAAGTTCAAAGAAAGTCTGCTTCCGTGAAAAAATTGCGGCTCTGCTTGTGCTTGCCTTCATTATTGTAAGCTGCAATATGAATATTCTCAATTTCATCTGGCATGGTTTTCATGTGACAAATATGCTTCCATATCGGTTTTCATTTTTGTTTTCCTTTGTCATGGTAATAATGGCATACCGTGCTTTTGATCTTGTATTGTCCGGAGAAATAAAGCTTTCAGATTCAATAGCTATGGCGGTTTTTGCGGCAGGTTTATTTGCAGTAACATGGTATTCTGAAAGAACAGATAAACAGACTGAAGCAATGTGGCTGAGTCTTGCGGTATCTCTTTTTTATGTACTTGTTATGTTTTTGTATGAGAGAAAGCTTTTTAAACCCTTTGTAATGTGTGCTGTGCTTTCTGTCGGACTTTTATTTGAAATGTTTGTTCATGTGCGTACAAGCACAGAAGCTGTGGGCACTTCCGATTACGTAAGTTATCCAACAAAAAATACAGAGGTATCAGAGCTGCTTGATGAGATAGAGGATTTTGATGATGACCTCTTTTACCGTACAGAAATGAGTACATGGTACACTCTCAATGATCCTGCCCTTTATTCATATAACGGTGTTTCACAGTTTTCATCTATGGCAAATAAAAATGTAACAACATTTCTGAAATCCATAGGACTTCCGGGTTCAGAGGCAGGAAACCGCTATTATTATGCCCTCAGTTCACCGGTTACAAATATGTTTACCGGAATAAAATATATAATCTCACGCAATGGTGCTGTTCTTGATACCGAAACATTAAGACTCGTTGCAGGAGAAGATTCTGTAATGGCATACAGAAATAAATACTCTCTTCCAATAGGCTTCATGACGGATGAAGATATCCTCACATATGACAGTCATATGTATTACAATCCCTTTGACGCACAGAATGCACTATTTTCAAAAGCTACTGGCATAGCTGAACCATTATTTACGTCAATTGATGTTACTCATTCTGCACATGAGGGAATGGCTGAAGGCAGAGGTGTATATCGAAACAGTTATGGTAAATACAGCTTTACAGCAGACCAGGAAGCTGCTGCACATACTTTTAAGTTTAATTTTGTACCGGAAAAAGATTCTGTGCTGTATGCATATTTCTGGGCTGACGGTGTAAGCAAAGTACAGATTCTCCAGGATAATGTCAATATGGGCAGTTACAGCGTAACAAAACAGCAGGGATTCATTGCACCCATAGGCAGCTTTAAAGCAGGTGCAAAGGCAACTGTCAGTGCAGATATAAGTGATGAGAATGTTAAATCCGGCTCACTGAGAATATATGTGTACAGCTTAAATAAGGATCTTCTTGAACAGGGATATGAAAAGCTTTCTGCAGGCGCTGTAAATCTTGAAAAATTCTCTGATACAGGCATGACAGGAAAGATAAATGCTGAAAATGACGGCATATGCTATTTTTCAATCCCACAGGAAAAGGGCTGGACAGCATACGTTGACGGAGAAAAAACTGAAACAAAAACAGTAGGAGATGCAATGCTTGCAGTTCCCGTTAAAAAGGGAACACATACAGTAAAGCTTAAATATGTTCCGGAAGGTTTTACAGAGGGAATAATAATAACAATTGTATCATTTGTTATATTGATAGCTGTTCTGCTGAAAGAATACAGATTTGTATCCGGGATAAAACAGAGAATGCAGCGCAAGGAGAAAAAAGAATGAGGAATTTAAAGGTTACAATGGCATTTCGAGGGACGAATTATCATGGATATCAAAGACAAAATAATGCCATTACCGTTCAGGAGGTGGTTGAAGGTGCTGTGTCTAAAATTCTTAATAGTCTTGTTACAATTCATGGCTGTTCAAGAACAGATACAGGCGTTCATGCAGAAATGTTCTGTTTTACATTTCAGACGGAAAATCAGATACCACTCAGAAATTTTGTGCGGGGCATAAACGGATATCTGCCGGATGATATTTCAGTGTTGAGCTGTGAAGAGGTTCCGGAGGATTTTCATGCAAGATTCAGCTGCAAAGGAAAAACATATCTTTACCGTATCCATTGCAGCGAGTCAAAAAATCCATTTGCCACCGATCTTGCACTTCACTACAGGCGTCCTATAAACATAGAACTTATGAAAGAGGCGGCGGCATTCTTTGTAGGTACTCATGACTTTGGAAGTTTTTGTGCAGACTGTTCAAAAAAGAAAGATACTGTACGAACAATATATCAATTTCAAATAGAAATGCAGGGAAATGATGTGCGAATACTTGTAAAAGGCGACGGTTTCCTGTATAATATGGTTAGGATATTGGTTGGAACATTGCTTGATATAAATGAGGGCAGAATAAAGGTATCAGAACTTGAAGAAATTATGGCTGCAAGAGATCGCAGGCTTGCCGGAAGAACGGCACTGCCTCATGGTCTGTATCTTCATGAAGTATACTACGACAGCATCTGAATACTACGCCGGAAAGGAGAAAGCATTCTTAGCGAAGAGTGCGAAATGCAATGGAAAAAGGTAAAGTTGATACGATCGAAAAGAAAAAACGAAAAAAGACGCAGCGCAGTCTGCTAAGACTTCTGGTTCTCATGCTTATAGCAGCGTTCTGTGTATTTCTGTATATGGAACGAGGAAACTGGATAAGCGGCGTTGAAAATAAAATAGAAGCTATTCGTCAGAATGACGGAGTGCTTGCGGAAGGAAATTTTCCTCTTGCTATGTCAGGAGATAATGACTATCAGGCACAGCCTTTGGGAGAAAAGCTTGCTATATACAACAATTCCTATATGTATATTTACTCTGTAAACGGTGAAAAATCGGATACAAGACAGATACCATATACAAAGACGATAATGAAAACTAACGAAGATTATGCTCTTTGCTTTGAAAACAGCGGTACAGGCTTCAGAGTTGATAAAACAGACGGAGTTGTATATGAAAGAGAAGCTGAAAATCCGATAATAACCGGTGCAGTAAGCAAAAGCGGCTATACTGCATTAATTACAGAATCAAACAACTACAGCTGTTCTGTTTATATCTATAATGAAAAGGGAAAGAAAATATATACAAGAAACTGTGTTGAGCGTATTAATGAAATAAGTTTTGACAATGAAAGCAATGGCTGTGTTTTCGTTCAGCTGAATGCTGAAGAGGGAGATATTTCATCAGTGGTACGCAGAGTTTCTTTTGAAAAAGAGGATGAACTCTGGGAAGCACCTTCACTGTCTACCCTTTGCCTTGAAACATCATTTACAGATGATGGACGAATATGTGTTATTGGAGACAAACTGTGCGCATATTATAATAAAAAGGGTCAGCTGGAATCAATGTATACATATACAGGAACACTTCTGGGATATCATTCTGAAAACGGACGAGCTGCAGTTCTTGTTCGCAGTGATGAAACACGTGAAACGAATCTGATTCTTTTTGACGGATCAGCAGAAGCACCTGTAGTTGTTACAGTGAACCAGTCTTCATCATATGTACGTGTTGAAGAAGGTTCAGCATATCTTATGAGCAGCGATAACGTTGTATCTTATTCCTTTGCAGGCAATGCTGTTGCAACGGTTTCCCTTGATTATGCCTATGAACGTTTTATTAAACAAGGTGATTATCTTTTCCTTATGAGCTATGATCAGATAAACCGAGTCAACTTTAATGAATAAGGAGAATTATGGGTGTATCGGAATGGTGGTTTTACGATCTTCTTGTAATTGCAATATCTGTTCTGTGTATATGGAACGGAGCAAAAGATGGTCTGACCAAGGCTTTAATAAGCCTGATTATTTCAGTTGTCTCATGCTTTGCAGCATGGAGTATAGCAGAACCTGCGGCCAATGGGATTTATGATAAGTTTATTCAGGAAACCTGCCGTGAGGAAATTGAAGACAAGCTTTGCAGGGCCGATATAACAGACAATATACGGGACGAACTGGCAAAGAAGGGAATTTATCTTCCTTTTGATAATGAACAGATAGCAGATATGCTTGATAATGCAGCCAGTGATTCTTCCGGCTTAAAAAAAGCGGCAGCAATGCTGGGACTTAATATTGATGATCTTGATAAAATGCTGGGACAGGCTATAGATAAAGCGCTTGAAGGGCATGATGAGATAGTCCCTTCATGGGCGGCTGATGCAATTAAACAAAATGGCGGTATCGGTATTGAATCCGCTTCGAAGGCAGCTTCTTCTGTGCTGAGAAATGATTACAAATCACTGGCAGAACAAATTGAAAGATCTTATATAAGACCGCCTGTAATATCATTTCTCAAAATGATTGTGTTTGTTGTACTTGTGGCTGTTTTATCCGGAATTCTCCGGGCAGTATTACTTGCAGTGCCTAAAAGGCAGGCAGGCATTATTGATTCCTCTCTTGGAGCTGCATTCGGGACTTTAAGGGCAGGAGTAAGTATATTTCTGATAGTGTTGCTTGTAGGTGCTATCTCATCAATGCAAGGCGGTGAGTATAAGTTCTACAGCAGGGAAACAATAGATAAAACCTATTTGTTCCGCATATTTTATGATATGTGGATATGAAGTTTTAGCATACAGAAAGGTGAATAAATAATATGATACTTTGTAGTAAATGTAAAAAAAGACCTGCAGTGGTATTTATAACATCGATGCAGGGCAGTCAGAGAAAGAATGAGGGCTTGTGTATGCTCTGTGCAAAGCAGATGAATATTCCACAGGTAACTGATTATATGAAGCAAATGGGAATCACTGATGAGGAACTCGAACAGATCTCCGAGCAGATGATGGATTTGATGGACGGTGACAGTTTTGAAATGGGCGGCAGTGGACTAATGCCGAATTTTCTCCAGGATATGATGCGCTCTGTTCAGAATTCACAGAATGAAGATAATGAAAACTCTGAAGAACAGGATCTTCCTGCAGAAACAGAAGACTCAGAATCACTGGATAACAATCCTTTTGAGGCATTTTTCGGCAAGAGAAAAGGTGACAGATCCGGTAAGGATGGAAAAAACAAGCGAAAAAAAGAGCTGAAATTTCTTAAAAATTACTGCACCAATTTAAGTGAACGGGCTGACGAGGGAAAACTTGACGCTATTATCGGCAGGGACAGGGAAATTTCAAGAGTAATACAGATCCTTTCACGCCGTACTAAGAATAATCCCTGTCTTATTGGTGAACCCGGCGTTGGTAAAACTGCAATTGCAGAAGGAATTGCACAGCGTATAAGCGCCGGAGATGTTCCTTTTAATCTTAAAAATAAAAAGGTCTATCTTCTTGATCTTACTGCACTTGTTGCAGGCACACAGTTCAGAGGTCAGTTTGAAAGCCGTATGAAAGGGCTTGTATCCGAGGTGAAACAGGAAGGAAATATTATCCTGTTCATAGATGAACTTCATAATCTGGTGGGTACAGGCAATTCTGAGGGTGCTATGAATGCAGCAAATATTCTGAAGCCTGCACTTTCGAGAGGTGAAGTACAGGTTATCGGAGCAACTACCTTTGAAGAATACAGAAAATATATTGAGAAAGACTCTGCCCTTGAAAGACGTTTCCAGCCGGTTACAATAAATGAACCGACAGTTGAAGAAACAGTTGAGGTTCTGGAGGGAATAAAGAAATATTATGAGGCTTATCACAGAGTCCATGTTTCAAAATATATTGTCCGCCTTTGCGCAAAGCTCTCGGAAAGATATATCACAGACAGATTCCTTCCGGATAAGGCGATAGATCTTCTTGATGAAAGCTGTGCCTGTACTTGTCTTCGTTCACCGGAAATAGCAGAATATGACGCTGCAATTGCAGAACAGCTTCAGCTTCTTGAAGATGAAAAAGCTATTGAAGAAGAAATGGAAATTGACTTTGAAAAGCTTGCAAAAGTTAAGGGTGACCTGATAAGGGTTAAGGACAGGATCGAACAGCTTGCTAAAAAACTTGAAGAAGTAAAAGTTACTGAAAAGGATCTTGCGAAAGTAATTGAACTCTGGACCGGTATCCCGGCAAATAAAATTGAGGAATCAGAGTTTTCAAAGATCTCTAATCTTGAAGAAAGTCTTAGTAAACGTGTAATTGGTCAGAATGATGCTGTACATCTTCTTGCTAATGCAATAAAAAGAACAAGAGTTCAGCTTTCAATGAGAAGAAGACCGGCGTCATTCATTTTTGTAGGACCTACAGGCGTAGGAAAGACAGAACTTGTAAAAGTTCTTTCAGAAACAATGTTTGATTCAACAGAACCGCTTATTCGCCTTGATATGACAGAATTTATGGAGAAACATTCTGTGGCAAGAATGGTTGGTTCTCCTCCCGGATATGTTGGTTACGATGAGGCAGGACAGCTTACAGAAAAGGTAAGAAGAAAGCCTTATTCAGTTATTTTGTTTGATGAAATAGAGAAGGCACACCCTGATGTAATGAACATTCTCATGCAGATTCTTGATGAAGGAAAAATAGATGACGCACAGGGCAGAACAGTAAGCTTTGAAAACACAATAATCTGCATGACTTCAAACGCCGGTTCTACAGATAAAAGCGTTGGAGTTGGATTTAACCGTACTGAAAATGAAATAACAAGAGAACGTGCTATGAAGGCACTGCGTGAATTTCTGCGTCCTGAATTTATCAGCAGAATCGATGAGATAATAGTTTTCAAAAATCTTACAGAAAATGATTTTGAAAAGATAGCTGCTCTGATGATAGATGAAATGAAAGAGCCGCTTGAAGAGAAAAACATTACACTTAGTTATGAGAACTCAGCTCTCTCAGAAATCGCAAAGAAGTCATATGGCAAGCCATACGGCGCACGTGATATAAGACGTGTTATACGGCAGGAAATTGAAGATAAGATAGCAAATATTATCATAGATAATAATGGAGATATTCGCTCACTTAATATATGTGTTGATGAAAATGGCGAGCTTGATGTAAGATTTAGTTAATTTTATTAAGCACTTGATAGCGGATTGCAATTCAGCATTCCGCTATTTCTTTAAAAAGTAATGCAAAAAATGCTTGACAAATAATACAGGCTGTGGTATAATAGATAATGTTGTGAGAGCAATGAATAAAAATGCGGGTGTAGTTCAATGGTAGAATTCCAGCCTTCCAAGCTGGTTACGTGGGTTCGATTCCCATCACCCGCTCCAATTTGCGCCTTTAACTCAGCTGGATAGAGTAACTGCCTTCTAAGCAGTAAGCCAATGGTTCGAATCCATTAAGGCGCGCCAAATACAAAATACGTCCGAAAGGACGTACATATGGTGGGTGTAGCTTAGTTGGTTAAAGCGTCGGATTGTGGTCCCGAAGACCGTGGGTTCGAATCCCATCTCCCACCCCATAATTTGTCCTGACTTTTTTAGTCAGGACATTTTTATTATTTCCGGGTATATACACAACAATTTCAGACAGCTCGTGCAGTATGAATAAAAAGTTTACTATATTGTAATATTCTTTAGTTGAAAATTGGCTATAAATATAATACAATCAAATAAATAATATTGTTATTTAAATATTCAGAATAAATGGAGGTATATTTTATGAACAATTTCACATATTCTGTTCCTACGATAATCCATTTTGGTACAGATCAGCTTGGACATTTATCGGAGCTTAAAAATAGCGGCACCAAGGTACTGCTTGTTTATGGTGGCGGAAGTATCAAACGAAGCGGATTGTATGACAGGGTAATGAAAATTCTTACTGACAACGAACTGACTGTTTATGAGCTTTCAGGCGTTGAACCCAATCCTCGTATAGAATCGGTACGCAAAGGTGCAGAGCTTTGCAAAACTTATGATATAGATATGGTACTTGCAGTTGGAGGCGGTTCTGCAATTGACTGTGGAAAGGTTGTGGCAGCTGCTGCCTGCTATGACGGCGATCCATGGGATTTAGTTCTTGACGGCGACAAAATTTCGAAAGCTTTGCCGGTATATTCTGTTCTTACCCTTTCTGCTACAGGTTCGGAAATGGATGCTTTTGCAGTTATCAGCGATCTTTCTAAAAATGAAAAGTGGGGTACTGGCAGTGACCTTGTAAAACCTGTCATGTCTGTACTTGATCCCACTCTGACATATACAGTATCCCCAAAGCAGACTGCAGCCGGTACAGCGGACATGATGAGTCATACATTTGAAAATTATTTCACCAATGTCCACGGAGCTGTACTGCAAGGTTATCTTTGTGAATCTGTATTGAAAACCTGCATTAAATACGGACCGGTTGCTCTTAATGAGCCTGATAACTACGAAGCAAGAGCTAATCTTATGTGGGCAGGCAGTCTTGCTATCAACGGCCTTTTAAGTAACGGGGCTGAAGTTGGTTGGTGTGTTCATCCTATGGAGCATGAGCTGTCAGCTTTCTATGACATCACTCACGGCGAAGGCCTTGCTATTCTCACTCCTGCATGGATGCGTTTTGTAATTAAAAAGGATTCTTCAAAGATATTAAAAATTGCAGAATACGGAAGAAATGTATGGGGTATTACTTTTGCCGATGATCACGCTGCCGCAAATGCTGCAATCGACAAAACAGCGGAATTTTTCTTTGAAACAATGAAAATGCCTTCTAATCTGAGGACAGTTGGAATTACAGAAAAGATACATTTTGAAGAAATGGCTGTAAAGGCTGCCGGAGGTTCAGCAGGAAGTTTTGTTCCGCTTACAAAAGATGATATTATATCAATATATGAGTCAGCTTTTTAATGCTGTTCTTTAGAAAAATGCCTTGAAGCTTTATGAATAAAATGCTCCCTTTTGTCAGACAATGTGGTATAATAATATTTTCCGGGATTGACACTAACGAAAGGGGCATTTTTATGCCTGAATGACAGCCGAAAAAGTATTCACTATGTTTTTGTTTTATCTGAAAAAACTGACTGCGCATCTTACGTAAAGTTTTTGTGCTGTATTGCTTTTGATTTTGAAATATATTATATATTTTTTGCACTTATTATTATACAGAAGTATTAATTTAAAGAAAATTAATTATTACGACACTATATCGTCTTGAATATATAAATAGATTTAGTATAATTATATTAATCAAATCTTTTAACGAATTTTATGAGGTGTAATATTATGACAAAGCAAGTTTATAATCCTTTTTTACCATTAAATGAATGTATTCCCGACGGCGAACCCCATGTATTCGGTGATCGTGTCTACCTTTATGGATCTCATGATAAAGAGGGCGGAGAGACATTCTGTATGCTCGACTATACGGTATATTCTGCGCCTGTTGATGATCTTACCGACTGGAGATGTGAAGGCGTTATTTATAAGGCGTCACAGGATCCGGATTACAAAGAGAGAAAGTATATGTATGCTCCCGATGTTGTACGAGGAAATGACGGAAGGTATTATTTGTATTATTGTATGTCAGGTGCATATGGAAAAGGCGGATATTTTGGACCAATAAGTGTTGCTGTATCAGATACGCCTGCAGGTAAATACGAATACCTTGGTTTTGTACGTTATCCTGACGGCAGACCTATGAAAAAATTTGTATGCTTTGATCCGGGTGTTATTAATGACAATGGAGTAATAAGAATCTATTACGGAACACAGGTTGATTATGAGCAGAAAGACAACTGGCAGGATGATGATTCGATTGTTCAAAAAGAAATGGAAATGTATAACAAATCCAGAGAAGAAATCCTCACAACTGAAGGAAGTGTAATGGGTCCGTGTATGGTTGTTGTTGAAGATGATATGATGACTGTAAAAGAGGAGCCAAAGCATATAATTCCTTATGATACGAGAGGAACAAGTTTTGAAAGTCATCCGTTTTTTGAAGCGAGTTCAATGAGAAAGATTGGAAACACCTATTATTTTATATACTCATCCAAGCAGAATCATGAACTTTGCTATGCAACAAGCAAATATCCGGATCGTGATTTTGTATTTGGCGGTACAATTGTATCAAACGGAGATGTTGGAATAAATGGCCGTGAGGAACAGGATCGCCTTAACATGACCGGAACAACACACGGAAGCATTGAAAACATAAATGGTCAATGGTATGTATTTTATCATCGTCTTACACATAAATCTGATTACAGCAGACAAGCGTGTGCAGAGAAAATATTCATTGCAGAAGACGGTTCTATCAATCAGGTTGAAATTACTTCATGCGGACTTAATAACGGCGCTCTGATTGCAGAAGGAGCATATCCTGCTGTAATTGCCTGCAATATTACAAACGGAAATATGCCTCATGGCTGCAATTCTATTTACACTGAAAGTTTTCCTAATGTAACTAATCGTGGCGAGGATCGTTTTATAGGTGAAATTTCCGATGGAACACTGATCGGTTATAAATATTTCTCATTTAAAAATGCTGCTGAATTATCAGTTGTTATTACAGCAGCAGGTTCAGGTACGCTTACAGCATATAAGGATATGGGTAAAAGTGAAATTGCAAGGTTTGCTGTTTCACCGGTTTCAGACTGGACAGAGTTTACTGAGAAGATTTCGATCGAAGATGGTGTTCATCCATTGTATTTTATCTACAGAGGAACCGGTACAATCGAACTGAAGCAGATAGTATTTTCTTAAACAAATAATGTATAAAAGCAGTCTTTGATGTTATATTTCAAAGACTGCTTTTTTATAACACTAAATTTTCACATTTTTTTGATATTACATTTCCAAGAAGAATATTGATATGTATATGTATGTGTGCTATAATAAAAACCAGTATGAGTCTTTTTTTAGTAAATATTGTAATAACAGGGAGATTCAAAGATGAAATATGGTTATAGAATTATGATGACAGAGCATTGTGAGATTCCGGATAATGTACCGATTGAACCAGGCTGTACCAATGGCTTTTCCGAAGCACCATACCTTATTGACGAAATTGTCTATGATACAATTGAAGATGCACAGGAGGTTCTGTCGAAGTATCGTTCCATTAAGTCAGGCGTTATTATTGATTCAAATATGAACAGGTCATATGATGTGCGTGAGTTCTACATTGAAAAAATAAAGATTGGCGAGTACGAAAGAAAGCTTAAATCCTATGGCGCTGTAAAGTATGCTGAATTTGAGAGTTATGAAACCGGAAGTCAGCCTGCACTTTGCAAAAAACCTCCTGAGGTAATAAAATGGTGTCGAAGAAAGAATTATTGCGGCAGTGAAGAAAGCAGCATAAAATATAAAAATAAAAGAAAGAAGCGTACAGATCAATGAAAAGGATGAATTCTTTCAGTGCGCTTGATATAATAAACCGTGTAATAGATGAGAATGTTTCAGAAGGAGATATCTGCATTGATGCTACAGCAGGACGAGGCAATGATACTCTTCATCTCTGTAAACTTGTAGGAGAAAGCGGCCATGTTACTGCATTTGATATACAACAGGAAGCAGTAGAAAGTACAAAGCAGCTTCTTGAAGAACACGGTTTATCTCATCGTGCAGATGTTATCTTAAAAAGTCATAGTGAAATGGACAGTTTTTTTGAAGAGGAAAGTGTATCTCTTATCACATTTAATTTTGGCTGGCTTCCTAAAGGTGATCATAACATTTTTACCAGAAAAGAAACAAGTATTGAAGCAATAGAGAAAGGCTTAAAACTCCTTAAAAATGGAGGCATTATCACACTGATAATATACTATGGCAGGGAAACAGGTTATGAAGAGCATGACGCACTGCTGAAATATCTTCCTTCACTTGACAGCAAAAAATATACTGTAATAGAAATGCCATTTGTAAACAGGTCAAATTGTCCGCCTATTCCGATAGTAATAATAAAGGATAATATTTAAACAGCATATATCATAATAGCAAGAATGCCCCGCAGAATGATCATCCTGTGGGGCATATATGTTTATTATAAAGCATCAAAATTGTTTTTTCCATAGAAACAGCTTGCAAGGTAAAGCGAACCGCTTACAGCTATAATGCCTTTTGAACTATCTGTAATTTTTAAGGCATAGGGAAGTGCCTCATTGACAGATTTGGATATAACCGGACAGTAATCACGGAAATATGTTTCCAGCTCTTCATTTTTAACAGATTGATCTGAAAAATCATCAACACATATCACGTAATCTGCAATCTGAGAAATAATGTGACATGATGTTTTATAATCTTTTGAGCGAAGCATACCGCAAATAATTACAACAGGCGAACGTCCGGAGACTCTCAGAACATCAGCAAGGGCAATGATACTGCCCTGATTGTGACTTCCGTCAAGCAGAACAGGAGGTTCACTGCTGATTTGCTGAATACGTGCAGGGACGCTGACCGTTTCAAATGCGTCAGCAACATTCTGCGCCGTTATAAGGTATCCGTGCATACTTAGAATTCGTACTATCTCAATAGCAGTAAGAGCATTATAAACCTGGTGGATACCCGGCATTTTCAGGGAGTAGTCCATGCTGTGATACTGAAAAAGGGTGCCGTCAAGAGATTCTTCTATTATACGACAGTCACGGAAATCCGGTATGCGTAGTGAGGCAGTTTTTTTTCTGGCGATTTCGGAAATTATTTCTATTGTAGAATCGTCATTATCAGCCGACAACACAACCGGACAGCCCTGCTTGATTATTCCTGCCTTGTGAACAGCTATTTCCGGTACAGTTTTTCCGAGAATATTGGTGTGGTCAGGTGATATTGAAGTGATGACACTGACAAGGGGCGATTTTATAATATTGGTAGCGTCAAGAAGACCGCCCAGTCCCGTTTCAAGAAAAACAATGTCACATTTTTCATTCAGAAAATACAGCAGTGCAATTGCAAATGTTATTTCAAACTGAGAACATTCCGGAGCAACATGACATTCAGATACTATGGTGCAAAGCTGAGCCACCATCTCGTCCGGAATATCTGTGTTGTTAATGCGAATTCGGTCGTTATAGCGAATCATGTATGGAGAGGTAAACTGACCGACTTTAAATCCCGCCTTAATAGCTGCAGCAGAGCTGAGGGCAAGAGTTGAACCTTTGCCGTTTGTACCTGCAATATGGACAAACTGCAGCTTTTCATGAGGATTATCAAGCTCATTTAAAAGATTTGATATTCTTGAAAGATTTTTTACCGGTGAGCCGCTTTTGCTAAAGCTCTGTATATATGCCATAGCTTCTTTATATGTCATAAATAATCACCTGTTCCAATCATAATTTCAAAACCTGCATACATTACAGTATGCAGGTTTTGTGATATTTTAACCAATGGAATTTAAGCCATTAAACCTTCAATGGACTGATTGAGTTTTGCCATTTTTTCATTAGCCTTGTCAAGCTTAGCCTGTTCAGCCTCAATAAGCTGTTTTGGAGCCTTAGCAATAAAGCCCTGATTTGAAAGCTTTTTGCTGAGGAAATCAATATCCTTCTGAACCTTTTCCTTTTCCTTGTTAAGACGTGCCAGTTCCTTGTCCTTGTCAATAAGCTCATCCATAGGAATAAACAGACGTGCTGTATCTGTAACTGCTGTTACTGCGTCAGGTAAATCAAATGAGGTTCCAACTTCAATTTCAGAAGCAGAAGCAAGCTTCTCAAAGAACATACCGCAGCTTTCAAAGAGTTCCTTTTCCTCTGTTTCAATGCAGATCTTTGCTTTGCGTGACGGAGGAACATTCATCTCTGTACGGCGGTTTCTTACTGCTCTGATAGCTGCAATAATCTTTTCAAACTGTGCAGCGCTTTCAGCGTAGCAGTATTTTTCATCATATGTGGGATAATTTTCCAGTATGATCATTGATTCGCCATCAGTAAGAACCTGCCATATCTCCTCTGTGATATAAGGCATGAATGGATGAAGGAGCTTAAGCATGCCACGCATTACCCATACGAGAACAGCCTGTGCGTCAGCCATAGACTGACCGCCGGCAATGATTCTCGGCTTTGTAAGTTCAATATACCAGTCGCAGAATACATCCCAGATAAAGTCATATATCTTGGCACTTGCAACGCCTATCTCGAATTTATCAAGATTTTCTCCTACTTCCTTGGCAAGATCATTGAACTTGGAAACGATCCACTGATCCTCCATGCGAAGTTCAGCAGGAAGACCTGTAAACTTGAAATCCTCCGGCAGATTCATCATAATGAATCTTGAAGCGTTCCAGAGCTTATTAGCAAAGTTTCTTGCAGCCTTAACCTTGTCATCGATATATCTCATATCATTTCCCGGCGAGTTGCCTGTAGCCAGCATGAATCTCAGTGCGTCAGCGCCGTATTCATCAATAACCTCCAGAGGATCAATGCCATTGCCCAGTGACTTTGACATCTTTCTGCCCTGTGAGTCACGAACAAGACCGTGTATAAGAACAGTATTGAAAGGAACTTCGCCCATGTTTTCAAGACCGCTGAACATCATTCTGATTACCCAGAAGAAAATGATATCATAACCTGTTACAAGTGTATTTGTAGGATAGAAATACTTCAGATCCTCTGTATTATCAGGCCATCCAAGTGTTGAGAAGGGCCAGAGAGCTGAACTGAACCATGTATCAAGCGTATCAGGATCCTGACGCATAGGTTTTCCGCACTTGGGACAAACTGCACTATCTTCCTTTGTAACGATCATTTCACCGCAGTCATCGCAATAGAATGCAGGAATCTGATGACCCCACCATATCTGTCTGGAAATACACCAGTCACGGATATTTTCGAGCCAGTGGAAATATATCTTGTCAAAACGCTCAGGAACAAACTTAGTCTTACCCTTCTTTACAGCTTCAATGGCAGGTTCTGCAAGAGGTTTCATTTTTACAAACCACTGTGTAGAAACTCTCGGTTCAACGGTTGTTCCGCAGCGGTAGCAGGTGCCTACATTATGGCTGTAATCCTCTACCTTAACAAGTGCTCCCTCTGCTTCAAGATCAGCAACGATAGCCTTTCTTGCCTCATATCTGTCCATTCCTGCATACTTAGGATAATCCTCGATTATCTTTGCGTCTTCTGTCATTACATTGATAACAGGCAGATTGTGTCTTAAACCTACTTCAAAATCGTTAGGGTCATGGGCAGGTGTTATCTTTACAACGCCTGTACCGAAATCCATTTCAACATAATCATCAGCAACGATAGGTATTTCACGGTGAACGATAGGCAGAATAAGTGTTTTGCCAACAAGGTGCT
>JAQXHO010000062.1 GCA_029007315.1 Oscillospiraceae bacterium
CCTGCGAATCTTTCAAGTATCCGCAGACCTGTTGTACCCTCCTGTCCGTCAATAAAAATGTTTACTGCCATTTTCTCTGTTCCTCCTATTCCCTGGGGCATTTCCATACGCTGAATGCGCAGGTTCCTGCAAGCATCAGCACTGCCCATATCCATGATACCACCGGACTTAAATCAAGTACCAGTGCAATAAGCACTTCCCCCAGTATCCATGCAAGCACGGCTATCAGGCAAAGGCATATTATAAATTTAAACTGTCTTTTCAGCATAATTTTACGCTTCCAGCTGCTTTTTCGCAAGCTCAATCTGAATTTTTACTGCATCCGGAGAAGGTCCGCCCTGTGAAAGTCTGCCCTTTACGCAGGTTTCAAGGCTGATTGCCTCGTATACGTCCTCGTCAAAAAGCTCTGTCATTTTTCTATATTCCTCAAGGGGCAGTGTTTCAAGAGTAAGTCCCTTTGAAATGCACTCTGCCACAAGTGTTCCTGAGATCTTGTATGCGTCACGGAAAGGCATTCCCTTTTTAACCAGATAATCAGCACAGTCTGTGGCATTGATGAATCCCTTTGCAGCAGCGGCTCTCATGTTTTCAGCGTTTACAGTGAGAGTTTCCATCATGGGAATAAATGTCTTGACGCACAGCTTTACTGTATCAACTGCGTCAAATATTGCCTCCTTATCCTCCTGCATATCCTTGTTGTATGCAAGAGGCAGACCCTTCATCATGGTGAGGAGAGTGTTCAGATCACCGTAAACTCTTGCGGTCTTTCCACGGATAAGCTCTGTTATATCGGGATTTTTCTTCTGGGGCATGATAGATGAACCTGTTGCGTATGCGTCGTCAAGCTCTATAAACTTAAATTCCCATGAGCACCAGAGGATAACCTCCTCTGAAAATCTTGACAGGTGCATCATTATAATAGAAAGGGCATTGCCGAGCTCTATGCAGTAATCTCTGTCGGAAACGCCGTCAAGGCTGTTTGCCATAGGTGCGTCAAATCCAAGAAGCTTGGCTGTCATTTCCCTGTCTATATGGTATGTAGTACCGGCAAGTGCGCCGCTTCCCAGAGGGCATACATTCATGCGTTTAGCTGTGTCCTCAAGTCTGCCAAGGTCACGGAGAAACATCTGCACATATGCCATAAGATGATGTGCAAAGGTTATGGGCTGCGCTCTCTGGAGGTGTGTATAACCGGGCATTACAGTTTCGGTGTTCTTCTCTGCAAGGTCAATGAGTACCTCGCACAGCTTGTGAACCATTTCTCTTATTTCAGCAATTTCATCACGGAGATAAAGTCTGAGGTCAAGTGCTACCTGGTCATTTCTCGATCTTGATGTGTGAAGTCTTTTGCCTACGTCGCCGTAGCGTTTTGTAAGTTCAGCCTCTATGAACATATGGATATCCTCTGCTGTGGGGTCAAACTCCAGCTTGCCCGACTCGATATCCTCAAGTATCTCACCCAGACCCTTTACAATAATTTCGCTGTCCTCTTCGGTTATAATGCCGCATTTGCCCAGCATTGTGGCATGGGCAATACTGCCCTGTATGTCATGCTTATACATTCTCGCATCAAATGCAATGGAGGAATTGAAAGCATTTACTGTTTCGTCGATTTCCTTGGAAAATCTTCCTGCCCAAAGTGCCATTACTCATTCACCTTGCCTTTCATTTTCTTCTGTAATTTTTTATCTATATAAAGCTCTCTGTGTTCATTTTCACTGTTTCGCACTGCTTCATTCAGAACTTCTTCAAATTCCTGCGAAAATGCAGGCAGTGACCTTACAGGCAGAGCAGCTGTTAATTTTTCCATTTTTCCGGTGTTTACAACCCTGTATAAGACATAACACGTTAAGAGAACTAATAAAGCACAGACAGCCGTAAGCAATATGATATAATCTTTAATCATTGCAGCGCCTAATATTACAAAGACACCCGCAATTGAAATCAGAACAGTTAAAAACGTAAGAAATCCGTACCGTAATTTTGACCACGGTTCTTTATGACCACATTTACCGCATTTGCAGTTAAATTTAGCTGTGCGATACTGCCCGTCCTTGCGTTCTTCAAGTATATCCAGAAGTTTGCTTGTCATTCTGCCGGCAGCATTATAATCAGCACTTTCATTTAT
>JAQXHO010000063.1 GCA_029007315.1 Oscillospiraceae bacterium
TTGCAATGGCATTTGACGAATGCGTCGAGAATCCATCTCCTTTTAAATATGTAAAGGATTCCTGCGCAAGAACTACACGCTGGCTTGAACGCTGTCAGAAGAAAATGGCAGAGCTTAACACACAGGAAGGCACTATCAACCCGAAACAGATGCTTTTCGGCATAAACCAGGGCGGTACATTTGACGAACTGAGAGTATCCCACATGAAGGAAATTGCACAGTTCGGTCTTGACGGCTATGCTATCGGCGGTCTTGCTGTAGGCGAACCTGCGGAGGTGATGTATCATATCATTGAAGAGGTAGAACCTTTCATGCCCACGGACAAGCCACGCTATCTCATGGGTGTGGGAACACCTCAGAACATCATTGAGGCGGTATACAGAGGAGTTGATATGTTCGACTGCGTTATGCCCAGCAGAAACGCCCGTCACGGTACGGTATTCACATGGGATGGAATCATGCACATCACAAACGAGAAGTACAAAACAGATGATCTTCCCATTGATACAAGATGTGCTTGTCCCACCTGCCGCAATTGTTCCAGAGCATATGTGCGTCATCTTTTCAAGGCAAATGAACAGCTTGCAGGCAGACTTGCGGTTCAGCATAATCTTTATTTTTACAACACCCTTATGGAAAAGATTCGTGACGCCATTGACGAGGACAGATTTGAGGCTTTCAGAGATGAGTATTCGGTTAAACTGGGAACGAGGATATAAATTATGGATATATTTCATAAAATCTTTGCTGCTGTAACAGCATGTACTTTGATTTTTTCGAATATTGCTATTAATGCTCAGTATGTGTCAGCAGAGAATGAGATTTTTCCGGAAACGCTTACTATTACAGAAAAAAATTACACAGGAAGGCTTATTAACTCTTATAATATTGATATTGACGGTGACGGTATAAAAGAGAAAATCGGACGTTATCATATTGATAAAATTGATTATTCAGCATCAGATTTCTATTATACTTACAATGATGATTCAGAACCGTATATAATGTTTAAAGAGCCATCGAATGACCATGTGTATATCAATGTCCATATTATTCAGGATAACAATACCGGTGAAACATTTTTCGGATATTCTTATGGTGATATTTCTGCAAACGAATCACTCCATAAGCTTTATCTTGACGGACAAGACAAGTTAATAATAGGTTTCAATGGTGGTGAATATCAAAACGGTGAAATGGCAGAATATGAGCAATATCTGGAATATATGCAGAACGTCACCTTCCTTGACCAGACCGCCTACGGCAAGGGTGACGTTGACGGAGATGCTGATATAACACTTTCTGACGCAGACATAATTCTTTCCTGCTACGCCGATAATGCGGCAGGTCTTCCTTCTGAAATAAACGAGATACAGTCAAATGCCGCTGATATGGATAAGGACGGAGAAATCACCATAAACGATGCAAGCACTGCCCTTTCGCTGTACTCCGAACACGCCGCAGGGATAATTGATACCCTTATACTGCCGCCTACAGTGAAGAAAGATTATTTCTATGCTGGAGAACCACACGAACTATACAGCGGAGATCTTGAATCAGTCTTTTATCTTGATATCGACAGTGACGGCAAAAAAGAAACTATTGGACGGTATGATAATACAAATTTTGACCCATATAAAAACACAACCAACGTAGTATGGCAGTATGATCCGTATGTATTACAAGTTTATGATAATGGAAAATTCTATGACACTTTTGGATTAAATGAAGCCGGTAGTACGTCTCATTATACTTATTTTTTGATTGAAGATCATAACATAAATGAAACATATCTTGCCTGTATCAGTCATCGTATTAGGGCAATGTACTCTTATGCTGGAGTAGGAAGAGAATATCCGGACGTATCCCAATCAGAAATATTATCAGCAAGCGGTATAGTTGAAACAACAAATGGCGCTCCTGTCTTCAAAATAGAAAATATTTCTAAAAACGGCATATCAGCAACAAAACAGGAAGTGCTTGACTACATAGCCAACCTTGAAATAATAAGTCCCTATGCAGATGAAGCGGATGAGCTTTCTGTATTTGAATATATATTTGACACCTACGGTGAATAATCACTCATTCCTCACTTAAAGCATAAACTGATAAGGAACAGGCTTTTGCCTGTACCAACAGGAAAAGAGGCTTTAAGGAAAAATGCCAAGTGTATTTTTAAGTCCCTCCACACAGGAATGGAACC
>JAQXHO010000064.1 GCA_029007315.1 Oscillospiraceae bacterium
TTGCAGTGCTTGTTCATTTCAATCCTCTCCGGATTGTTACGCTTGTTCTTCTTGGTCACATAATTGCGGCGCTTGCATTCAGTACAAGCCAAAGTTACCTTCACTCTCATTATCGGCACCTCCTGATCTTATTCTTCTCCCGCAGGCAATTCAAGCCTTCGGGCCGTTTGCCTCCCTCCTGCTACAGGAAGCCTTATGCAGTACGAACGCTCTGCAAACAGGCATAAAAATAAACCCCATAGAAGAGGTAAGCTTAGTATATCACATTTATTTACGCTTGTCAATAGTTTTTTTGAGCTTTTAAGAAAAATTCCCTTCCGCACTGATGTTCTTATAAAAAAATAATGGTATTCATGGAAAAAGGCTTGCACATCTTTGTGAAATGTGTTAAAATAGAATAGGTAATGTATTTATGACAGCTCAGGAGTCATATAAATTAATCAGCCTGACAGTTGAGAGGAGAGATATAACATGGCAAAAATTCGTGTAGCCGTGCTTTTCGGCGGCGTTTCAAGTGAACATGACGTATCACTTATTTCTGCTTCCAATGTAATAAACAGTATTCCGAGGGAAAAGTATGACATTATCTGCATAGGCATCACCAAAAAGGGCAGGTGGCTCTATTTTCCCGGCGATGTAAATGAGATAGCGTCCGGCGCATGGGAGAGAAATCCCGACTGCACCTCTGCAATTATCTCACCGGACCCTATCCACAAGGGCATTATAACAATTGAAAACGGAGAAATATATATTAAAAAGGTAGACGTTGTATTTCCTGTTCTCCACGGAAGAAACGGCGAGGACGGCAGACTTCAGGGACTTCTTGAAATGGCAAGGCTCCCTTATGTAGGCTGTGACACGCTGGGAAGCGCTGCCTGCATGGATAAATGTATGACTCATACTGTGCTTGATTATAATGGTATAAGAACAGCAAAGTGGGCTTCCGTTCAGCAAAGCGATATAAACCATCTTGATTCCAAATGTACGGCAATGGCTGAAACACTTGGTTTCCCGCTGTTTGTAAAGCCTGCAAATGCAGGTTCGTCCATCGGCGTAAATAAGGCGAATAATATTGAAGAACTCAAGGATGCTATTCAGATTGCATTTTCTCATGACAAAAAGGTTGTTGTTGAGGAGTTTATAAAGGGCAGAGAGCTGGAGGTTGCCGTTTTCGGTTATGACGCACCTTTTGCATCATATGTTGGAGAAATTGAGCCTGCCGCTGAATTCTATGATTACGATGACAAATATATAAACGGTTCATCCAAACTCTATATTCCTGCAAGAATTGATGAGAAAAAGTCTGATGAGATAAGAAGCACGGCAGTAGAGGCATATAAGGCTATGGGCTGCAAGGGACTTTCAAGAGTGGATTTCTTCCTGACTGACGCAGGAGAGATCATTCTCAACGAGATAAACACCATGCCCGGCTTTACAAGCATCAGTATGTATCCCAAGCTTATGGAGAATCTGGGAATGAACCAGAGTTATCTTGTAGATAAGCTTATTGAACAGGCAATGGAGAATACAGGCGCACATACAGATGCGTGATATATTCGGAAAGGAGACCGGTTTGACAGATAAAGAGAAAATAAAGAATTATGCCATAGGAGTATTTGATTCAGGCATGGGCGGTCTTACAGCAGTGCAGGAGCTTAACAGGATAATGCCGAATGAAAATATAATCTACTTCGGAGATACCGCAAGAATTCCCTATGGCAGCAGAAGCCGTGAAACGATTCTGAGGTATGCCGGTGAGGACGTGGCATTTTTAAGACGGCACGAGATAAAAATGATAATAGCCGCCTGCGGAACTGTAAGCTCCGTTGCCCTTGATACTCCCATTGTAACGGACGATATGCCCTTTACAGGAGTAATTGCCCCGGCAATTGAGGCTGCCTGCAAAGCTACAAAGAAAAAGAGGATAGGCATTATCGGAACGCCTGCAACAATAAAAAGCGGCAGCTATATAAAGGCGATCGCAGACACACATCCGGATGTAATGGTCATACCCCAGGCTTGTCCGCTGTTCGTTCACCTTGTTGAAAACGGATATACGGATTTTAACAATCCGGTCACAAGACTGGTGGCTGAAGAGTATCTTGATCCGGTAAAGAAGGAAAATGTTGATGTTCTGATTTTAGGCTGTACCCACTATCCTGTAATAGCTGATCTTATAGGCGATATTATGGGAAAGGACGTTGCTCTTATATCTGCCGGTGCAGAGGCTGCGAAATTTGCAAAGAGTAAGCTTCATGAGCTTGGACTTCTGAGCGACAGGGAATGCAAGGGCAAAAATACTTATTATGTAAGCGACAGCACAGAGATGTTTGAGGAAAATGCAGTAAACTTCCTCCGTGAAGACGTCAGAGGCGATGTTTTCAGAAGTGATTTCTGAGAGAAAGGAGCACAGAATGAAGCAGCATATTCAGCTGAAGCTGCGCAGTGTGCTTGAAGCAGAGGGCGAACGTTCTGAAACGGAGCTGCTTACGGACGGCACAATGGAGCAGGTTGACGGAAAATTTATAGTCAGCTATGAGGATTCTGACGCCACAGGCTTTGAAGGAGCCACCACAACTATAACTGCTGAAGGCAGCAGCATAGTATCTATAGTACGTACAGGTACGGCAAATTCCAATCTGGTGATCGAAACCGGAAAAAAGCATTACTGCCTTTACGGTACGCCCTACGGTGATATCACAGTGGGAATATTTACACATAAAATAGAAAACAGCCTGTCTGAAAACGGCGGCAGTCTGTATTTGAAATATACTATTGATGTTAATTCTGCATATATGTCCGATAATGAGATCTATCTGGATATTACGGCAGATGAGTAATAAGAAAGAGGAATTGAAAAATGGCAAACTGTATAAAGCTTGCATCAGATGAGCTTAAAGGCCTGCTTATGGACGCTGTCGGACGTCTTGTGGCAGAGGGTAAGGTACCGGCTGAACCGATGCCTGCATTTAATGTTGAAATTCCGGCAGACAAGTCCCACGGCGACTTTGCAACAAACCTGGCAATGGCAAGCGCAAAGGCATTCCATATGCCGCCGAGGAATATTGCGGCTCTCATCTGTGAGTCACTGGTTCTTGAGGGCAGTTCCTTTGAACGTGCGGAAATTGCAGGTCCGGGCTTTATAAATCTGTTTCTCAGAAGAAGCTGGTTTTCCGGAGTCATTGAAAATGTCCTTGAAGAGAAGGAAAACTACGGCAGAACAGATACAGGCGCCGGCAAACGTGCGCTGGTTGAATTCGTTTCAGCAAATCCCACAGGTCCTATGCACGTGGGAAATGCAAGAGGCGGCGCACTGGGCGACAGCCTTGCGGAAATTCTGAGCTGGGCAGGCTATGACACCCAGAGAGAATTCTATATAAACGACGCCGGCAATCAGATAGAGAAATTCGCAACTTCTCTTGAAGTTCGTTATCTTCAGCATTTTGACCCGTCTGTTGAAATGCCGGAGGACGCATACCACGGCGCTGATATTACTGAACACGCTGAGAATTTCATTGCAGAATACGGCGATAAATATGTAAATTCTGATTCAAAGGAAAGAAGAGACGCACTTGTAGGCTTTGCTCTTCCGAAAAATGTGGCAGGACTTGAACGTGACCTTAAAAAATACCGTATAGTTTACGATAACTGGTTCAGCGAAAGCACTCTCCATAAAAACGGCAGCGTTAAGAAGGTTGTGGATCAGCTTACCGAAAGAGGCTATACTTATGAACAGGAAGGAGCCGTATGGTTCAAAGCTTCGGAATTCGGTGCAGACAAGGATTTCGTTCTGGTTCGTGCAAACGGCATTCCTACTTATATAGTACCGGATATTGCTTATCATTATGACAAGCTTGTTACACGAGGCTATGACAAGGCGATTGACATTCTGGGTGCGGATCATCACGGATATGTTCCAAGACTTAAAGCTGCACTCACTGCACTGGGCGTTGACGCTTCAAAACTTGATGTGGTTCTTATGCAGATGGTAATGCTCATGCGTGACGGCGAGGTCGTAAAGCTTTCCAAGAGAAGCGGCAAGGCAATCACGCTGGTAACTCTTCTTGATGAAATACCAATTGACGCAGCAAGATTCTTCTTCAATACAAGAGAAGCGAATTCTCACTTTGAATTTGATCTTGACCTGGCTGTTGAAAAGTCATCCCAGAACCCTGTATACTATGTTCAGTATGCTCATGCAAGAATATGCAGCATCCTCAGAAATCTTGAGGAAGAAGGTGTATCTGTGAAGGAAGCTGACAGAAGCTTGCTTGATCTTCTTGACAAGCCCCAGGAAATCGAACTTATACGTCATATTGCGGTGCTTCCGTCAGAGATCGACGCAGCGGCAAGGACATATGACCCTTCCAAAATTACAAAGTATGCTTCTGAGCTTGCAACTCTTTTCCACAAGTTCTATGACGCCTGCAGCGTAAAGCGTGCAGAAACTCCTGAGCTTATGCAGGCAAGACTCCTTCTCTGCAATGCCGCAAGACAGACCCTCCGAAACATACTGACCATTCTGAAGATAGACTGCCCGGAAAAAATGTGACAAAAAGAAGGAACTGGTTTTTTTAGGCTGATTCCAACGGAAGAAACAGGAAAAAATCAAAAATAATTGTTAATTCTCTCGAAATTTAACAAAAAATCCATATATTACGCCGTTTAATGTGTTACAATTTGTAATAAGTTATTAAGCAGCATTTAAAGGTGTATGCGGCAAAAATGCAGCGTCGCCAAAGAAAACGACAACAAAGTGAAAGGATGTTTTTCATGTCAAACAGATTATTTCAGGGACTTGTTCATCAGATGCGGGATACAATCGACGCTACAGTGGGCGTTGTAGATGATGCTGCTACAATTATTGCGTGCAGTGATCTTACCAAGATCGGTACTACAAATGAATTTGTATCTCTTGACCTGAGCGACGTTCATGATATTTTTATCCGTGACGGATATACTTATAAGCCCTTCGGATCCCACACAAAGCCGGAGTATGCCGTATTTGTGGAAGGTACTGACGAAACAGCAGCCAAGTATGCAAATATTCTGGCTATATCTCTTTATAATATCAAGCAGTATTATGATGAAAAGTACGACCGCAACAATTTTATCAAGAATGTTGTACTGGATAATGTTCTGCCTGGAGATATTGTTATCAAAGCCCGTGAGCTTCACTTCAGCGCAGAGGTAAACCGTGTGGTACTGCTTATCCGTATAGTATCTGCAAACGAGGTTTCTGCATATGATGTTATCCAGAACCTGTTCCCGGACAAGAACAAGGATTTTGTATTTACAATTTCCGAATCTGACATTGTTCTTGTAAAGGAAATCAAGGGCAGTGTTGAAACAAAGGATCTTGAAAAGCTTGCACGTTCTATTGCTGATACACTGAGCAGTGAGTTCTATACCCGTGTAAACGTTGGTATTGGTACTATTGTAAGCAATGTGAAGGAACTGTCACGTTCATTCAAGGAAGCTCAGATGGCAATTGAAGTTGGAAAGGTATTCGATACAAACGAAACTATCATGAGCTATGACAATCTGGGTATTGCCCGTCTTATTTACAATCTTCCTACAACTCTTTGTGAAATATTCCTGAAGGAAGTTTTCAAGAGAGGAAGCATTGAGTCCCTTGACCATGAAACACTGTTTACCATTCAGAAGTTCTTTGAGAATAACCTGAATGTATCAGAAACATCACGTAAGCTGTTTGTACACCGAAACACGCTGGTGTACCGTCTTGAAAAGATAAAGAAGCTGACAGGTCTGGATCTGCGTGAATTTGACCATGCTATCATATTCAAGATTGCACTTATGGTAAAGCGTTATCTGTCAGCAAATCCTGCGAAGTTCTGATAAAAAAGTTCTGATAAACAGGTGTGGCAGAAATCTGCCCTGTGAAAGGAATTGTGGAAAACCATGATAGAAATGAGAGATGTGTCCGTAATCTACTCCGGAGGTGTAGATGCGCTGCATCATGTCAATTTGAAAATAAACGACGGTGACTTTGCCTTTGTAGTAGGCCCTTCCGGTGCCGGCAAAAGCACCATGATCAAACTTATACTGAAGGAAATAGATCCCAGCAGCGGCTCAATCTACGTAAACGGCTATAATCTGAACAAGCTCAGAAGACGCCGTATTCCTGCGCTCCGGAGAACCATCGGATTTGTATTCCAGGACTTCCGTCTTATACCGTCAATGACTGTGTATGAAAACGTTGCGTTCGTGCTGCGTGTAGTTGACGCTCCGCCGAAATATATAAAGAAGAGAGTTCCTTATGTAATAAACCTGGTGGGACTTTCGGACAAGGAGAAAAGCTATCCTGATGAACTTTCCGGTGGTGAAATGCAGCGTGTGGCAATAGCAAGAGCCCTTGTAAACGATCCTCAGCTGATCATAGCGGACGAGCCTACCGGAAACATCGACCCGGAAATGTCATATGAAATACTTGAGCTGCTTCAGAGCATCAATGAAATAGGCACAACTATCCTTATGGTAACCCATGAGCATAGCCTTGTGCGTCATTTCGGCGGCCGAATTATCAATATCAATCAGGGCGAAGTAGTCTTTGATGAAATCGTTGGAGGCAATTTGATAAATGAGAGCTAGTGGTGTAAGATACCTGCTGGGCAAGGGAATAGAAAACATATGGAAAAATAGAATGATGGCGTTTGCGTCATTTTGCGTACTGCTGATATCGCTGCTTCTGGTGGGACTTTCTGTTCTTGTTTCCATAAATATTTCCTCAATGATCGGCGGTGTCGAAGATAAAAACGAGGTTGTAATATACCTTCAGGAAGATACCACTGATATGGAGATCAGTGAAATATACGGAGAACTTATCCGTATGGACAATGTTGCCGAGGCAAATTTTTACTCAAAGGAAGAAGCCTTTGAGGATATGAAAAACAATATGTCCGATTATGAAATGGTGTTTGACTCTCTGGGAGAGGACAACCCTCTTATCGACGCTTATCGTGTTCGTGTATCGGATATATCAAAAATTGATGATACTCTTGTACAGATAAATGCACTTGAGCATGTTGAATCAGTAAGGGCGCCTATGGATTTTGTAAATATCCTTAAAGAACTGAGGCAGATCCTTACGATGATATGCGGAGTTATCATTACTGCCCTTATAATAATTTCAATTGTAATTATTGCAAATACCACAAAGGCAAGCGTATTTGCCCGCCGTGCGGAAATTCAGATCATGAAGTACGTAGGCGCAACAAATTCATTTATACGTATACCGTTTTTCGTGGAAGGAATGATAACAGGCTTTTTTGCCGGCTGTGCAGCTCTTGCAGTAACATGGTTAGGCTACGACGCCCTTATCGATCTGCTTACACGGGGAACAAATGTTATAGCAATTTTCGGCATGACAAGTATTGTACAGTTTGAGGATGTAGCCATTCCGGTAATTGCTTCTTACCTTACGGCAGGTACTTTCTTTGGGGCATTGGGAACGGTATTTTCTACTCGTAAGCATTTGAATGTCTGAAAGGAGGCGTTCCGCACTAAAGCGGAAAAATATGCAGAAAAAAGGTTTGATACGAGGCGTCAGCGCAGCTCTGACTTTAACAATTCTGGCTGGAAGCGTATACTGCAAGGATATCTGGAAAGAACCGCCTGTATGGGCATGGGCTTCATCTGAGCTTGAATCTCAAAAAAAAGCAAACGATGCAAAGATCGCTGAAATGCAGAATAAGCTTGATGAGATCGGCAAGGACCAGACAGAAGCTGAGGAGTACCAGAATACTCTTACTGAAAAAATAGATCTTCAGGAAGAAAACATCACAATAGTTGATGAGCAGCTGACACGTATTGAGAATGAGATAAAGGATACTCAGGATGAAATATCTGAAACTGAGACTCAGATAAGCGATCTGAGCGCTGAGATCGAAGTAGATCTTGAACAGTTTAAAAAGCGTGTCCGTGCAATGTACATAAGCGGAAACGACAGCCTTGCCTCAGCACTTGTAGGTGCAACGGATTTCTTCGACTTTCTTTCAAAGTATGATATGATATCACGTATCGCAAAGCACGATAACGATCTTGTAAATGGTCTGAAAGATGATATTACTGAATGCAATGATAAAAAGGAACATCTGGAGAAAAAGAAAGATGAACTGAATGTTCAGCTTGAAGAGCAGAAAGAAGTCAGGGCAGAGCTGAAAACAGCTATACTGGAGCTTCAGGATGATTTTGAAGAATCTGTGGAATATTCTGAAATGCTGAAGGAAAAAGAGGCTCATCTTAATGACGATATAGCAGATCTTGAATCGGCAAACAAGGAGCTTGAAGCCGAGGACGCACGTATTCTTGCGGCTATTCTTGAAGCTGAACGTAAAAAGAAGGAATCAGAAGAGGCTGCAAAGAAAACAACAACTACTGCTGTAAAGCCTGTTACGAAGCCTTCCACAACAACTGTGACAAAGACCCCGAATAACACCGGAAACGGCGGAATTCAGACGACTCCCCATACTCAGAAAACAGTACAGAACCAGACCACAGTAAAAACAACACAGGCACCGGTACAGACCACAGTCCAGACTACAACTGCTGCACCTGCACCCGCACCGTCAACACGTTTCGGCTGGCCCTGTCCCGGATTCTATACCCTTACAAGCGGTTTCGGACCAAGATGGGGCAGACATCACAGCGGTATTGACATTGCCGGAGGAGGAATCTCCGGAGCTGCTGCTGTATCCTCTCTCAGCGGTACGGTTATTTACGTAAACAGCGGATGCAGCCATAACTACGGCAAATCCTCAAGCTGCGGCTGCGGCGGCGGCTACGGAAACTATGTTATCGTACAGCACAGCGGCGGATACGCTACAGTTTATGCTCATCTTACATCTGTTGCAGTTTCAACCGGTCAGAGCGTTTCCCAGGGACAGGTTGTAGGCTATGTTGGTTCAACGGGATTTTCCACAGGACCGCATCTTCACTATGAAGTAAGACTTAACGGTACAAGAGTGGATCCTGAAAAATATCTCTATTAATGAATCTGAAAACAGATTAAGTCACATATTTTTATAGAAAAGCGTATAGAATATTTAAAAGGGCAGGGGTAATACAAGAATCCTCTGCCTTTTTTACAAGAAAGGGTGCTGTTTTATGAAAGATAAAGGCAAAACGAAGGCGGTATTCTGTCTGCTGGTGACAGCAGTAATAATGCTTGGGATTGCCGGCGCAATGCTTTACAGAACAAACGGTGAACTTCAGGATAAGCTTCGGAAATATGATAAGCTTATGGAACTTGAAACCTGCGTAAATCAGAATTTTTATAAGAATCATGATGAAGAAGCTGCCATGGAAGGAGCCATGAAGGGATATGTGTACGGACTTGATGATCCGTATTCAACATATCTTACGGCTGAGGAGTACAGCGACTGGCAGACAATGGAATCCGGCACACAGACCGGAATTGGCGTAACAGTACAGTATGATGAGGAAGGGCTTCTTATTGTTGAGGTGGCGGAAGGATATCCTGCCGATAAGTCCGGTATGGAAGTCGGAGATATCATAACGGCTGTTGAGGGTGAAAAAGTGTCGGATACAGGTTATGATGAGGCAGTGGCTTCCGTAAAAGGCGAGGAAAACACAGAGGTTCAGCTGACTGTTATGCGTGACGGTGAGGAAATGGAATTTACCGTAACAAGAAGCGAGATATCCGTAACAACATCTGAAGGTCAGATGCTTGAAGGCAATATTGGCTATATACGAGTTTCAGCATTCAGAGAAAACACCGACGAGCAGTTTCTGAACGCCCTTAACAGACTTATGAATGAGGGAGCAGAGGCAATAATATTTGATGTAAGAAACAACGGAGGAGGAATGCTTTCTTCTCTTAAAGAAATGCTGGATCCGCTTCTTCCGGAGGGAAATATAGCCATCGCCACATATGGAAACGGCGAAGTGGAAACAATAATAAAATCCGATGCAGAAGAGCTTGACATTCCCATGGCTGTAATAGTCAATGAAAATACCGCAAGCGCAGCAGAACTCTTCGCAGCGTCACTCCATGATTTTGACAAGGCATTTCTGGTGGGAGATACCACATATGGAAAGGGAATAATGCAGAATACACTTGAGCTTTCAGATGGCGCAATAACACTGACCGTTGCAACGTACCAGACAGTAAGGGGCGAGTGCTACCACGAAAAAGGCATAACGCCGGATTATGAAATATCTCTTCCGGAGAACTTTGTTCCGGATTTCGGAAATCCCGATATAAAAGAGGACATACAGCTCAGAACAGCATACGAAAAAATTAAAAAGGAAACGTAAAAAACTATTTACTTTTACTTGGATTTATGCTATAATTAAACTACAGCAGAAATAATGCAATCGAGAAAGGGATGATAACTTGACGTCTGCTTTAATATTCTGGAGTGTTCTTCTGGTAGTGGCACTTGCAGCTGAATTTGGCACACAGCAGCTGGTTACTATCTGGTTTGCCGCCGGAAGTCTTGGGGCTTTGATTGCAGCTGCCGCAGGAGCTTCTGTAACGGTACAGCTTGCATTGTTTGCAGGGCTGTCGCTTCTGCTTCTCATTTTCACAAGACCAATTCTGCGCAAAGCTCTGAATTTCGAATTCAAAGATACCAATGCAAAAATGGATCTTGGCAAAACTGCCCTTGTAATTCAGACAATTGACCCGGAAAAAGGAACCGGCAGGGCAAGGCTGGGAGATTCTGAGTGGATGGCAGTATCTTCTGACAAGAAGGTAATTCCTGAGGGTGCAGTGGTAACAGTGGACGATATAGACGGCGCCAGACTTATAGTAACATATGATCCGGAAAAACAAACAATAAACTGATTTTAGGAGGAAATAGTTATGATTTATGTAATTTTGGGTTTGATAGTTCTTCTTGTGATTATTTTTATAACACGTATAAAGATCGTACCTCAGTCAAATATTTTTGTTGTGGAAAGACTGGGAGCATTTTATAAGGCGTGGGAAACAGGCATACACTTCCTTGTTCCTTTTATTGACAGAGTGTCAAGGAAGGTTTCCATTAAGGAACAGGTAGTGGACTTCAAACCCCAGGCTGTTATTACAAAGGACAACGTAACAATGCAGATAGATACTGTAGTGTTCTTCCAGATCACAAATGCAGTGCAGTATACCTATGGTGTTGAACGTCCTGTGGCAGCTATTGAAAATCTGACAGCCACAACACTCCGTAATATCATTGGTGAACTGGAGCTTGACGCAACCCTTACATCACGTGATCTTATAAACACCAAGATCACAGAAACACTTGACCTTGCAACAGACAGATGGGGCATTAAAGTTATCCGTGTGGAACTTAAAAATATTCTTCCTCCTCGTGAAATACAGGACGCAATGGAAAAGCAGATGAAGGCAGAACGTGAAAAGCGTGAAAAGATACTTCGTGCCGAGGGTGAAAAGCAGTATCAGATCACTGTGGCAGAGGGTGAAAAGGAAGCGAGAATCCTCAGAGCAGAGAGTGATAAGCAGACTGAGATCCTTCGTGCTGAGGCTGAAAAGCAGGCTACTATCCTTCGTGCGGACGCTGTACGTGAAGAGAAAATCAGAGTTGCAGCCGGTGAAGCCGACGCTATCGAAATGGTGCAGAAGGCATATGCAGGAAGCCTTGTTATGCTGAAAAATGCGGCTCCTGATGAAGCTGTCCTTCAGCTCAAAGCACTTGAAGCTTTCGGAAAGGCAGCTGACGGCAAGGCAACCAAGATCATTATCCCAAGTGAGATCCAGGGAATTGCAGGCCTTGTAAGCGGAATCAAGGCTGCCGCTGAAAACGTAAAACCCGAAAGCGGCAATGAGGCAAAATAATCTTGACATTGCAAGTGCAGTGTGATATAATAAAAATGGAAATGAGGTTCTTCCGCAGGCTGTGCCTGAAACCGCTTTATTTTATGTATGTAAAGCTGATGACTTCTGCGATTTACGCAGAAGCTGTCAGCTTTTTTGTTTTGGAGGTATTGTTATGCTTGTCAGTATCGGAATAATTTTGCTTGTGGGTATGTTTTTAGGTTTTCTTTCAAGAAAGATCAGTCTGCCGCCGCTGGTGGGAATGATTCTTACAGGAGTGATAATAGGGCCTCATGCCCTTGGACTTATAGACCGGTCGCTGCTGGAAATTTCAGGAGAATTAAGGCAGATAGCTCTTGTGATAATTCTAACCAGAGCCGGACTTTCTCTTGACATAAATCAGCTGAGAAAGGCGGGCATATCCGCACTGCTGATGTGCTTTGTTCCTGCCACCTTTGAGATAGCTGCGACGGTAATATTTGCTCCCATGCTCTTTGGAATATCATATCTTGAAGCGGCACTGGCAGGAACTGTTCTTGCGGCTGTATCGCCTGCGGTAGTTGTACCGAGAATGATAAAGCTTATTGATGAAGGTTGGGGTACAGACAAGCAGATACCTCAGATAATAGTGGGCGGAGCTTCTGCTGATGATGTTTATGTTATAGTGCTTTTCACATCATTTCTTGCGATTTTGTCCGGGGGTAGTTTTTCTGCGGTGAATTTTGTCCAGATTCCCACGTCAATTATACTGGGAGCATTATTCGGAGCAGCGGTTGGTTTACTGCTTGTATTTTTCTTCGGAAAGGTTCATATGCGGGACAGTGCCAAGGTAATTGTCATAATATCAGTGTCGTTTCTGACCCTTGGGCTTGAAACCTTTATGGAACAATACGTGAGAATATCAGGACTCATAGCAATCATGGCAATGGGAATGACATTCCTTGCAAAGCGAAAAGAACTGGCAAAAAGGCTTTCCGCTAAATACAACAAGCTATGGATAGCGGCTGAAATAATGCTTTTCGTGCTTGTAGGAGCAGCTGTTGATTTAAAAAGCATACTTTCCTATGGTCTGACAGCACTTCTCCTTCTTTTCATAGCAATAATTTTCAGAATGGCGGGAGTATATGTAAGTCTTTTAGGCACAAAGCTGTCATTTAAGGAAAGGCTCTTCTGTATGCTTGCCTATACGCCAAAGGCAACTGTGCAGGCAGCTATCGGAGCGATACCATTAAGCGCAGGACTTGACTGCGGAGGTCTTATACTTACACTGGCTGTTCTTGCAATACTTGTAACAGCGCCTTTAGGGGCGTTTATGATAGATTTTACATATGAAAAATGGCTCACAAAGAGCGACGTTGACTGATAATAAAGGCTGCTGCATATGGTGAATACGCAGCAGCCGATTTTTTGTAAACAGGGAAAAGAAAAAAGCAGCCTTCGAATGAAGACTGCTCTTTGGAGGCGCCACCCAGATTTGAACTGGGGATCAGGGTGTTGCAGACCCACGCCTTACCACTTGGCTATAGCGCCGCTGGAGCGGATTACGAGGCTCGAACTCGCTACCTCCACCTTGGCAAGGTGG
>JAQXHO010000065.1 GCA_029007315.1 Oscillospiraceae bacterium
CCCTGATAGTATGACTTACAGATATTATTCAGTTCAAGTACCATCAGAAGCACCGCCTTCCTCTGCAGGCATATCACCGTCAATCATTATCTCTTCATCTATAGGTACTTCTCCGTCTATCGGCATTTCATCTTCTACAGGCACATCACCATTATCTGCATTTGCAGCCTCTTCTTCATTTGTCGTTACACGCATACCTTCCTTATAAGAATCTGACGGAAATGCTATAAGATCATCATCTTTCAATCCGCTTACTATCTGGCAGTCGCCCATCATTTCAACACTTTCACCAAGTTCGACCGTTCTCTTTTCAAGCTTGTCGCCTGAACCTGCTGCCCAGACATAGCTTTCACCACTTTCATCTGTAATAATATATTCCGAATAAAGCCATATGCCTTCCTTCTCAACAGTACTTTCCTGAGCCGGTGAAACAAGAATATGCTGACCAAGCATAAGTCCTTCACTTGAATCAAGGGTTATATAGAAGGGATACTTTGAAGCGGTTGTCATTTCATCGCTGCTATAGTACATCATATTATTCTGATCACTTTCAACTTCAGTACCTATTTCAGTTATGGTTCCACTCCATACCGTATCATCTATACGTGAATGCACTGCCACAGGTTCATCAACATAGATCATGTACATATTCTGCTCACTGGCAACACATTTTACACGGAATTCTCCGTCGGACATAACCTTCATCAGAACATCTCCGCCTTCACTCTGAAGATTTTCCACTGTTTTAAGTGACTGAACTGTTCCTGTGATTTCAGATTTTACAGTTGCATTTTTTATTGTTTTGCTTAATTTCTCAAGCTCAATTTCCTTTGTCTTAATATCATATTTAGTCTTGGCTATATCTGTCTGAAGTGACTGGATCTGGGTTGTATAAGAAAGCTGATCATCCGCATTGGCTTTTTTCTTTTCACTTTCCAGCTGCTCAATCTGTTTTTCATTTGCAGTTATTTCATTCTGCATTCTTTCTATTTCAACTTCACCCTGCTGCAATTCCAGTTCCATTGCTTCTACATCATATGTAAAAAGAGGATCTCCCGCCTTTACATGATCGCCCTCCTGGACTGAAATTTCTGAAATTGTCTTAGAGATATCCACTTTTATATCAACCGTTTCCTGCGGCTCAACAACTCCGGAAAACTGAAGATTAGCCGCTGATACAGAAGCGGTATTCACTTCGGATACAGCACAGACATATGCCAGACCGTCAACACTGCTTCCTTTCCCGTAATATCTCCATAAACATACACCGCCTGCCGCAACTGCAGCAGCAGTAAGTCCCGCTGCGATTCCTATTATAATTTTTCTGGATTTTCCCATTATTACTCCTCCTTAATGCAGATAATATCCTCTGAACTTATATTCACAGCTGTTATATGTGTTGCATATGCTGTGCAACACTATGCACATAGTATAGCACAGCCTTTGTATTTTGTCAAGTGCATTTTTATAGCAGCTATATATACAGACGTATGTTTATGCAAAATGGTTTCAGTTATTTCAGAATAAAGACAGCTGCTCATAAGGGTCTGGAAATTCATTAATATATCTGAAACATTCATCTGTATTATACATAATCCCATGTGAGGCACACTTTTTTCGAAAAATGTTCATAAGCTCTCTGCTTCTGTCACTTACAAGCTCGTAGGAATTGCCGTATCTGCTGATATATTTTTCTTTAAGTCCCGGAAAGTGTTTATCAAGGGCGCTGAAAAAATATTCTCTGTTTCCCTCTCTGAGAGTCAGACCCATTCCGAAACACACAACTCCTCGTACATTTGCACGAATGCAGTAATCCATAATTCCCTCAATGTTTCCTCTGGTATCATTTATATACGGAAGAACCGGAGATAACCATACAATTGTGGGTATTCCGTTATCTCTGAGAATTTCAAGGGTATTTAAGCGTTCTTTTGTTGTACTGACATTCGGTTCGATTATCCGGCAAAGCTCCTCATCATAAGTTGTAAGCGTCATCTGAACTATACATTTTGATTTTTTATTGATACTTTTCAGCAGATCAAGATCTCTGAGTATTCTTGCTGATTTAGTCAGAACCACTACTCCGAATTCATAATTATCTATAATCTCCAGGCAGCGTCTTGTGAGCTGAAGCTTTTCCTCACAGTCCATATACGGATCACACATTGAACCGGTGGAAATCATACATCTTTTTCTTTTGCTTCGAAGAGAACGTTCAAGCAACTCCGGGGCATTTTCTTTTACTTCAACATCTTCAAATTCGTGGGTAAAACCATAGCATTTGCTTCTGCTATCGCAGTATATGCAGCCATGTGTGCATCCACGGTACAGATTCATTCCGTTTTTTGCAGACAGAATATTTTTTGCTTTTACAAAATACATTTCAGCTCACTCCCAGCATATCATGTCAAATCTTATCTTCATTTTTCTTTTTGTGCTTTTTAAAATACTCTGACAAAGTCTGCCTCATCTGAATAATAATAACCGCCGCAAAAACAAGTGCGCATCCTGTAATCTCTCTTGCTGATAAATGTTCATTCAGAATAAGCCAGCCGGAAAGAGCCGCAAATACTGATTCAAGGCTCATAATAAGAGTTGCTGATACAGGATCTGTTCTCTTCTGTCCAAGTATCTGAAGTGTATACGCAGCACCGCTGGACATTATTCCTGCATAAAGTATAGTAAATCCGGCATTATAGATACTGACAATATCCGGCTTTTCAAATATGAACATAAATACAGACATGAGAATTCCTGCTGTAAAGAACTGTATACATGACATAAGCATTCCATTGCAGTCTTTTGAGCAGAAATAATCAATTATCATAATATGCCCTGCAAAGAAAAATGCACAGCACAAAACTAGCAAATCACCTTTCCCGACAGAAAAGCCATCTTTTATACAAAGGAGCCAGAATCCCGCTGATGCAATTGATACGCATATCCATACCATAACAGAAGAACGTCTGTAAATTACAAGCTCTATAAGTGGAACTATTATTATGTACAGCGCCGTTATAAAACCTGCTTTTCCAGCAGATGTCATGCTGATACCGAACTGCTGAAATGAACTTGCTGCAAACATAACAACTCCGCATACAACACCGCCTGCAACTGTATACTTCAGATTCGTATTTTTTTCTTTTTCAAAATATTTATCTGACTTCTTATCTATTTTGCTGAAAACAAAAATCACAGGTATCAGCACCATTCCGCCAAGGAATGATCTCATGGCATTATATGTAAATGGTTCTACATAGTTCATACCCTCACTTTGCGCAACAAATGCAGTGCCCCATATTATAGCAGTAATAAGCAGCATTATATTTCCGCATAGTCTTTTATCCATTGTTTTTCTCCGTTTCTTTTTATAAAGATAGTTTTATTAAAGACATTTTTTAATAGAACATAAAACCGGCAGTCTGACTTCAAAGACAGACTGCCGGAAAAATATTCAGTATCACTCAGATACAATAGGCAATGATTTTAAATTATTTACAAGATAACGAAGAAGTGCCAGTGAATCCTGTGTGTTTATTTTATCATCATAACAGCAGTTGGCATTTCTTTTCTGCTCATCATTAAGGTTAATTATATTCACAATGCCCTTGTTAAGGTAAACTACGTCAATAATTGAAACTTCATCATCAAGATTAACGTCGCCGTATAAAGCAGCAGGAATATCAATGCTTACTGTTGTTGTATCAGATGTTTCGGAAACGGCAGTTGTTTCAGTTACAGTTGTGGTTGTGGTTTCAGCAGTTGCTGTGGTAGTAGTGGTTGTGGTTTCAGTAGTTGTTGTGGTAGTGGTGGTTGTGGCAGTAGTTGTTGTGGTATCTGAAACATCAGGATTTCCGTTATCATACTCATAGTAAAGAGTAATTGACTTATAAGCAACATTTACATCACTTCCGTCTTCGTGTTTTTCTGAAGACGCCCACCAGTTCTGAATCTCCATATATGTGTCAGCTATTGAAGCATTGACAGAATCTCCGTCGCCGTTGGTAAATGTTCCGTCAAATATAACTTCACATTCCGGTACACCCTTATTATATGAAAATGATTTGCTGCCCCATAAGACTTCTCCTGATTCAGAACTCAGCTTATTGAATGTAAGTCCGCCGCCGCCGCAGAACCATGATGAACCTTCAGTGCTTGATGTTTCCGCAATGATCACAGCCTTTTTAAGATGTTCCGGATCCTCAATGGGTATCATAGGATAGCCGTTTACAGAAAGCTCCAGTTCATCTATCTGGTATGTAACCTCTTTTGTTTCAATATTGGGTTCTTCATATACGGTTTTATCTGTAGGCTTATCAGAGATTACTATCTGAGCCACTGACATGGGAGGCAGTGTTATATTAACAGTGTTATCCTTAATATCATTCTGAACTTCAGCAATACGGATATCGCTGTGGTCCTGAGTAATAGCATAAACAACGGCACTCTGATATGAAACTGACGCACCGTCAAGCTTAATGGAAGCATTTTCAGTCCTGCTCATGTCCTTATTAGAAAGAACAATAGTAACCTCAGAATCATCTCCTTCATCAACAGAGGCAAAAGCTGTTGCAAGAGAAATATCATCTGTCTTTGATTCAACTAAGGTATCCCCGAAATTGCCGCCTTCGCCGTCATAATTGGTATACAGATTTATTGCGGATTCAACATACGGACATTTGGAAAGAGTACCCCAGTATGTAGCCAGGTAAACGTCATTTGAAGCAAATGCACCCAGTGCTTCTGTTTCAGCAATGGCAGCGGAAACACTTTTTCCGGTTACAGCCTCATTTGAAATATCGCCAAGGTTATACTCGGTAAATGCAAGCTTTGTTTCAGGATAATACTTGTCAATGGATTCTTTAAGTCTTACAATAAACGGAAAATACTGTCCGAAATAAGGCTGAAGCCAGCTGTTTTCAGCATAACTTTCATCATAAAGGCTTCTTGCCGCCTGAAGTCTTGCTTCATCAGTACTGCAGTCCTGTGCATAGTAGTGTACATCAAGAACGTCCAGAAGACGTACACCGTATTCCTCCTCAGCCTTCCTCATCTGTTCGAGATAAAAGTCGATGTACCAGCTGTAGTTGCTCTTTACAGCCTGCCATTCAGGATCCTTATAATTATCACCTTCGCTAAGCTGAACACATGGAAGAACACCCCAGAAAGCAGGTCCGAAAATTTCGGCATTGGGGTCTAATTGCTTTACCGCCCTTGCAAGTTCAATTGATTTTGAAACAAGCTCATTGTTTGAAACGCTTTCTCCATGGCAGTACGGGTGTGTGTCGTCCCAGAGTGCAGGCTCATTATCAAGACTGTATCCCTGAATGCCTGACGCTGTAGTTGAGTCACCGAGAGTATTCACAAGATAATTTACATATTCATCCATATAAACAACACCGTCATCAAGATCCGGCGTCATGGAAAACTCTGAGTCTTTTCTGACTTTAACCTCATTCCATCGTGCAGAAGGTGCCTTTTCCTCTTCCGTTACTGTTCCGTTTTTATCAGCAGCAACATATCCTGCCATCTGGAGTGTTGTCATTTTATATGGAACATTATGGGAAATACAGGTTTCAGAAAGCTTTCTTGCGGCATATGCAAAGCCGTTTTTCTCATCTCCGATATTTGTGTCTGAGCTGTTATGCCAGTCCTCGCCTGCATTTGACCAGTTTGTTTCCCAGTTATATGCAGTATAACGGTTTCCTCCCTGACGTGCAGCTGTTGCGGTAACATTTTTCATGTTGTCACCATATTCATTGATGCCATAAATGTAAGGACTAATGCTTTTTGTGCTGCTGGCAAGATTTACTGATACATTCATATCATAACTTCCGCCCTCAGCAGATATTCCGGCTGACATTGTCTGTGCAATACTGCTGACAAACATAATACCGGCAACAATACCTGCGTATCTTCTCTTTGATAAATTCATTTTCAAAATCTCCTTTTGTTTTTTAGTAAAGATATACAATAATTAGATTATAACATATTTTTACAACAATTTCAAGTATTTTTTCTGATCAAATATATTTTTTGCAAACAGTATTGACAAAAGATTATAAAGATGTTATAATATAAACTACAATAAACCGTTGAGGCGGAGATAAAGATAATTATGCTTCCACAGAGAGTTCGGGATGCTGCGAGCCGAATGAAAAACAGATTATCAAATGGACCGCTGAGGGCGCAGTCAAATGCGGAAATTTCCGCAGAGTATTCTGCGACGTAATGGCATACGTTACTTGCCGGGGATATATTTGTATCCTGCTAAGAGCATGGTTTTTTACCATGAATCAAGGTGGCACCACGGATAATGATTTATTCGTCCTTGACAGAGGTTTTTTCTTTCTGTCAAGGGCTTTTTTGCTTTTGGCAGTACAGGCATAAATGCCGTAAATCATTTTTTGGAGGTATATTTTATGAATTACAGCGGAATTGAATTTGACACCTATTTCAGAAACTATCCGGATACAAAGGGCTATTTCGGAAAATACGGAGGATGCTATATCCCGGATGAACTGAAAAAAGCTATGGATGAGATTACTGAAGCTTATCTCACAATTTGCAAGTCCAGCAAATTCATAGGCGAACTGAGAAGAATACGCAGAGAATTTCAGGGCAGACCCACTCCGGTATCTCATCTGGAGCGTCTTTCCAACAGCATCGGCAATGTCCAGCTTTATGTAAAGCGTGAAGATCTTAATCACACAGGCGCACACAAACTTAACCATTGCATGGGTGAAGCTCTTCTTGCAAAATATATGGGCAAGAAAAAGATTATTGCTGAAACAGGTGCAGGTCAGCACGGCGTTGCGCTTGCTACTGCCGCTGCATATTTCGGTCTGGAATGCGATATCTATATGGGCGCTGTTGATATAAAAAAACAGGCACCGAATGTTGCAAGAATGAAGATACTGGGTGCAAATGTTGTTGAAGTAACTGACGGTCTTCAGACTCTGAAGGAAGCTGTAGACGCAGCATTCACTGCTTATTCCAAAGAATACAAGGACTGCATTTACTGTATAGGATCTGCTCTTGGTCCTCACCCGTTCCCTATGATGGTACGTGATTTCCAGAGTATAGTGGGCATTGAAGCAAGAGATCAGTTTATGGAAATGACCGGCGAACTTCCTGACGCTATTGTTGCCTGTGTTGGCGGCGGTTCAAATGCTATAGGTTTGTTCTCTGCGTTTCTGAATGATCCTGTTGATATATACGGCGTTGAGCCTCTCGGAAGAGGTCCGAAGCTGGGAGATCATGCTGCAAGCCTTACCTTTGGTTCAGAAGGAATTATGCACGGATTTAACAGCATAATGTTGAAGGATGAAAAGGGCGATCCCGCACCTGTATATTCTGTTGCAAGTGGTCTTGACTACCCTTCTTCAGGTCCTGAACACGCCTTTCTCCGTGATCTCGGCAGAATCAAGTATGATGTTGTAGATGATGAGGAAACTATAGACGCATTCTTCAAGCTTTCAAGAATGGAAGGAATTATACCTGCAATTGAAAGTTCCCATGCAGTTGCATATGCAATGAAGCTTGCTAAAAAAATGGAACGTGGTTCAATTCTCATTAACCTTTCAGGCAGAGGCGACAAGGATATGGACTATATCATTGAAAAATACGGAATCAGATAACTGAATTATTATGACAATACCGCACAAAGTACAATCAGATGCTATGTACAGTCTTTGTGCGGCATTGCTTTATTTTAAAGTGCAAAGGCAGGTTGGTTGATAGTATGGAAAAACTGCTGGACTGCGGAATGAGTATCGGCGAACAAATGCTCATATGCGGTGGTGAAGTGCATAGAGTTGAAGACAGCCTCAGAAGAATATTTCATGCCCTTGGAGCATCAAGAACAGATGTTTTTATTATAACAAGCAGCATGATCGTAACCGTTCATACAGAAGACGGACGGGCATTCACTCAGACAAGAAGAATCACAGAAACAGGCATTGACTTTGAAAAATTAAGCAGATTAAATGAGCTTTCAAGAAAAATATGCAGGACAAAAATGACAGCAGATGAAATAAACTCCGAGTTGTCAGCCATATCAGCCTGCAAAAGATATCCGCTGTGGCTGGAGTATATCTGCTATGCTGTAATAGCAGGTGCATTTACACTTTTTTTCGGCGGTGGATTTACAGAAGCACTTGTATCATTCGCATCAGGATTTATAGTGCGGTTTATTATTTTTTTAAGCGAAAAAGCCTCCGGAAACAGGATATTTTCGAAATTCCTGTCATCATTTGCAGCTACTGCAATTGCATGGGCAGCTTTAAGCCTTGGAATTATCCCGGACGCACAAAAAGTAATCATAGGAAGCATTATGGCACTTCTTCCCGGAATCGGTCTTACTAACGCATTAAGAGATCTGCTTGTAGGCGACAGCATTGCAGGACTTCTGCGTACAATAGAAGCTTCCATTACTGCGCTGGCAATTGCCGCCGGATATTGTATACTTGCCATGCTTACAGGAGGTATTGCAGTATGACCATTTCGTCAGAACTGATTCAGATCACTACAGGTACTATAGGTTCTCTGTGTTTCGGAATACTTTTCAATATGCACGGAAAAAAACTTGTATTCTCTGTAATAGGAGGTTTTATTGCTACGGGACTTTTCATACTGACAAGTCATTTCGTTTCAAGCGAACCTTTTGTTTATTTCATAGTTGCAGCCGTTATTTCTCTGTATTCTGAGATTATGGCAAGAATACTCAAAACGCCTGCCACACCAATTATCACAACTGCTCTTGTTCCGCTTATTCCCGGAGGTTCATTATACCACACCATGGCATATGCCTTTAACAGCAGCTGGTCAGAATTCTGGGAAAAGGCTGTTTATACTTTAAAACTTGCCTCATCCCTGGCTCTGGGAATCATTCTCGTTACTGCTGCAGTACAGCTTACCTTAAAGCCATTCAGACATAAAAAAAATTAGGCAAACGAAAAACTGCGGTATTGCCTTCATTTCAGACAGAAAGGATATTATTATGCCGGTTATCAAAGAAATCAAAGATACAGATATTTCAGACCTTCAGTTTTTCAGAGGATATTCAGAGCCTCAGCTTCTTCACTGGAATGAACCGCTGCCGGGTATTTTTATTGCGGAAAGTCCAAAGGTAATTGAACGTGCTGTCAAAGGCGGATATGAAGCCATTTCCCTTCTCATGAACCGCCGTGATATTGATGGTGAAGCAGCAGGAATTATCGAAATGTGCAGTGATACACCTGTTTATACCGGCGACAGTGATACTATCGTTTCCCTGACAGGATTCAAGCTTATACGAGGAGCATTATGTGCCATGAAAAGAAAAACGCTGCCTTCAGCTGAAGATATATGCAGAAAAGCAAGGAGAATTGCAGTTCTTGAAAACGTTGTTAATCCAACAAATATCGGTGCAATTTTCAGAAGTGCGGCAGCCCTTAATATGGACGCTGTTCTTCTGACTCAGGGCTGCTGCGATCCTTTATATAGACGTTCATCAAGAGTAAGCATGGGTACTGTATTCCAGGTGCCATGGACTTATATGAAAACATCTGTAACAGATACAGATATGCTTAATTCACTTGGCTTTAAAACCGCTGCAATGGCTCTTGAAGAAAACTCAGTGAATATCAATGACAAAAAGCTTATGAGCGAAGACCGCATTGCTGTTATTATGGGTACGGAAGGCGACGGTTTATCAAGAGAAACTATCGAAAAAAGCGACTATACAGTCTGCATTCCCATGTCCCATGGAGTAGATTCACTTAATGTTGCTGCTGCAAGTGCTGTGGCATTCTGGCAGCTTGGAAACAACAAAAATCAGATACTGTAAAAAACTATATTATATGCCTTGACAGGTGTAAATTATTATGATATACTGACTTATCACTTTTCCACTCACTTTGTTTATGAAAAGGAGGTAAGATATGTCAAACATTATTGAAATAAGAAATTTAACAAAAGAATTTAAAGTTCTTAAACGGCGTGAAGGTCTGAAAGGCAGTATTAAAGACCTGTTTTCCAGAAATTATAATATTCTGCGTGCTGTAGATAATATTTCCATGGATATAAAACAAGGTGAAATTGTAGGATACCTTGGTCCAAACGGAGCCGGAAAATCAACGACTATCAAGATGATGACAGGCGTCCTTGAACCAACATCAGGCGAGATTCTGGTTGACGGAAGCATTCCCTACAAGGAACGAACAAAATACGCCCAGAAAATAGGAGTCGTTTTCGGGCAGCGAACACAGCTGTGGTGGGCACTGCCGCTTATTGAATCCTTCAAGATACTTAAAGATATCTATCGTGTCAGTGATAATGATTACAGGAAAATGCTTGAGCTTTTCAGCTCCCTTGTGGATATAGAACCTCTGCTTCACAAGCCTGTACGTCAGATGTCACTGGGGCAGAGAACGCTGAGTGATATTTTAGCAGCATTTCTGCACAATCCCAAGATCGTCTTCCTTGATGAACCCACTATCGGACTTGACGTTTCAATGAAAAGCAAAATACGTCTTCTGATAAATGAGCTTAATCGTGTAATGAATACAACCGTAATCCTGACAACTCACGATATGGGCGATGTTGACGCCCTGTGCCGGCGTATCGTTATCATTGATAAGGGCAAAATGCTCTATGATAATGATATTGAGCATCTCAAAAGCTTCTTCGGCTCATACAGAACACTGAAAATTGCTGCTGACGGAGATATCCAGGAACAGGAGAAAAAAATAAAGAGCATTCTTCCGGAATTCAGCGTTTCAAAGAACGATGAATGGATCTCAGTCCTAATTGATGAAGAAAAATCAAATGTCATTGACGTTCTTGATACCCTCAGAAAATCCTGTAATATCCGTGATATGAAACTGGAAGAGATCTCCACAGAGGAGGTTATCAAAAAAATTTACGAGGAGGGCGTGTAATGAATCTCAGAAAATACGTCACTCTCACAAGAGCCGGCATGATAGAACAGCTCCAGTACCGCCTTGGTACGGTTACTATCATTGCAGGAAATCTTATTTATCTGATAATCGTATATTTCCTGTGGAAAGCTATATATGCTTCTGCCGGTACGGATATTGTTAATGGTATGACATTTTCCGATACCCTTATTTATCTTGTTCTTGCTACTGCGTTATTCAGCTTTATGGAAATGTATCTTGTATGGGAAATGGGACGAACTATTCAGAATGGTGAGATCGTTCTCCAGCTTCTGAAACCAATCAGATACCGTACATATGTTTTCTGGTCACTGTCAGGAAGTCTTGTTATGAATTTTATAATGACATTCCTGCCTACATTTTTAATTGTTTATTTCATGACCGGCGGAGTCATTCATCTGAGAATAAACCTTCTTTATTTTATCGCTGCTGTTATAATGGCGGTAGTGATAAATTTCAGCATTGATTTCATTGTAGGAACAATCTGCCTTTACACTGAATCCATATGGGGTATAAATATAATGAAGGAAGTTATTGTTCTTCTGCTTTCGGGTGCTACTATTCCTATAGCTTTCTTTCCCGAACCTCTTAAAACAATCGTTTCCTATCTGCCCTTCCAGTCAATTTACAACGCTCCTCTTACATTGCTTATAAATAATGATATGCCGGTTAATGATATTGCTCTGACTCTCGGAACTCAGCTTTTCTGGTGCGTGGCAATAATCATAATAAGCAGTCTTTTCTGGAAAATATCTGTCAGAAAAATAACGGTGAATGGAGGCTGATGAATTATGAAAACAAATACACCTTTATTCTATCTGAGGATCTACAGAAAGATTCTTGCTCAGGATCTCAAAAGCAAAATGAGCTACCGTGCCGATTTCATTATTTCAACCATTGGAATGATTTTCACCAATATTTCCGGATTTGTATCATTCTATATCCTGTTCAGAAATTTTCCCTCCATTGTGGGCTGGGACTATTATGAAATGCTCTTCCTCTACGGCTTTTCTCTGGTGGCACTTACTCCGGTGCAGTGCTTCTTCGACAACAACTGGAACCTCAGAATGTACGTTTACAACGGAGATTTTATAAAATACTGCTTCCGTCCCATAAATCTGTTTTTCTATTTCCAGTCAGAGGTATTTGATGTTAAGGGACTGGGACAGCTTGCATTCGGACTGGGTACTCTGATCTATTCCTGGAATAAACTTGGTCTTGCTGTAACTTTTCCTGCTGTTCTGAAAATGATAGTATTTCTGATAACTGCATCACTCTTTATGATCGCCATTATGAACATTGCAGCTGCGACCTGCTTCTGGATAATCAATTCCGGTTATGTCATGGTAATGGCTGTAAAATTCAAGGATTATGCAAGATACCCTGCAACAATTTTTAATCCTGTATTCAAGTTTATTTTCACATTTATCATTCCGATCGCATTTATTGCATACTATCCGAGTCTTGTTGTTCTTCGTCCGGATGAAATTCCCATTCTGTCCTGGCTTTCTCCTGTTATAGGAATTGTTTTCTTCTTCATAAGCTATAAGATATGGATGAAGGGAGCAATGAGCTACAGCGGTACAGGTTCTTAAAATATAGCAGAAGAGCTGATACATCTGTTATTTTGATGTATCAGCTCTTTTTATTTTTATATCATTCTGAATCAGAGAGTATATCATTGTAAAGCACATAAAGTTCCTTTGCAGCATCAGCAGAAGACTCCTTGTTATAAAGAACAGTATTGCAGGCGTCCTTAAATGAATCAATGAGATCACTGTTTTCAAAATACGGGCTTACAATTGAAATATTATCTGAATACTCATTCATTTTCAGAAAAGCGTTATACTGCATACCTTTAAGCATATCATTTTTCTGAAGGTATGAACGAGCCGATCTGCTTATGGGAATGCCTTTTTCTACACCCTGAAGCTGTGCCATTTCTTCGGAATTCAGAAGAAACTCAAGAAGTTCAGCTGATTCCTCCGGGTAATCAGTGTTCTTGCTTATTGCATACATGGTTGCGGGTTTTGCATACCAGCCGTCACCTGTCACGGCTTCAGAATCAACAATATAATCAGCAACAATGATTTCATATCCGTTTTCAACGGCACGGTCACAATAATTTGACGCATCACTCAGCCATGCAACTGAACCGGCATACTCACCCGTTTCCATTAAAAGACGGTCAAAATACTCAACCTGCGGAATAACCTTTTCATTTATCAGACGGCAATAAAAGTCAAGCATCAGCTGCAAATCATCTGCTGAAAAATTAAGTCTGCCGTCCATGGTCATAAAAGACTTACCTGTTGTCTGTTCTGCATATGCAGTAATGAAAAACCATGCTGATTTCGATGTCATTGCTATGGGATATACCTCTCCGTTCATGACTTTTGCAGCGTTAAAATAATCATCCCATGTCCTGGGAATATCCAGTCCGTATTTATCATATATAGTTTTATTAATATATACTGACTGAGTATTAAGTGCAATAGGAACAGCATTGAGCTTTCCGTTCTGCATTCCGTAATAAAGCTCTTCCTCTGTAAAATTTGAAAGGTCTATATGATCCCTCAGAGTATTTATGTCATAATAACCGCAGCCGTCCGGTGAATACTGCTGTATCCATGCGTAATTTATCTGCATGACATCAGCTTCAGTATTTGAAACCATCTGAACATTATTTCTTGCCTGATATCCTGACCATTCGGTATAGTTGCATATAACCTTTATATCCGGATGCTGCTTTTCAAACAATTTTACAGCTTCTATAGTATACTCATTTCTTACATCATTGCCCCACCATGAAAGCGATATCTCAGTTTGTTCGGTATGAGCTGTAATTACTGTTTCAGAATCGCAGCCGGTTACAAGAAAAGAAAGGCAAAGCAGCGGGATAAGACAGTGCTTTATTTTCATTTTAGTTCCTCCGTATAAATCGTATATGTATCTTTACCCTTATGCTTGGATTGATAAAGTGCAGAGTCAGCGCATTTATAAAGATCACTGAAACTATTTCCATGAACAGGACAGAATGAAACTCCAACGCTTGCAGAAATTTTATAGCTGTTGTCATCACCGGTATAATTATTATGGAATGCAGAGCATATCTGCTGACATTTTTTCTTTGCAAAGTTGATTTCAGCAGCAGTATCAGTCGATGTGATCTTCAAAAATACACAGAACTCATCTCCGCCTATTCGACCCAGCAAATCTCCTTCTCTGAATACAGTGCGAAGTATTACGCCTATATTTGCAAGAACTTTATCGCCGTATTCATGGCCTAAGGTGTCGTTCACTCCTTTAAAGTTATCAATATCAAGAAGAATAAGAGCATAATTATCTGTTTTATCTGAATTTCTTATCATATTTTCCGCATACTCTTCAAATGACCGCTTGTTCAGAACACCTGTAAGCAAATCGATATGGGCTTTCTTATCAAGAACATTCATCATATTTGCAACCGGATCTGACATTTTCAGAGAAAAGATTACTGTAAACACAATTGCTATCACTGTTACGACAGTGCATACAATAAGAATATAAAACCTGAATTCATTTTTTTCCTTTAAAATAACACTGGTAGGAACTGAACATATAACCTTCCAGTCATCACCGCAGGTGGTATATGTAATCAGATATTCATTATCCATGATAGTTGAAGAATTATCCGAAATACGCTTTCCAACTGATTCCGGCAGACTCTTTCCGGTTTCATTCTCTGCCGAGGAATAAATAACGATATTGTTATGTTCAACTAATCTTATAGTAATATCATCTATTCCGCCGGGATGTTCAAATACGTCTTCAAGCTCTGTTGTATAAAATGAGATCAGAAGCACTGCATTGTCATGTATACGTTTTACATAGTAAATTCTTGTATAGTTGTTATTATAACCTGCTGTCCAGCCGTCATTGGTACGCTGACGATTTATAAATGAAGAAAGATCTGTATACAGCCTGTCACCAAAAAGATCTTTGGTTCCGTTGGATACCTTGCCCACAATATGATTATTGCTGTAGATAATTCCAAAGTCAACGAAATTCTCCATTATACAAAGATCAAACAGCTCATCTGATATATTTTTTTCTATGCTCAGGGCTTCGTATTCATCATTATTTGCATCTGACGCATCATATGTATAAGCTTCCTCTGAGGCAAAAATAAGAGTACCGGTTGTTTCCATTTTTGAAAGATAGCTGTCAAGATTCATTTTCATCTGAACATTAAGGGCTGATGTCATGGAACTTACCTTTGTTTTCAGAATAATATCTGTTTTATTTATTGAAATATATGATATAAAAAAAGTAAGACCTATTATGATAGCTACATATCCTGCAATCATTGCTATTATGAATTTTTTTATGCTTCTGTTCTTTTTAGAGTTCTGTTTGCGAAAACCCATTTATTCCACTCTCCTTTAACCGGATTATCAAAACAGTATTATCATAAATATTATACCATACTTTTTCTACAAAATCAATAAAGTTATTATTAATTATTGTTTTATATATATAATTTTTTTCTATTACTGTGAATTTATAAGCAGATTTTACATAAGTATTATTTTAAAAATATAAATACATAAACATACTCAAATCCCAGAAAAAGCATTTATTACAAAAAACTGCCGAATACGAAAAACGGCAGTTTTTTACCCGACTTTGCCACTTAGCTAGTGCCAGAATAAAAAACTTTGTTCCCACATAAAAGAGAACAAAGTTTTTTCTTTATTTTGTCGTTTCCCTGCGGACAAGAACCGGAGTAATAATCTTGTGAATGGGTGAATCAAGCGGCTTAGGTCTGCGTTTTTTCCCTTCGTTTATCTGCGTAAGAAGAATACCCATTGCCTCCTCAGCGATTTTATCCACCTGCTGACCGACGGTCGTTATAGGTATCACTGCTTCTCTTGAAACAGGAGAATTGTCAAAACCAACTATCTTGTACTTATCAGGAAGTGTGCCGTATTTTCTTATGATAATATTCAGCAGAATGTTTGCGTGGGTGTCATTCGGCATGAATATTCCAATCTTTTTGTCATTGCAGGTTTCCTCAAGTTCATTGAAAAGACTTGTTATCTTCGCAAGGTTTTCTTCAAAGCTTCCGCCAAAATCTCTTATCATAATTTTGTGTTCAAAATAATTTGATTCACAGAAATCACTGAATCCTTTAATTCTTCCGTAAGCAGGGACAGATTCGGGAAAATCAGAATTTGCATGGATAAGTATATCACAGCCGCTTTTCGCAAGAACAGTTGCCGCCTGAATTCCGCCCATGTAGTTGTCTGTATTTACGCTGCAAACATATTCGTCCTCACGTTCTATTGTTACTATGGGGATATTGTATTCAGACAGCTCTTTTGAAGATAGCGTGTGACTTAAAATTATTAGTCCTTCTGTTTTGTAGGCAAGCAGTTCGTTTATATACTTTCTTTCAACATCAGCATCTTCATTTCCTGCAAACACAATGAACTTGTAGCCGTATTCTTCATAAGTAGAAATAATGTGGTCGAGAATATCAGAATAATAGTGCATATACAGATTTGGAATGATAACTCCTATCATTTCAGTTCTGCCGTTAGCCATTACTCTCGCCAGCTTGTTTTCCTTGTAGTCAAGCACTTCAAGGGCATGAGCAATCTTTTCCTGATTTTCAAGAGTAATTGAATCCGGATTATTAAAATATCTTGAAATTGTAGTTTTTGAAAAGCCTGTATATTCTGCTATATCTGCAAAAGTGACATTTTTCTTAGCCATTTGTCAGCCTCCCTTTCTTTATAATTATAGCACTGAGCTAACCTAAAATCAATAAAGTTATTGGTAAAGTAACCGGTTTTGTACAGATGCACAAAAAGTCATCTTTCATTTTATGAGTTACTACAAATATTAAATAATCCCTTGACAAATAACCAGCTACATGGTATTATGTAATCAGTAAAGTAACCGGTTACTTACAAAGAACGGAGGTAAAAAGCCATGAAAAAGCTACCATTATTTGTGACAGCTCTTTCGGTTTTAGTCAGCACAGTATCATTTACAGGGTGCAGTAAAACAGTAAAACCCGGTGATGTGCAGGGCTATGACGAGGGAGAACAGT
>JAQXHO010000066.1 GCA_029007315.1 Oscillospiraceae bacterium
TATCAAGGTGTCTCACTCACACAGACGCTCCAACAGAACATGGAAGCCGAACGTAAAGCGTGTAAAGGCTATTGTGAAGGGTACGCCCTGTCATGTATACGTTTGCTCCAGATGCCTGCGCTCCGGCAAAGTTGAGCGTGCGTAATCGGTAAAAGCCGATGTTTCAGATATGGAGAAAAGGTTCAGGAGAGCTTTCCGCAAGGAGGAGCTGCTCCTGATTTTTCTATATCATTAAAAAAACAACTATAAATTTAAAATAATACTTGCAATTTTGTACAATGTGTGATATACTGTATATATCCTGCACTTTATTGTGAGAAAATTTTTAGTTTAGGAGAATAAAAATGGCACAGATGAAAAAACCTACAGTAAAAAATCCTGAGCTTGTTGCTGCAATTTCGGAATTCAGAGCAAACTCCACAGCAGAAAACGAAAAGGCAATGACAGAGGCTATCAAAAATTCAAAGCTTATTGCGCCTGTAATTATGGACGACCTTCCGGATAATCTGGAAGCCGGCGAAAAGTATACAGCACAGGCTAAGTTTATGCTGGTTCAGCAGAAGGACGGCACAAAGCTTTTCCCTGTATTCACAGAATGGCTCGAACTTCTGAAATGGAAGAACGACCCGGAATGCAAGACAGTTACTCTGGAATTTGACCAGTTCTGTACTATTTTAGGCGGTTCTCTCGAAGCTGCAGGACTTGTGATCAATCCCGGAGAAGAAGGTCTTCTGGTATCAAGACAGAAGATGAGCGAGATTTCAGGCAAAGATCTGACTCCAAAGGCTGCTGCTCCTGCACCGGTTGCTCCTGCACCGGAACCGGAAATTGACCCGGAGAGAATGCTCTTTGGAAGCGATAAGCAGACAAACCCGGAACTTCTGGCAGCTATCAATGCCTTCCGTCAGGAAAGAACTCCTGCAAAGGAACAGGCAATGGTTGCAGAGATCCGCAAGGCTAAGTTTGTGGCTCCTGTTCAGATGGCAGACCTTCCCAAGGATCTGAAGCTTAAAAAGGGTGAATCACATCAGGCACAGGTTAAGTTTGTTATGATCCAGCGTGACAACAAGAAGTATTTTCCGCTGTTCACAGACCAGGGCGAACTTGCAAGATGGAAAAACATACCAGAACACAAGACAATTCTGCTGACATTTGACCAGTACAGCGACATGATCGCACAGCAGGGCGGTGAAGCCGAGGGCCTTGTAATCAATCCTTTCGGTGCAGCTCTTCCTATGCCAAAGCAGCAGGTTCTTTCAATGAGAAACGGCGCACAGATCTATGACCTCAAGAATATTCCTGCAGATCTGGTAAACAAGCTGTCTGAACATTTCGAAACTGAGCCAAAGGTTCATGCTGCATGGATCATGGGACTGCGTATGGCAAATAAGGAAAGCTATATGATACTTGTTGACCACGATGCTATTACAACAGCTGAAGAGCAGAAGGCTCTCTATGATCCTATCGCTAATATCGTAGGACCTTTCACAAACGGAAATCCCTGCGGTATCGTTCCTGCAAATGCTCCTCAGTCACAGCCTGTTATCAAGGGCAAGATCCCGTTCTATAAGGAAGGCTGATAATAATTATCATGGCCTTGATAAAAAAGCACATCAGCTGCCGCAGTAATATGCGGCAGTTTTTTTATTAAGACAGCTGATAAAGCCCGGACATTTTGCAGGAAAACTTTTCAGCCGCAAAAACTTTTCTTTTCGGATAAAAACAGGTTCCATTATTTCGAAAAAAAGCGAATTGCCTGAAAAAATTTAAGCCGCTTGACAAAACTGCTTTTCTAATGTAAGATAGTAAGAACAGACGCAAAGAAGAAATTATAATTATATGAAAAAAGAGAGCGAGGTTTTTTGATTATGTCAAGAGCTGACATTTCCGCATATTTTGCCTGTGACGTATTTAATGACGAGGTCATGCGGGCAAGACTTCCCAAGCAGATCTACAAGGCGCTTACGAAAACAAAAAAGATGGGCATTGCCCTTGACCCTGCCTATGCAGACGTTGTGGCAAACGCTATAAAGGACTGGGCCATTGAACGTGGTGCAACACATTACACCCACTGGTTCCAGCCTATGACAGGATCTACTGCCGAAAAGCATGACTCGTTTATAAGTCCCACTGACAACGGAATGATCATCATGGACTTCTCCGGAAAGGCTCTTGTAAAGGGCGAACCGGACGCTTCATCTTTTCCCTCCGGTGGTCTTCGTCAGACCTGTTCCGCAAGAGGCTATACTATCTGGGACCCTACCTCTCCTATTTTTGTAAAGGAAGGCACTCTGTATATTCCTACAGCATTCGTTTCATATACAGGTGAAACTCTCGACAAGAAAACCCCTCTTCTCCGTTCAATGGACGTTCTCAGTGAACAGGCACTGCGTGTTCTGAGATTATTCGGCAACACAACCACCACAAAGGTAACTTCCACAGTAGGTCCTGAACAGGAGTATTTTCTCATAGATAAAAAAATGTATGACAAGCGTGAAGACCTTATCATGTCCGGAAGAACTCTCTTCGGCGCTGCACCACCTAAGGGACAGGAGCTGGACGATCAGTATTATGCAAATCTGAAGCCGAGAATTGCGGCTTATATGGCTGATCTGGACGAATCACTCTGGAAACTGGGTATCTATGCCCACACCAAGCATAACGAAGTTGCTCCTGCACAGCATGAGCTTGCTCCTATCTTCAGCACATCAAATATCTCCACTGACCAGAATTCCCTTACCATGGAGGTTATGAAGAAGGTCGCACTCCGTCATGACCTGGTTTGTCTGCTCCATGAGAAGCCCTTTGCAGGCGTAAACGGTTCCGGCAAGCACAACAACTGGTCCATGAGTACAGACAGCGGTCAGAATCTTCTTGATCCCGGCAGTACTCCCAGCGAAAATATGCAGTTTCTCACATTTCTCTGTGCTGTGCTGAAGGGTGTTGACGAATATGCTTCTCTTCTGAGAATCAGCGCTGCTTCAGCCGGCAACGACCACCGTCTGGGAGCACATGAAGCTCCTCCTGCAATTATTTCTATATATATGGGCGAAGAGCTTCAGGGCGTACTCGACGCACTGGAAAATGACAGCACCTACAAAAGTCAGTCCCAGGAATTCAGTATCGGCGTACACGCTCTGCCAGATTTCCCGAAGGATTCCACTGACAGAAACAGAACATCACCCTTTGCATTTACAGGAAACCGTTTTGAGTTCAGAATGGTAGGCTCCTCAGACAACATCGCCTGCCCTAATCATCTGCTGAATACAATCGTTGCAGGTGAGCTTTGTGAAATTGCTGACGCTATGGAAAGTGTTCCGAAGGAAAATTTTGACGCAGAACTTAAAAAGCTTCTGAAAAAAATCATTAAGGAACACAAGAGGATCATATTTAACGGCAACGGCTACTCAGAGGAATGGGTGGAGGAAGCAAAGCGCAGAGGTCTGCCTATTTACAGAACAACTGTTGACGCTGTTCCTCATTATGCGGATAAAAAGAATGTGGAGCTGCTTGAAAAGTTCGGTATTTTTACAGAATCTCAGATCCACAGCCGTATTGACATTCTTCTGGAAAGATACAGCAAGACAATAAATATTGAATCTCTCACCATGATAGATATGGCTAAGAAGAAGTTTATTCCTGCATCTCTAAGCTATTGCAAGGAACTTTGCGACGGCATTTCCGTTAAAGCAGGTCTTGGCATCTGCTCCGATGTGGAAAGAAGTCTTGCGGAAAAGATTACTGCTCTTGCCGGTGAAGCATACGTTCTGGTTCAGGAGCTTGAAGAAAAAACAGCAGCAGCCTCTGCTCATGCAGACATTCAGGAAATGGCAACTGCATACAGAGATGATGTGGTTACAGCTATGGAAAAGCTTCGCTCTTGTGTGGATAAACTGGAGGTTATGCTGCCCTCTGACAAATGGCCTGTTCCTGCTTACAGTGATATGATATTTAACGTTTAAAAGGGTATAATACATCTGAAAAAGGAGCTGTTTTAATGGTTTTAGCAATTGATATCGGCAATACAAATATTGTAATAGGCTGCTTTCAGGAGGAAAAAATTATATTCGTTGAGAGAATATCCACAAATCAGACCGGCACAGCCCTTGAATTTGCGGTTTCCTTCAAGTCGGTTCTGGAGATCTACTCTCTGAAAAGCAATGATATTGAAGGAAGCATACTTTCCTCTGTTGTTCCGTCTATTACAGGGGTTGTAAAGCAGGCTGTGGAGAAAATAACCCAGAAAAAATGTATGGTAGTTGGTCCCGGAATAAAAACAGGACTTAAAATCTCCATTGACAACCCTGCACAGCTTGGAAGCGATATTGTAATAGGCGCTGTTGCAGCACTTGAAATTTCAAAGGGCCCTCTTGCAATTATTGATATGGGAACTGCCACTACGGTTTCTGTTATAAATGAGAAAAATGAATTTATCGGCGGAATGATCATGCCGGGTGTTGCCATATCCATGGACGCTCTCAATAAAAGAACGGCACAGCTGCCGAAGATAGCCTTTGAACCGCCTAAGAGAATAATCAGCAGCAATACCATTGACTGTATGAAAAGCGGCATGATATACGGTTTTGCAGGCAGCATAGACGGTCTTCTTGACCAGATCGAGTCTGAACTGAAAACTCCTGTCACTGCAATAGCAACAGGCGGTCTTGCAGAAGTTATTGTACCTCACTGCAGGCACAGGAATATTATTATTGACAATACCCTTCTTCTTAAAGGCATGAGAACAGTTTATCTTAAAAACAAATAAAGAAGATCCCGTCAGCCAGTTATGACTGACGGGATTTGTTTTTTCATCGAAAAATCACCGTTCTATTATATCCATTGAAAACAGCTTGAAGGAAAGCCTGCTTTTAACGTTTACAGCATGGCTTTCGTCCTCTTTGCCGTTGATATTATGCGCCTTTATACGAATGTCTATCTCTCCTTCACTGCCTATAAGCTCCTTCGGCACCGGCAAAATGATATCGGTGATCTCATGACTGCGAAGTTCAGCCTTCTTTATTAATCTGCCGTTTACCGAGAAACTCAGTGATATTCCGCAGATCTCGCTTTTTGGGTGAGGAAGTCCTGTAAGCTTTATTTCCACATCGCCCTCGGCGTCACTGATATAAAAACGTATTACCGAGTTTTTGAATACTATCCATCGTCCCTCACTGTCGGGAAAATGTATTCCTTCGGTATATATATCAGAATGTCTTGAGAAAATCACGGTATCTCCGGTACGGAGTCTGTACATATCCTTCTTTTCATTTTTCATGGAGATGAGATATTCGCAGAATCTCTTTCTGAAATCACTGTTATAGTAAAAGAATCTGTCACGCTTGCGCTTATCTTCCTCTGTAAAGGCAAAGTTCTTGTCCATGTAGGATTTCAGCAGGTCTATGCACTGATCCTTTGTATCAACAACATTGAAAATATAGTCTTCTTTTCCTTCATAAGGTGCAGGAAGATCTGTTTTGTGTCCGTGTTCTGTGCAGTCTTCGCTGTCGGGAATATTCATAAATATAACAGGCTTATGCTGAAACCACATCTCAAAGCACATTGAGGAATAATCCGTAATAAGAATAGCAGACGTCTTCTTAGCCTCGGCAATTTCCGCATCCTCCAGAATATGTATGCCCTCAAGAATATCCTTTCCGCAGACAGACAGCACCGTATGATGAACAGCCACCTTTACTGTATATCCCTTTTCCTTAACAAGCCTTGTGAAACGCTCGTCCTTCAGAAGTCCCGTTATGGCTTTCACATAGGCGCTCTCTTCAATGTTTTCCATATCCTTCAGATAACGCCTGTGGGTGAAATAAATGAATATGCTCTTTTCCGATTCAGCATTATCCGCACTAAGAAGATCCCATCTGAACAGACCGTTTTTTATGAGAGCCTTTTCATCATAGCAGCCTCTTTCAATAAACAGATTCTTCTCAAAGTCATTGCTTATCATGATTCTGTCAAACAAAAAAGAACTGTAAGCGGACTGGGATATAAAATTGTCCTTAAAGAAATTTACGCCGTGCTGAGTGAATATCAGATAAACATAGGGACTTTTCTTAACAGCGTCCGTAAGTCCGATATTAAGGGCGTGCATCACCTGAAAGCCGCTGCATATGAACTTTGTATGAGTCAGAAGCTTCAAGAGCTTCACTGCAAAGCCTCTGTGATTTTCCCTTGAATAGGGAATTATTCTGTCGCCGTATTTTGACTTTATATTCTCATATTCCGGCGAATGCTCATTCATTATGTAATACGGCAGAAGTCCGCTTTCCTTCTCTCTTCCGTAAAGATAGCAGAAGAGTGCATATTCATCCTGAGGCGACGTATCCTCCTCAAGTATAAGATCACAGGTTATCACTATGTTCCTCTCTGTATTCATACAGACTGCCCTGTGATTCAGATGTGATATCATAACCCGGAATAATTCTCCGCTCATTGTGTATAAAGGACCATTCATAATATTATCAAAAAACACCTTTCCTGCATCTGCGCCCATAGCTTTGTGATTATAATGAGATATCATAAGTCTGAATAGCTCACCGCTCAGTGTAGACAGATGATCTCCTAAGTTCATTGCAAAAAGCTCACGCAGCAGCATATTTCATTCCGTCCTTTCTGCAATACATTGCATAAAATCCCTCATCTGCTATAAGACGAGGGACTTTCTGTCAAAAAAACAAGCTGTCTGATCAGACTTTTTCCAGAGCCTGCTTTACATCGGCAATAATATCCTCCACATTTTCAAGACCCACTGACAGACGGATAAGTCCGCCGTCAATTCCTGCTGCCACAAGCTGTTCCTCTGTAAGCTGACGATGCGTTGCAGAAGCAGGATGAAGTACACAGGTGCGGATATCTGCCACATGGACCTCAATGCTTGCCAGTTCCAGTGCGTCCATAAAACGAACTGCCGCCGGTCTGCCGCCCTTAATGGAGAAGGAAATAACGCCGCAGGTACCTTTCGGGAGATATTTTTTTGCAAGCTCATGATTCTTGTCTGTTTCAAGTCCCGGATATGTTACAAAATTTATCTTGTCTGATTCTGTCAGGAACTGTGCCACCTTTTTTGCATTTTCGCAGTAGCGTTCCATGCGTACCGGAAGAGTTTCCAGTCCGAGATTCAGCAGGAATGCCGAATTTGCAGCGGGATAGCAGCCGAAATCACGCATAAGCTGCATTCTTGCCTTGATGATATAAGCCATGTTTCCGAAGTCCCTTGTGTATACAACACCATGATAGCTTTCGTCCGGCTCTGTAAAATCAGGGAACTTTCCGCTGGCTGCCCAATCAAATTTTCCGCTGTCAACAATTGCTCCTCCGCCCTGTACAGCATGACCGTCCATATACTTTGTTGTGGAATGTACAATGATATCAGCGCCGAATTCAAAGGGTCTGCAAAGCACTGGAGTTGCAAATGTGTTATCTACAATAAGCGGAACGCCCTGCTCGTGGGCAAGACCTGCAAAACGCTCTATATCAAATATATTAAGCGCTGGATTTGCAATTGTTTCTCCGAAGAGTGCCTTTGTATTGGGCTTGAATGCGCTTCTTATCTCATCATCAGTCGCATCAGGCTCTACCCATATACATTCAATGCCCAGCTTTTTCAGTGTAACACCGAACAGATTGACTGTACCGCCGTATATTGTAGTTACTGCAACGAAGCTGTCGCCTGCGCTGCAAAGGTTCAGTATAGCTAAAAGCGACGCAGCCTGTCCGCTTGATGTGAGCATTGCGCCGGAACCGCCTTCAAGAGCCGCTATCTTCTTTTCAACTGCGTCGCAGGTAGGATTTGCAAAGCGTGAATACATACATTCTGTAGGCATATCAAAAAGTGCTGCCACGTGTTCTGTTGAATCAAAACGATATGTTGTACTCTGCACAATAGGCATAACTCCCGGAGCGCCGTTTTCCGGAGTATATCCGGCGTGCAGACATTTGGTTTCTATTTTTGCATTTGAGCTGATCTCTTTCATTGGTAAAATGCCTCCTTGTATTAGAATGAAATAATTATATCATTTTTGCCGCAAAATTTCAAGTGCTGTATCAAAAAATTCCTCTGACTAACACAGTTCCTTATTTTCATACACGTGTTTTTTCAGAGCCTCAAAACTTTCTGCGCTTATGACGTGTTCAATACGGCAGGCGTCTTCAAGGGCTGTACTCTCTTCAACTCCCAGAAACATTAGCCAGTTTGATATTATGGTGTGACGTTCATACATGGTTTCAGCTATCTCTCTTCCCTTTTCGGTAAGATCTATGTAGCCGTCCTTATCTACAATTACAAATCCGTTTTCACGAAGATTTTTCATAGCTATGCTGACGCTTGGCTTTGAATATGAAAGCTCGTTTACTATATCGATCGAACGAACCTCTCCCATTCTTTTTTTCAAAATAAGAATAGTTTCAAGATAATTTTCCGCAGACTCCTTTATCTTCACCTTTTCACCTCCGTTTGCAGTGTTTATTATTCATTATAGCATAAAATCGAAGATTTTGTGCTGTAACTTCACGATATGCAGGGAGCAAATCTCTGATTTGCGTATCTGCAAGGGCATTAAAATAAATTATAATGAATACTCTGTATTCATTATAGCACACATTTTGTTAAATTGCAACATATTGCAGAAATTGGTTGACAATATTTTTTATATATGATATACTGATATGAATATTTCTGAAAGGAGATGAAATATATGGACCTTCCGAAGGATCCCGTTATGCTTATGAGCGTGATAAATACAAAGCTGAGAGATACATACTCCTCATTTGATGAGCTGTGCAAAGCAATGTGCCTTCAGAAAGAGGACATCCTCGAAAAGCTTGAAAAAGCTGGCTTTAAATACAGACCGGACATAAACCAGTTCAGATAGAGCCGAAAAACTGCTGTCTTTTAAGGTAAAGACAGCAGTCTGTTTTTATACCGATTCCTTGATTTTTCTCAGAGCGCCCTTTTCAAGGCGTGATACCTGTGCCTGAGAAATGCCTATTTCATCTGCCACCTCTATCTGTGTTTTTCCCTGGAAGAAACGCAAATAGAGGATCTTTTTTTCACGTTCGCCAAGACTCTGGACTGCGTCACGGAAGGAAAGCTCTCCCAATCTGTTTTCAATTCCGTTCTTGTCGCTTATCTGATCAAGCACATAAAGAGTATCTCCGGAATCTGAATACACCGGCTCATAAAGCGATACGGGATCTGTCACGCTTTCAAGGGCTATTACCACATCTTCCCGTTTGGCTCCGATCTCCTCGGCGATTTCTGATACATTCGGCTCTCTCAGCAGTTTACCGGTGAGAGCTTCCTTCGCCTGCATTGCCTTGTATGCAAGATCTCTCAGTGAACGGCTGACCTTTATCTGGTTAAAGTCACGCAGATACCGCCTTAATTCTCCGCTAATCATAGGCACGCAGTAAGTGGAAAACCGCACTTCCTTTGTAAGGTCAAAATTATTTATAGCCTTTATAAGACCTACAACGCCTACCTGAAACAGGTCGTCTGCTTCCTCTCCTCTGCCTGTGAAACGCTGCACAACGCTTAATACCAGTCTGAGATTGCCTTTTATCAGCTTATCTCTTGCTTCCTTGCTGCCGGTTTCCTTTATCTCACGGAGCAGCTCAATTTTCTCCTTTTCCTGAAGCACCGTAAGCTCCGATGTGTTTACTCCGGATATCATAACCTTCTGAAATGCCATATCACAGAACCTCCTCTGCCTTGTTACAGAAAGTATTCCCATAAAAAAGTGATCTAATCAGCAGGTTCTGAGGCAGTTTTTTCCAGACATTGACGGTTTTTAGGCAATACCGCACAAAGACTGTGCGTAAGATGCGCAGTCAGATTTTTTGTGAAATATGATGGAAAAGCTGCAAGCAGATTGCATACAGAGTCGTAAGACGTGCTTTGTGCGGTGTTGCCTTAAACTTTGTAAAGCCTATTGCAAAAAAAACTGTAAAGTGTTATAATTAGTAAAAAGGAGTGTTGCCCATGAACAGCTTTATTATGATAGGTATGCCCGGTTCCGGAAAAAGCACCCTTGGGCGTATCCTTGCGGAAAATATAGGATATAATTACCTGGATACTGACAACCTTATTATGGACCATTACAACAAGCCTTTGAAAAAGCTGATAGATGAACTGGGCGTTGAAGGATTTATAAAGGCAGAGGGAGAAATTCTCAGCCAGGTGAATGCAGATAAAACAGTTATCGCAACAGGCGGAAGCGCTGTATACAGCAGAAACGGCATGAAGCATCTTAAAACTCTGGGAAAAGTGATATATCTCTGCTATTCCTTTGAGGATATTGAATCACGTGTGGGAAATCTTATTGCAAGAGGCGTTGTATGCAGGAACTGCCGGACTCTGAGAGAGCTTTTTGAACAGCGCAGGCCATATTATGAAGAATATGCCGATATTACAGTTCACCTGGAACACGCATCAGTAGGCAGGAGCATATCAAAGCTCATAAAAGAGATCACTCCTTACATTAAGGATACATCTGAATAATTTCCTGTTTTGAGATATAATAACTGTACATTTATTTTCTGCTTTAAGGAGGAAAAATATGAAGGACGGGTTTGTCAAAATTGCCTGCGGTACTCCGGATATGCGTGTAGCGGACTGCGGTTACAATGCGGACAGAATCATTGACATGATAAAAGAGGCGTATTCAAAAGACGTGAAAATAGTCTGTTTTCCGGAACTTTCGCTTACTGGCTATACCTGCGGCGACTTGTTTTTTCAGTCAGCGCTTTTGAATTCAGCAGAGGAAAATCTTCTGAGAATAGTGAGAGAAACTGCCCTTATGGAAATTATTTCCATAGTGGGACTGCCCTTTGCCTATGTGGGCAAGCTTTATAACTGCGCCGCTGTAATATACAAGGGTGAGATTCTGGGAATCGTACCTAAGACAAATATTCCCAATTACAGCGAATTTTATGAGGCAAGATATTTTGCAGAGGGGTTTGAATCACAGTTTGACGCAGTTGTTGACGGGAAGAACGTCACTTTCGGAACAAATCAGATCTTTGAATGCAGTAATATGCCAGGTTTCAGCTTTGCCGCAGAAATCTGCGAAGATTTATGGGTGGGCGATACGCCTTCTGTGAAGCACGTAAATGCCGGTGCTGCAATCGTCTTCAATCTTTCTGCAAGTGATGAAATGATAGGCAAGTCCGACTACAGAAGAACTATTGTGAAGGCAAAATCCGGCAGTCTTATCTGTGCCTATGCCTATGCAGACGCAGGAATCGGTGAATCCACAACAGATATGGTTTTTGCAGGTCATAACATCATTGCAGAAAACGGCTCGGTGCTTTCCGAATCAAAACTCTTTGAAGGGGGACTTTGCATTGCTGATGTTGATGTGTACAGAATCCTTGCTGACCGAAAAAAGAGCAACACATGGAAGTATAAAGACCATGCCTACACCATAAATTCCTTTGATATGAGCCTTTCTGAAACAAGGCTTGACCGCACATTTGCAAAGAAACCCTTTGTACCCTCTGACAAATCCGCCCTTGAAAGAAACTGCGAGGAGATACTCACAATTCAGTCTGTGGGACTTATGACAAGACTTCGCCATATCGGCTGTAAAACAGCTGTTGTGGGACTGTCGGGAGGACTCGACAGCACCCTTGCCCTTATCGTAATGGCACACGCCTTTGATATGCTGGGTCTTGACAGAAAGGGCATAATCGCAGTTACAATGCCCTGTTTCGGCACAACAGACCGCACTTACAACAATGCCTGCCGTCTGGCAGAATCCTATGGTGCCACCTTGCTTGAAGTTCCCATTGCTGACAGCGTTATGCAGCATTTCAAAGACATTGGGCATGACCCCGAAAAGCATGATGTCACCTACGAAAATTCACAGGCAAGAGAGAGAACACAGGTTCTTATGGACACTGCAAACCAGTGCGGAGGAATTGTTATCGGCACAGGCGACTTGTCGGAACTTGCTCTCGGCTGGGCAACCTATAACGGCGACCACATGAGTATGTACGGCGTTAATGCATCTATCCCGAAAACACTGGTGCGTCATCTTGTGGCGTATGAAGCAAGCCATACGGAAAAGGAACTGTCAGACATTCTACTTGACGTTCTGGATACCCCTGTAAGCCCAGAGCTTCTTCCTCCCGAAAAGGACGGCACAATTGCCCAGAAAACCGAGGATATTGTAGGCCCCTATGAACTCCATGACTTCTTCCTGTATTATGTAATACGTTTCGGGTTTTCTCCGAAGAAGATTTATCGCATGGCAGTAAGTGCATTTGAGGGAGAATACAGCGGTGAAACTATTCTCAAATGGCTGAGAAAATTCTACTGGAGATTTTTCTCACAGCAGTTCAAGCGTTCATGCCTGCCAGACGGCCCCAAGGTGGGAAGCGTTACACTTTCGCCAAGAGGTGACTGGA
>JAQXHO010000067.1 GCA_029007315.1 Oscillospiraceae bacterium
AACCTGAATTGTAACATCATCAGGGATCAGATCCTGTTCAATGAGGGCACGGCAGAAATCATACTCAGTATCAGAGGCAGCCGGAAAACCTATTTCAATTTCCTTAAAGCCGATTTTAACCAGAACCTTGAAAAATTCCAGCTTTTCCTCCAGACTCATAGGAGTGATGAGTGCCTGATTGCCGTCTCTCAGGTCAACGCTGCACCATATCGGTGCTTTTTCAATATAAGTCTTGCTTGCCCAGCGCATCGGCGGATTTTCTACCGGGAAAAACTGTCTTGTGTACTTGCTTACATTTTTCATAACAAACATTCCTTTCTGTAAATTCAGGCGATAAAAAAAGCCCCTTTTATGCTGCAAATATAGCATAAAAGAGACGAAGATTTATATTTCTCCGTGGTACCACTCTTCTTGACGAGGATTCGTCCACTCTGCCGCATCTTACAATGCGCTCCTCTGTAACGGGAGAAACCCGTCAGAACTTACTTTCATTCAGCTCTGAAGCTCAGGGACGAGTTATCCTGCTTCTTATGTACTGCCTTTCACCAAACGGCAGCTCTCTGCAACCTTCGGAAGCATCTTTTTTCCCTTCATCGCCTTTTGAATAATTATATAGAGGTTTAACTCTTAATAATATTTTATATCATTTCTTTCCATTTGTCAAGTCTTTTTTTCGCTTTTTTTCACTTTGTTCATTAAAAAAACGTGTAGACATAAATTATTAGGTAAATATGATTACAAAGTTGCGAAAATGTAAAAACATATAAATGTGCCTTGCAATTAGCGCTGTGAAGTGTTATACTAAATAAAAGATATCTTTACAGACATACTGTACTCTGAGTACAATATGTACCTGTATATCAATTCTAACATAAGGGTGAAACGCAATGAAATTAAAAGGCGCACAGATCATTATTGAAACTCTGATCGAGCAGGGTGCCACTACTGTTTTCGGCTATCCCGGTGGTCAGGTTATCGATATTTATGACGCACTTTATCTGGCACAGGACCGGATACATCATATTATTACTGCGCATGAACAGGGTGCTTCCCATGCGGCAGACGGCTATGCACGTGCTACAGGCGAAGTGGGCGTTGTTATTGCAACATCAGGTCCCGGAGCTACAAATCTTGTAACAGGTATAGCAACAGCTTACCTTGACTCCGTTCCGCTGGTGGCTATTACCGGCAACGTGCCGAACTCTCTTATCGGAAGAGATAGTTTCCAGGAAGTTGACATCACAGGCGTTACTATGCCTGTCACAAAGCACAATTTCTTTGTAAAGAAAATTGAGGATCTGGCTCCTACTATCCGTGAAGCCTTCAGAATTGCAAAGTCCGGCAGACCTGGACCTGTACTTGTGGATATTCCAAAAGATGTTCAGCAGGCTGTTTATGAATACGAGGCAGCACCAAAGGCAGAAAAGGATCCGGTTCCGGAAATCTGCATGGAGTCAGTTGTAAAGGCAGCTGAAATGATCACCGCTTCCGAAAGGCCATACATATATATAGGCGGCGGTGCTATCACTGACAACGCAGGCGAAGAGATCGCTGCACTGGCTGACCTTATTGACGCTCCTATCGGCTGTACAATGATGGGACTTTCTGCTGTTCCTACAGATAACCCCAGATGGCTGGGCATGGAAGGTATGCACGGTCACTACGCTTCATCTATTGCACAGAATGAAGCCGACCTTATCATTACAGCAGGCTGCCGTTTCAGCGACAGAGGCACCGGAAATGTTTCAAAATATGCAAGAAACGCTAAGATCATTCATATAGATATTGACGCATCTGAGCTTAACAAGAATATCAAGGCTGAACTTGGCCTTACAGGTTCCATGAAAAAGATCATTGCGGCTCTTTGCGAAAAATGCGAAAAGCAGGTTCGTCCCGAATGGTCTGCCCGCATTGCAGAGCTAAAGGCTTATACAGAGGAACTGGAGCGTCAGGGTGATGAGATAACACCATTTACAGCAATTGACGCCATTGAAGAAGCTGCAAAGAATGCAGGAGATGACATCATCTTTGCAACAGACGTAGGTCAGCATCAGATGTGGGCTGCACAGCGCTGTCAGTTTACAAAGCCCCGCACATTTATTTCCAGCGGCGGTCTTGGCACAATGGGCTTTGGTCTGGGTGCTGCTATCGGTGCAGCTACAGCAACAGGAAAGAAAACAGTTCTCATCACAGGCGACGGCAGTTTCGGCATGAACCTCAATGAGCTTGCTACTGCTGTTACAAATAATGTTCCTGTTGTAATTTTCGTTATGAACAACGGCGTACTGGGAATGGTTCGTCAGTGGCAGACATTATTCTTTGACAAGCACTATTCAAATACAACTCTCCAGAGAAAGACAGATTTCGTAAAGCTGGCTGAGGCATTCGGAATGCCCGGATACCGTGTCGGCAAAATGCCTGGCGTTACCTGTACCAAGGACTGTGAAAACTGCAATAACATGGACAGTTGCATAGGTACTCTTGACGAACTGAAGGATGTACTTAAAAAGGCATTTGAGGCAGAAGGTCCTGTGCTTGTTGACTGCACTATCGACTGCGAAGCATTCGTACTTCCTATGCTGCCGCCGGGAGGTTCTATTGATGATATCATCGTAGACCCATATGCAAATAACTAAAGAGGTGAACATTATGGAACAGTTTATTATATCTATTCTCGTTGCAAACCGTTCGGGTGTGCTGACACGTGTTTCCAGTATGTTCACACGCCGTGGTTTCAATATTGACACACTGACTGTAGGCGAAACAGAATCGCCTGAATTTTCAAGAATCACTGTTACTCACCGTGGTGACAAGGCTGTCTGCGACCAGATCGTAAAGCAGCTTGAAAAGATGTATGACGTTAAAAAGGTTCAGGTAATGCAGCGTGATACTACAGTTGCCCGTGAGCTTCTGCTTATCAAGGTTAAGCACAATCCCAAGCAGCGTCAGGACATTATGTCAGCTGTTGACGTATTCCGTGCAAAGATCATAGACTTTTCACAGGAGGCACTTGTAATTGAAATACAGGGTGCTTCATCAAAAATCAATGCTTTTATTGAGCTTCTGGAGCCATACGGCATTATTGAAATGTGCCGCACAGGTCTTGTTGCTCTTGAAAGAGGCGGAAAATCTCTTAAAGACTGAGAAATTTTTCTCATGCCAATCCGCCCATAACCTATATTATTTTAAATCATATTAAAGGAGTCTTTCATTATGGAAAATACTGCAAAAGTTTTTTATCAGGAAGATTGCGATCTTTCCCTGCTGTACGGCAAGACCATTGCTGTTATCGGCTATGGCAGCCAGGGCCACGCTCACGCTCTGAACGCTAAGGAATCTCTGGGCGACAAGGGTCGTGTAATCATCGGTCTGTATGAAGGCAGCAAGTCATGGGACAAGGCTGTTAAGCAGGGCTTTGAGGTTTTCACAGCTGCTGAGGCTGCAAAGCAGGCAGACATCATCATGATCCTCATCAACGACGAAAAGCAGGCTGCTATGTACAAGAAGGACATTGCTCCGAATCTTGAGGCAGGCAATATGCTGATGTTCGCTCACGGTTTTGCTATTCACTTCGGTCAGATCGTTCCTCCCGCTGATGTTGACGTTTGCATGATCGCTCCCAAGGGACCGGGTCACACTGTAAGAAGTGAATATCAGGCTGGCAAGGGCGTTCCCTGTCTGGTTGCTGTTCATCAGGACGCTACAGGCAAGGCTAAGGATATGGCTCTGGCTTATGGTCTGGCTATCGGCGGTGCAAGAGCCGGCGTTCTGGAAACAACATTCAGAACAGAAACTGAAACAGACCTCTTTGGCGAACAGGCTGTTCTCTGCGGCGGTGTATGCGCACTGATGCAGGCTGGTTTTGAAACACTGGTTGAGGCTGGCTATGATCCGAGAAACGCTTACTTTGAGTGCATTCACGAGATGAAGCTCATCGTTGACCTTATCTACCAGAGCGGTTTCGCAGGCATGAGATACTCTATCTCCAACACTGCTGAATACGGCGACTACATCACAGGTCCCAAGATCATCACAGAAGATACAAAGAAGGCTATGAAGCAGATTCTGAAGAACATTCAGGACGGTTCATTTGCTAAGGAATTCCTGCTGGAT
>JAQXHO010000068.1 GCA_029007315.1 Oscillospiraceae bacterium
CTTGCCTTTGCTTTCGGGGTCTGCGGCTCTGCACATATACACCTTAAATCCGCACTGCTGCCTGAACTTTTCAAACTCATAGGTCAGGATAATATCGCCGCTGTTTTCCGAAACGCATACGATACTGTCCTGATCGAAAACGATTTCATCGGGCATACCGTCAAAGTATCTGAAGCACTCGGTCATTGCTGCTACCAGATCGACCGTGTGAAAGGGTCTGCTTTGAAAATATGCAAATTTGTAGCGTGAGTGAGAAAGTACAAATACGGCAAATCTGACCTTTGTTTTGCCTGTTCCTCCTGCATTCGGCATATACATTTCGCCAAAATCGACCTGCATCTGTTTTCCGGGAGGAAGCTCCGCAACAGCCGTATACTCTCGGGGAGGGGCTGATTTGGGAATGCCGAGCTGTTCTCTTAATGCCTTCACAAATCGGCTGACAGTGCGTTCCTTGAAGTCCTCTGCATAATCCTCTTTCAGCCAGTCGCAGATCTGTGCCGCCGATATGCAGGGATACTTATGTATCCAGCTTTCGATAACGGTACGGTAAGATTCAAGGACGCTGATACGCTTAATCTTTTCGCTGTATTCACGATATTCGTCAGCTGTCATGTTCCAGTAACGGTTTACTGTGTCCCTATGAATGTTCAAGTAATTTGCCGTTTTATTTTTACTGAAGCCCTGTGCCTTCATTTCCTGTATTTTTGTGTACATCTGTATTCCTTTCATTCTCTTGTGTACCTGCCTTTTATGACTTTTTTCTTATTATATCATAATCGGCTTGCTTGTACACTTCCTGGCGAGATCCTGTACACTTTTTGGCGAATTCCTGTACATTCCTTTTGGCGGTTTTCTGTATGTTTTATTATACTGCTTACAGTCGTACCCGGAAATGAAATGCCTGTAAATTTTCAGCACTTATTTATCTGAAATTTGCATTAAATGCTTGAAATTAAGTGGAAAATGTAGTATAATCAAAATAGTTTTGAAAAGATGCAGTCTGCCTTTTCTGAATTACGATGAAATTGCCGCTGTCAGCAGTTATGCAATGACGCAAATGCGGCAGAATGGAGAATAATATGAATAGTACAGCTTTTCATCCTGCGGATATTCTGATTCCGAAAAAAGAATGTGATTTCAGCAAATGGGCTGTTGTTGCCTGCGACCAGTATACAAGCGAACCTGAATACTGGGACGATGTTTATAATGAGGTGGGTGACGCTGATTCCGCACTGAATCTGATATTGCCGGAGATATACCTTGAAAATGAGGACGTTGACAGCCGTATAAGTGCAATTCACCGGTGCATGGAAAAGTATATCGAAAAGGATATTTTTGAAAAGTATAGCAATTCTGTGATTTATACTGAGCGTACTCAGAGCAACGGGATTCTGCGGCAGGGAATTATCGGAAAAATCGACCTTGAGGAATATGATTTTTCAAAGGGCAGCACATCGCAGGTTCGTGCAACTGAAGCTACTGTAATTGAACGCATACCGCCGAGAATAAAGGTCAGACAGGAGGCAGCTCTTGAGCTTCCGCATATAATGATACTTATAGATGACCCGGAAGGAAGCGTTATTGAGCCGCTTGGCAGACAGACTGATAATTTTGAAAAGCTTTACGATACTGAGCTTATGCAGGGCGGCGGCAGTATCAGGGGATATCTGGTATCACGTGAAGCACAGGAAAAAATCAATGAAGCATTGTGCTGCCTTGCAGATCCGGAAAGATTCTGCCGCAAATACGGTCTTCAGAATGAGCCGGTTCTTTTGTTTGCCATGGGTGACGGCAACCATTCTCTTGCCACTGCGAAGGAGTTCTATGAGCAGCTTAAAGCCTCTCAGCCTGATAAGGATTTCTCATCACATCCGGCAAGGTATGCTCTTGCTGAGATCGTTAATCTCCACAGTCCGGCACTTGAATTTGAAGCTATACACAGGCTTGTTTATGATGTTGACTGTGAGGCTCTCATAAATGCCATGACGAATGAATTGCAGCTTTCTGAAAATCCTTCAGAGCAGTTTTTCACATATGTCTGCGGCGGACAGGAGAAGAAGGTGTATATCGGAAAAACCTCTTCCAATCTTTCTGTCGGTTCACTTCAGAATTTCCTTGACAGATTTGTCAGAGAGAATAACGGCAAAATCGATTATATTCATGGTTCGGATACTGTTAAGGCACTGGCTGAGAAGCATAACGGAATTGCATTTATTCTGCCGGATATGGATAAATCCCAGCTTTTCCCTACGGTTATAAGAGATGGCGCACTTCCACGGAAGACTTTTTCTATGGGACACGCTGCTGATAAAAGATACTATATTGAAGCAAGAAGTATAGTTTAAAAAAATGCACAGCAGATATATGCTGTGCATCTGAATTAGTTATAATAAAAAGGAGGAAATTTCCGTAAAGGAAATGAAAATTATGGATCTTTTAGTATTGAAGCAGGCGGGTATAAATACAGACAGCGCCCTTGAGAGATTTATGAATAATGAAGCTCTCTACATGAGAATGATGAAAAAATTTCTGGACGACAAAACATTTATAAGTCTTGTTGAAGCAGTATCTCAGAATGACGGCAAGGCTGCTCTGGAATCCTCTCATACTCTCAAAGGAGTGTGTGGAAATTTGTCTATTGACAATCTTTTCACACTATTTTCCGAACAGGTTGTTCTTATGAGAGCAGATAAATGGGACGAGGCATATTCCATGATGTCTGAGATAACGGAAAAATATACTCAGGTAACAGACGCAATCAAAACATGGATTGACGGTCAGTAATTATCTTATAGTCTTCTTTGCAGGGTTGACGTGAACCATAATATGCTTTACTTTGGGAAAATTTTTCTCAATATCATCATGCACAGCCTCTGCAATGTGGTGTGCTTCCTGTAAAGTGTATGAAGCGTCAGCCTGAATTTCCACATCTACATAAATTTTGTTGCCGAAAATACGGGTCTGAAGCAGATCAATGCCTAAAACGTTTTCATTATTGATAACGCAGTCATAGATCTGCTTTTCTGTTTCTTCATCACAGGAATGGTCTACCATTTTATCCATAGCGTCCTTGAAAATCTCAAAGGAAGCTTTTGCAATAAACACAAATATTACCAGACTGGCAACAGAATCCATTACAGGAAAGCCAAGTCTAGCACCGGCAATTCCTATCAATGCTCCTACCGAAGAAAATGCGTCTGAACGATGGTGCCACGCATCTGCCATCAATGCACCGGAATCAATTTTTTTTGCATAGTGCCTTGTATACCAGTACATTCCTTCCTTGCTGACAATGGATACAGCAGCAGTGATGAGTGCCAGAATTCCGGGTATCTGAAGTTCGCCGTAATTACCGCTGATAATGTTATTAAAAGCGTCCATTCCAATTCCAAGTCCGGTAATCAGGAGAACTACCGCAAGAATAATTGCCGCCACGCATTCCATTCGCTCATGTCCGTAGGGATGTTCTTTATCCGGTTCCTTTGCCGCAAGCCTTATGCCTATAATGACAACGACTGTACTGAAAACATCAGACGCCGAGTGTACAGCGTCGCTTATCATTGCACTTGAATTTGCAATTATTCCCGCAAGAAATTTGATTACAGAAAGTGCAAGATTTCCAATGATAGTAATGACCGACACCCTGTTGGCTGTTTTCTGAAAATCTGCTTCTGTAATAGTATTTGATGTTGTTTTGTTCTTTTCCATATTGGTTACCTCCGTTTATTCAGGATAACTCTATGGCACTGAACATGAGGGAATTTAAATAAACTGTTTTTATAAAAAAGCATAAAAAAACACCCACGAATCAGTAATAGCAACTACTGTCCCGTGGATGAAGAATTCCACTGTCACTTAATGTGACCCGACTCCATGACAACCTGTCACGGTCTGCTCAGTTTGTACTGTAGATTTATATGCAGTGCAAAGAGTTTCTTGTATTATATCATATGAATCAATGTTTGTCAAGGTTATTTTTACAAAAAAATCTTTTGCGGTGATAATGCTGAAAAGTGATGTTGTTTACATTTTTTTGCATAATTATGTATTCTTTTTAATCCTAACGCTGAAAAATAAGCTAAAGGTTTGACATTATGCTGAAAATAGGATATAATAATCCTTGCAGACAAGCAAAAACTATATTTTTATTTGAAAGGATTTTTACAATGATAAGTTTTAAGAAGATTGCAGCACTGCTTTGTGCATTAAGCGTTATGACAGCAGCAGCCGGCTGTGGAAGTGATAAGGATAAAGAAACTGACAAAGCTGCTACAGAAACAGCGGAGGTGACTGTTTCTACAGAAGAGGTAACTGAAGAAACAACTGAGGAAGAAATAGAAGAGGAAACAACTGAGGAAGTTACTGAAGAAGCAACTGAGGAAGAAACAACTGAAGAAGTGACTGAGGAAGAGGATGAAGATTCTGAAAATACATCTTCTGATGTTGATTTTGACCTTGACGGTACAATAGGTACAATGAATTACAAGTACAGTTCCGACTGGACTGAGTCTGTGTCCGGTGAACAGTTTACCTATACTCTCAGTGACCTTTCCGGTGCTATTATCATACAGAAGCATGACGCTTCTGAGTTTGGTTCTCTTGATGAAGATCTTATGATCGAACTTCTTGCTTCACAGAGTGAAAAAGCCTGGGAATCACTGGACGGCATGGAGGTTGTAAGCAGTAAATGGGTTGAAAATGTTGTTAATGGAAAGAAATGCTACGCAATAACTTATACCTATAACATTTCCAGCATTCTTACAACAAACACAACTTATTTCTTTGCTAATTTCACGGACTCCGCCAATGACCTTTTTGCAATAACAAGTACTGCACTGACTGAAGATTCCAGCGTTGATGCTGCTGCAAAGGATTTTCTTTCCAAACTTTCATTCAGCAAATAAATAATTTTAAAACGGATTGCTGCAGGGCATTGCTCCCGGACAGTCCGTTTTATTTGTGCTGATTTTTGCTTTCTGCACTGAAAATCAGCATAAAGGTCATGATTATAAGCAGAACGGAAGGCAGAGGAGAATTGATATATGCCCGGGAGTTTACCGCTGAAAATGAGGCAAATGCTTCTTCTGACCGGACAGGAAGAAATTTGCATCTGAGGAAAAGAAGTATCCATGTTATAAAAGCTGCGGCTATTCTGATAAGAAGCACATATCCGATATGTATTTTACCCTTTGTAATGGCAGAAAGCTGTAAAAGTACGCACACTCCGCCAAATGAAAGTGCTGCGCCTATAATTGGCAGGGTTCCATATGAACATGGAAAAAACGTTGTAATACGGCTTATTTCAAGAAAGCCAGCTAACGCTTTTCCATAGAGATTTTCTGTGAGGAAACCGAAAACAGGCATTTCACACAGACTCATAAAACCGCCGAACATTATTATCATGGCACATATTTTCAGTACAGCTTTTCCGCTTTGAATAACGGAATCCGTAATAAGCTCTGACGGAGTTTTTGCTGCAGAATCAGCTTTGTCTGTGTTTTTTTCGCAGCGTATATTCGTTAAACGGCTTATAATTATAAATAAAACAAAATTTGACAGAAGACCTGCCAGAAATACTGCCGCAGCGTCTTCTTTTTTTTCTGCAAAAAGTGAGGATATGAAAACCGGCCCTCCGGCGAAACATACCCCGGACAATAGGGACGCCTGTTTTTTTGTAAGCTGACCTCTTTCTTCCATTAGTACAAGCATTCTTGTTCCCACAGGATAACCGGCAGTTTGGCTGAATAAAAACACTGCAAGTACCTGACCACTGCATCGGAACAGGTACTTTCCCGGAATTTTCAGAAATCTTCCAAGAGTATTGCAGAAATTACTTTCAATAAACAGTTCGCTCAGTATCATCATGGCATAAAGTGAAGGAATCATAGTTTCAAGACATACTCTGAGGGCATTCTGCATTCCACGGAAAACAAGAGTGCTGTTTATGAGAGTGCATATCAGCAGAAAAACATAAAAGATATTGAAAAACATTCGTACCTGCAGCTTCTTTAACATTATAACAACTCCTTTTGAAAAGCATATGCCCTTTTCAACTGTACTATTCCATTGAAGAAATACATAGAATGCAATTGAGGTGATGGCAGTGAAGGAATCTTCGGCAGAAAAATGGCGAAAGTTTACATACAGAGATAGTGTAGTGACAGTGACTGCCGGGAAAAATGTTTATCTCGAAAACTGCCGCCGCATTCTTGAATATAATGACATACGGATTGCGGCAGAGCTTACAGATTCACAGATCTATATCTGGGGCAAGGATCTCCGGGCAGATTGCTGTTCTTCAGATACCCTTATAGTATATGGTGACATTTCATCTGTTGAGTGGATAAAGAAGGGAGCAGCGAAAAAATGAATTATCCTGAAAAGTCTTTCTTTGAACGCTCTATCAGAGGGCTGTTCCATGGCACGGCAAAGGGAAGTGCATTGTATAAGTTTATTAACAGCCTGAAAACAGACGGCATTCTTCTGAAAGAACAAAGAATGAAGGGTGATACTCTTCATTTTACCGCAAAAAGAGGTGACAGAAAATATATAAAACACAAAGCAGAGGAATTATCCATTGAACTTGTGCTGGAAGAAGAACCTTCGCTGGCGTCATGGCTTTTCAGATACAGGAAACGCTTCGGTATTCCCATTGGCATTGTCCTGGGTGCAGTTCTCCTCATATATTGCTCAAACGTTGTAATGGTTATTGATATTGAAGGGAACAATGCAGTTTCAGATAAGGAGATTCTTTCAGCTCTTGAGGAGTGCAGTGTTCGAAAGGGTACATTTATTGGCGATATAGACTTCTACAGAACCGAGCTTCATATAAGATCATGCTTTGATGAGATAGCATGGGCAGGTATGCGTCACACCGGAAATCGCCTTGTAGTGGAGGTAATGGAGTCAAATCAGAAGCCTGAAATGCTTAATGACCGTGTGCCTTGTCATATAGTTGCAGATAAAACTGCCCAGATAACTCATACAAGCGTAAGCGCAGGACAGCTTGTAAAAAAAGAGGGCGAAGCAGTAAAGAAAGGAGAGGTTATAGTAAACGGTATATGGGCAGATGAGCATGGACATCTGAACTTTTATCATTCAGCAGCTTCTGTAAAGGGCATATATGAGGAAGATGTGACATTTTTCTGCCCGTCACAAAAAACAGAGAGAGTATCTTCGGGAAATATTACTGAGGAAAAAACACTTGATATTTTTTCATTTAAAATACCCATTACATTTAATGATAATCCCTATGATGAGTATAATGTTAAAACAGAAAGCACACCACTTACTCTTTTTGGAAAAAAGCTGCCAATAAGTCTTGATAGAAGGCTTTATGTGGAATATAACAGTGTAGAAACTGTTCTTGATAAAGATGATATGAAAAGGGAACTGGATAAGCAGATGCAGCTTTACGAAGAGAATTTCCTGTCTGATTGCAGAATAATAAAAAGAAAATGCAGTACAACAGAAAAAGAGACTGCCATGGTGATGACAGTCTCTTATGTACTTGAAGGTGAGATCGGTACTGAAAAGGACCTGTTTCTCAGAGATAACAGAAAGCCCTATGTAGCGGGCAGCAAAAAAACAGATTAATCGAGAAAATCCTTGACTTTTTTGCTGCGGCTGGGATGACGCAGCTTTCTGAGAGCTTTTGCTTCGATCTGGCGAATACGTTCTCTTGTGACTTCAAATTCCTTGCCTACTTCTTCAAGGGTACGTGAACGTCCGTCCTCAAGACCGAAACGCAGACGAAGAACCTTTGCTTCACGTTCTGTGAGAGTGTTCAGAACTTCATTGAGGGTTTCCTTCAGCATCATGAGAGATGCTGCGTCAGCCGGCTCCGGAGCGTCATCGTCAGGGATAAAGTCCCCAAGGTGGCTGTCTTCCTCTTCGCCGATAGGTGTTTCAAGTGAAACGGGATCCTGTGCAATACGCATTATTTCACGAACTCTGTCAGCAGGCATTTCAAGCTTTTCAGCAATTTCTTCCGGTGACGGATCGTGACCTGTTTCATGAAGGAGCTGGCTTGAAACCTTCTTTACCTTTGTGATCGTTTCAACCATATGCACGGGAATTCGTATAGTTCTTGCCTGGTCTGCTATGGCACGGGTTATAGCCTGTCTTATCCACCATGTTGCATAGGTGGAGAACTTAAAGCCCTTTGTGTAATCGAACTTTTCAACAGCTTTGAGAAGACCCAGATTGCCTTCCTGGATAAGATCAAGGAACTGCATTCCTCTGCCTACGTATTTCTTGGCAATACTTACAACAAGACGCAGATTTGCCTCTGAAAGGCGTTTTTTTGCAGCTGAATCGCCGTCTGCCATACGCTGTGCAAGCTCGGTTTCCTCGTCCGGATTGAGAAGAGGTACTCTGCCTATTTCCTTCAGATAGATCTTTACCGGGTCGTCAATGGCGATGCCTTCAGTGGAAAGAGAAGCCTCCAGATTTTTCATCATATCAAGAGCGTCTTCTGTTGACACATCATCAATAACAGCAATGTTCATGCGCTCGCAGGCGTCATAAAAAGCGTTTATCTGGTCGGCGTCAAAATCCATTTCATCAAGAGCATCGCTGATTTCCTTTGTTGTCAGCTTGCCGGCGGTTTTGCCCTGTTCAAGGAGTTTTTCAATGGTGGTTTTAGTGTTTTCCATATTAAGTTCCTTTCATGTTTTTATCTCTTTTTCTTTTTATTTCAATAAGCTTCAGCAGATCGTCATCACTGTCAAATGAAAGCGATTTTTCGCTGCATATTGTATTTATGCAGTCCGAAGCTACCTGATCGGTCAACTTTATATTTCTCTGTTTTTCCAGGATCCTGGAAAGTCTTGCCATTTCATCTGTGGAGAGATTTTCGCCCAGTGCAGACAATGAAGCTGTTTTATGGTTTTGCTCCAGAGAAAGCATTTCGCTTATGATTTTCTCAAAAAACGGAGTTTTCCTATCGGCGCTTCTGAGCTTTTCCGCTGTGGAGGCAACCTCTTCCGGGTGAGTGAGCAGATATCCCAGCAAGGTTTCTTCTGCCTTTTCAAGGTGCTGAAGATTTTCGCCCTCAGGCGTCCTCATTGATAAAGGTGCTGCCTGCTGTTTTATTCTGTCCCAGTTGTTTTTTTCACGTTTTATTTTTTCTTTGCGGTTATATATCTCGATCTGACTCCGCAGTACATCGGGAGAAACATTTGTTTCCGAAGCAGCTTTGGAAATATACACATCTCTTGTAAGAGCATTCGGGATATTCGCCAGTACATCTATGAGCCTGTTGAGCCATTTTCCCTTATCGCTGTCACTGCTCAGATCAAGGCCGGATTTGCACTGTTCCATCTGGAACGCTATGGCGTCACCGGATTTTTCAAGCAGCAGTCTGAATCTGTCCGACCCGAATTTACGTATATATTCATCCGGATCCTTGGCATTTTCAATATGAAGTATCCGGGCAGTAAGTCCCACTTCATTGAAGTGTGCCACTGCTTTTTTTGTAGCATTCTGACCTGCGCTGTCGCTGTCATATGCGATAATGACTTCTGATGCGTAACGGGAAATTATTCTTGCCTGTTCTGCCGTTATGGCAGTTCCGAGAGTGGCAACAACATTTGAAAATCCTGCCTGGTTTATTGCGATTACGTCCATATAACCCTCAGCCAGTATCAGTATATTGCTGCTGGAATCCTTGGCAAAGTTTAGTGAGAAAAGGTTTCTTCCCTTGTCAAAAACAGGCGTCTGGGCAGTATTGAGATACTTGGGAGTACTGTCATCCATTACTCTGCCGCCGAATCCTATTACGCTGCCTCTTGTATCAACAATAGGAAATATCACCCGGTTCCTGAATACATCATAAATGCCGCCGTTTTTTGAACGGTGACATACGCCTGCAGTAACAAGTTCCTCTTCTGTGAATCCTTTGCTCAGAAGATGTCTGGAAAGGCTGTCCCATTTGTCGGGAGCAAAGCCAAGACCGTATTTTTTTATTGTGGCAGGAGAAAGCTTTCTGCCTGCAAAATAAGACAGACCTGTTTTGTCACTGCCTGAAAGATTTCTGTAGTAGAAATTTGCCGTTTCCCTGTTTATTTCAAATGTTCTTGCTCTGAGCTGAGAGCGTTTTGCTTCTTCCTTGTTTTCCGGAATTGCAAGTCCGCAGCGTTTTGCAAGCATTTCCACCGCTTCCATAAAAGAGAGGTTCTCTATCCGGCGGATAAATGTTATTGCGTCGCCGCCTGCTCCGCAGCCATAGCAGTAAAAGCTTTGCTGTTCAGGGTATATTGTACATGACGGTGTTTTTTCTGAATGAAAAGGACAGCTGCAAACATATGTCCGCCCTCTTCGTATGAGATTTACATAACTTCCCATAACTGTTTCGATAGGGCAGGCTGTTCTCAGCTCCTCAAGGAATACATCGGAAAGCAATCTCTGTTTTCACCTACTTCCACTCCTTAGGGACAAAGAGTTCCCTGTAAAGATCAATTGCGTAGCCGTCGCTCATTCCGGAAATATAGTCGCAGACTGCACGATGCTCATCAAATTTTTTAGCAATGGCAAGGTAATTTTCCGGCAGCTTATCAATATGTTCAATGTAATAGCAGTACAGTCTTATAAGAAGATCCTGCGCTTTTTCTTCCTCATGCTTTGCAATTGGATTATAGTATACGTGCCTGAACATAAATTCATGCAGAATGTTCTGGGCATTTTCAATATGACTGTCCATGCCGATAGTTTCTGCTCCATGTTCTATTACAGAACCCACTACTGTTGTTATCCTCTGGGATTTGGTTACTCCTAAAACATCAGTGGCTTCTTTCGGAAGTTCATCGTGTCTGAGTATATTCGCACGTACAGCGTCTTCTATATCGTGATTGATATATGCAATTCTGTCTGCCAGTCTTACAACATTTCCTTCACGGGTAAGAGCTTTTTTATTAGTATGACAAAGAATCCCGTTTCGTACAGCTTCTGTAAGATTAAGTCCAAGACCGTCCTTTTCAATGTAATCCACAACTCTTACGCTTTGTTCATAATGTCTGTAACCATGAGGGCATACGCTGTTGAGAGCGCTTTCTCCGCTGTGGCCGAAGGGTGAATGACCCAGGTCATGTCCGAGAGCAATAGCTTCTGTAAGATCCTCATTAAGCATAAGTGCACGGGAAATTATTCTGGCAATTTGTGAAACCTCCAGCGTATGGGTAAGACGTGTACGGTAATGATCTCCTGTAGGTGATAAAAACACCTGGGTTTTCCTTTTCAGTCTTCTGAATGAATTGCTGTGAAGTATTCTGTCACGGTCACGCTGAAAATCAGTTCTGTAGGGACAGGGTTCTTCTTCACGCAGCCTTTTTGTAAGTTTAGGTTCTCTGCATGAGCAGGCGTATTTACCGAGATAATTCGCTTCCAGCATTTCCTGCTGCATTCGTATATTCATATAATCCTCCTTTCGGATATATATGGACAGTCGTTATAAGTATATACGAACAAAAAAGAAAAAAACCTTTCAAACAACAAAAAATTCACATATCTTTTACAATTTCAGAAAAATCTGCATACTGTTTTTCGCCTGTTTCAATTGTTATCTGACCGTTTGTAAGGTCTGTAAGATCTGCTTTAAGTTTCTCTGCTGTTTCTGACTGAACAAGAAGAGTAAGTACTACATTATTGCCGAAATCCGAATCTGTCTGAAGTACGCCGTATTGCGGAAGTATGTAGCTTACCTTTCCGTAAAGCGAATAATCCATGGTAAGGGTCACAGGTACGCATTCACGCATCACCATGATTTTTGATTCCTGGACTGCAAGAGAGGTGCTGCCGGAATATGCACGTACAAGACCACCTCCGCCCAGGAGAATACCGCCGAAGTATCGTGTCACAACACAGCATATATCAGTGAGCTGATTTTTCATGAGGACGTCCAGCACCGGCATACCGGCAGTACCCTGAGGTTCTCCGTCATCGGAATATCGGCTTGTATTCTGGTCACGGACTATGTAGGCATAGACATTATGTCTTGCCTTGCGGTGATTTTTTTTCACAGATTCAATGCAGGCAATTGCCTCTTCACTTGTTTTTACAGGAAAAAGCTGTGCGATAAACTCAGATTTTTTTTCAGTCAGAGTTGCAGCAGATGCCTGTGCAATGGTACGATATTCCATGGAAACACTCCTTTGATATAGCAAAAAGGACGGTAACATAATACCGCCCTTTTGATAACTTACTTGCCCAGATTGAAACGCTTCTTGAAACGATCAACACGTCCGCCAGTATCAACAAGCTTCTGCTTGCCTGTGAAGAACGGGTGGCACTTGGAACAGATTTCAACCTTGATGTCCTTCTTTGTGGACATTGTTTCCATTACATTGCCGCAGTGACAGGTAATAGTGGTCTTCTCAAATACCGGATGGATACCCTCTTTCATGATTTTCACCTCTTTCAAACTGTTTTCCTATAAATAAACAGCAGCCCATCGGATCATGACGCCGACAGTAGTCCTGTTGATTCCATATTTTCGGGGCAAAAGCCCTCACGATTAAATATTATATCATATTTGCTCCGGCTTGTCAAGTGTTTTTTTCTATTTTTCTCCTATTCTGCATAAAATGAATGAAGAGCAAAAAGGAGGACTGCTATGAATACAAGAAGCATTCGGAAGGACACTATAAAACTTACTGTAATACAGTTTGCACTTGAAGTCATGGGTCTGGGAGCAAACTTGTGGCTTTCCCGGAACGCTGGTTCAGCAGCAGTGGGAATGATAGCACTGGTTGGTGCATTTTTCGGGCTTGCTTCAATGGCGGCAGGAGGAAGCGGATATCTGTGTGCCAGCCGGTTTGTTTCAGAGGAGCTTGGCAGACAGAAGGGCAGTCCGGAGGGTATGCTTCGGTATGTTACGGTGCTGAGTCTTATTCTCGGAGTACCGGGCTGTATACTTATAATGTGTTTTTCCCCTGTGATCGCAGAATGTTTTTTTCACAGCAGAGACATGGCAGAAACAGTATGTATTCTCGGAGCTGTTCTTCCTTTTGTAGGAATTGCCTCCTGTCTTAAAGGCTGGTGCAATGCTGTATGCAGAGTGAAGCTGACAGCATTCTGTGATGTGAGTGAATTTCTTGTGAAAATGCTTGTTCTTGCAGTGTTTATACTCAGAACAGGTGTAAAGGACGCAGGCAGTATCTGTACTGCGCTGGCATTCAGTATGGTGGCAGGAACGTTTGTCAGCTTAATAATACTCATATCTGACTTTCTGACTCACAGAATGAAAACCTCAGAAAGCACATCAGTAAAATTTTCAGGGTATATACGCCTTGCACTGCCTGTTATAATCGGCGGCTGTCTTACATCGGCTCTCAGTACTGCAAATGATGCTCTCATTCCCATGACACTGAGGCAGTCAGGCAGTACAGCAGAAACGGCTCTTGCTCATTTCGGTGTTTTTGAGGCAATTGTGATACCTGTGCTGTTTTTTCCAACAGCGGTATTATGCGTATTATCAGGGATACTTATACCGGAAGCAGCACGTGCTGTATCCGGCGGAAAAAAAGAACGCCTTCAGTATCTGACGAAGCGTTCTCTGAAATTTACTATGCTGTTTTCAGTATTTGTTTCCGTGTGCTTCCTTGTATTCGGAGAAGAGCTTGCCCGGATTCTTCATGAAGATCCACTTGCCGGAAAAATGATCAGACTTCTGGCACCGGTAGTGCCGTTTATCTATCTGGAAATAATTCTTGAAGCCATAATAAAAGGTACAGGCAGACAGCAGTTTTCCATGCTGAATTATCTTGCTGAATATGCAGTGAGAATATCAGCTGTCCTTGTATTCGTGCCTGTAATCGGATTTTACGGGATTGTTGTGTCATATTATGCCAGCAATATTTTCGGAAACTGTATGCGTCTTGTTAAAACATTCAGAATAACCGGGCTGTCGCCGGACTGGAAGGAACTGCTTGTTTATCCGCTGTTTGGTGCTGCGGCTGCATTTTACCTTCCCTACACCCTGTTCCATTTTACCGGAACAGAAATAAATGGCTCGCTGCCGCTGTCTGCTGTATATATCTTTCTTGCCGGTGTTATATACATAACAGTGTCGTCAATGCTTCAGGGTTCATACTATAATATCCGCAAGTGTAAATTTAACAACACGGCTGAGAACTTCAAGTGATGTTTCCAGCTGATGACCTATTTTTCCTGCACTGAAAAGGATGGTATCGTAATCTGCGGCAGTTTTGTGTATAACTGTAGGAAACTGCTTTTTCATTCCGACAGGTGAACAGCCTCCGTGAACATAACCTGTAATCGGCAGAAGCTCTTTGGATTTAAGCATGGAAAGAGCCTTTTCATTTACGGCTGATGCAGCTTTTTTCAGATCGAGTGTTTCTGCCACAGGTATCATAAAAACATAATATGCCCCGGATTTTGATTCTGTAACCAGGGTCTTGAAAACCTGTCCCGGGTCCTGTCCCAGTGCCGCCGCCAGTTCAGTGCCGGTATTTTCCGCAGTGGCATTTTCCCAGCAGCGGTGAATGTAGGTTCCCTTTGAACGGTCCAGTATGCGCATAGCATTTGTTTTTTCTGTTTTGTCTTTAGCCATTGTTATTACCTTTTAAATCAGAATACAGAAGATACACGCTCTGATGAGGAGAAATATTCTTCGAGAATGGCAATATAAGACCGGAAACATGGTGTGCCGTTCAGATAAAGCACATCGTTCTGCTCCGGAACTCCAAGATCTTCTAATGTGCTGTCGGACAGATCCCTCAGATAAACGTCTGCGTCATCGGCGTAACCGAGAGATGATTTTGCTTCAGAGGAAAGATCAATTATAACACTGTCGGATATTTCGTTAAGCTCCTTTGTGATTTCGGCACGGCTTACTGTTTTCCATTCAAGAGTGATCTCATTCTGAACAGGGCGTTCAATATAAACAGTACGCTCATAGCCTTCTGCAAGAAATGAGATTACTGAAAAGCTTATGTCCATATCATTGGGAGAAATCTCGACCTTGGTGCTTCCTCCGGAACTGTCTTCAGTATTTACAAGCGAATATCTGTATGAACCGGAGTCGGATACACGGGATTCCAGCAGTGTTGAAACGCTTTGTGTGGCGAAAAGTGAAACTGCAAGGAAATACCCGAGAGATCCAAGGACATAAATAAGCAGGTAGACGGTTCCGAAAATGGTCTTTGGTGTTTCCTGTACGCCTGAAAAGAAGAACATAAGAAGGCAGGTCACTGCAAGGGGTACGATAAGGGACCATTCGTGGAAATTTATAAGCACTGTAGGCAGCAGGCAGGGCAGAAGCAGCATACAGCTGAGCTTTGTCAAGAAATGATTGCGGGAGTAAAGCATTGCAGCGATTGCCAGCAGACCGATAAGGGAAAGGGCAATAGTAAGAAGGGGTTTGTTGGGAATGCTTACCGTATACAAAGCTGAAAGAACGCTTATTCCGGCAATGATGAAAAGATAGATTAAACTTACGCAGGCAAGAAGAAGCTGCGTCGCTTTAGAAGATGTCTGATTCATAATATAATGTTCCTTGCTCTGAGCAAGGCTCCTTTCCGGGATATAATATACCAATTTTATTATACCACCTTTTTCCGTTTGTTGCAAGGGATATTTGGAAAAAATTTATTACTGCGTATTATAATGGATTTTGTTCTTGCAAATTAAAGAAATGTGTGTTATAATATATAATGTATTGGAATATGATCGGTAAATAGAAAACTATTATTTCAGGAGGAACAATGGCTTATACAAAATCACATTATCTGGAACCGCTTGCTGAGATATTTCCCACAATCGGACGTGCTACGACAGAGATCATAAATCTTCAGTCTGTGCTTAATCTTCCTAAGGGAACAGAGCATTTTTTGTCCGATATCCATGGAGAATATGAAGCTTTTTCCCATGTGCTGCGGAATGGTTCCGGTGCAGTACGAAAGAAGATAGATGATGTCTTCGGGCATACCCTCGGTACAAATGAGAAGATCGCTCTTGCATCTCTTATATATTATCCCAAGGAACGAATGGAACTTATAAAAGATACAGAGTCTGATATGGAAAACTGGTACAGGGTGTCCCTTTACAGACTTATTGAGGTGTGCAAGGTGCTTTCCTCAAAATATACAAGAGAAAAGCTCAGACGTGCCCTGCCCCGGGATTATGCCTATGTTATCGAGGAGCTTATTACAGAAAAACCGGAAGTTCTGGATAAAAAAGCATATTACGATTCAATTGTGGACACAATTATAGAAATAGGCTGCGCTGAGAATTTTATAGTAACTCTTTCAAGGCTCATACAGCATCTTGTAATAGATCATCTGCATATTATCGGTGATATCTACGACAGAGGTTCAGGTTCACATTTTATTATGGACAGACTTTGCAGTTATCATTCCCTGGATATACAGTGGGGCAATCATGATGTTGTCTGGATGGGTGCGGCTTCCGGTCAGACCGCCTGCATTGCTGCTGTTGTCAGAAACAGTCTGCTTTGCGGAAATTATGATACCCTTGAAGACGGATATGGCATAAGCCTTATGCCCCTTGCAAGATTTGCACTGGAGGTTTATTCGGAGGATCCCTGCAGTCAGTTCAAAATCAGAGGAAAGGCAAAGGAACGCAGTGCGGAAGTGGGCCTTGCCATGAGAATGCACAAGGCGATTGCAGTCATACAGTTCAAGCTGGACGGTCAGCTGGAGGAAGAATATCCGGAATTCGGAATGGAAGACAGAAGGCTTCTTCATAAAATGGATCTGAAAAAGGGAACTGTGGAGATAGACGGCAGGGAATACGAGCTGCTGGACAGAAATTTCCCGACAATAGACCCCGAAAATCCCTATGAGCTTACAGAGGGTGAAAAGGCTGTTATCAAAAAACTTCAGTCTGCTTTTGTACACTGCGAAAAGCTTCAGAGGCATATCCAGCTTCTTCTGAAAAAAGGCGGACTTTATAAAATATACAACGGCAATCTTCTGTATCATGGCTGTGTTCCGATGAATGAGGACGGCAGTTTCCGTGAGGTTTCCGTCGGCGGCAAAAAATACAAGGGCCGTATGCTTTATGATGTTCTTGAAAGCTATGTCCGCAAGGCATTTGTGTCCCTTTCCGACAAAGAAAAGAAATTCGGCAGGGATATTATGTGGTTCTTGTGGAACGGACCGGATTCTCCGCTTTTCGGAAGAAGCAAGATGGCTAATTTTGAAAGATATTTCGTGAAAGAGGAGGAAACTCACCGTGAGGTGAAAAATCCTTACTATTCCTTTATGGACGATACGGAAGCGGCAGAGCGTATACTAAAGGAATTCGGCCTTGAAAGTGATAATTCACATATTATAAACGGTCATGTTCCTGTTCACCAGAAAGAGGGTGAAAGTCCCGTTAAATGCGGAGGAAAGCTTCTGGTAATTGACGGCGGCTTTTCGAAACAGTACAGAAGTGTAACGGGAATTGCCGGGTATACACTTATTTATAATTCCTATGGACTTATGCTGACTGCCCATGAGCCTTTTGAATCAAAGGAAAAGGCTGTCAGCGACTGTTCGGATATAGTATCAAGACGTGTAGCTGTTGAACATACAGCCAGACGTATTTCAATCGGAGATACTGACGAAGGCGCACGTATCAAAATGCGTATTGCGGATCTGAAAAGCCTTATTGACGCTTACAGAAAAGGTATTATCCAGGAACATGATGATTAACACGGAGGTATGATTTATAATGAAGGATTACGGAAATGCAGGTGCGCTTTGCGGAGCATTGGGATGTATGCTTATGCTCCTTGTAAGTATGCACTTCGCAAAAGATGATGACAAGCCAAAGGCGGAAAATGCGTCAGCAGAAGTGGTGTTTGATGAAAATGATATTTCCGGCAGCACTGACGCACCGGAGAAGGAAAATTCTTCTGAAGCCACAACTGTTTCAGATGAAAACATTTCAGACTCAGACACTGAAACAACTGAAACTACAGAAACTACAGATTCTTCAGTATCCTTTGTGGGTCCTCACGGTAAAGACTCTGCGCAGAGAGCAGATTCTCTTTATGATACTGAAGTGCTGAGAAAGGTTTATCCCCAGCAGCTTTCCATAGTAGGCGACTCTATTGCCAGCGGATTCGGAGTATACGGAGTTCTTGACAATCCTTACGATTTTGCAACAGGCAACATGGGTTCACGAAGCATTAACGACTATACATTTGATTATGAAGGGACAAACGGTGTTTATACTGAGGTTCTGAAGCTTTCACAGCCCGGCTATATCTATATTTCCATGGGAATGAATGATGTAAATATGATAACATCTGATCAGTACGCTGAAAATTACAGGGAGATAATAACATCTGTAAGAGAGATATGTCCTGATTCCTGCATTATTGCGGCGGGTATTACACCTATTTCCGCAAGTTCAACATTTACAGCATCAAGCACGATTGAAACTTTCAATGAAAAGCTTAAAGAAGCAGTAAGCGAGTTTGATTCACCCTATGTACGTTATTTTGACGCAGGCAGCTATTTAAAGGATACGGCTTCAGGAGGACTCAGTTCCGAATACAACGGCGGTGATGGAATACACCTTTCCGGAAAGGCTTATTATTTACTGCTTGAAAATCTGTATCTGCTTCTTGATGAAATGCCTGTTCCGTCTTCGGTTCAGAATATTATTGAGGAGCAGGGAATCACCGCGGATACAAGTGATGAGGGCAGTGATGACGAAACGACAACAGATACAAGCGATGAAGTCACTGGTGACGAAACGCCAACAGAAACAAGCGGCGAAAGTGTACAGTAAACAAAAAAGCTGCTGCAATATTTCATGCAGCAGCTTTTTAATTTTTTAATCGAACGAATCAAAATCAATCTCGTTTATAATATCCCTCAGAGCCATAACCTCTTCTGCGGAAAGAGTGATACCCTTTCTCATTCTGGTGTGATCAGCGTTCCAGTCACGCAGATCGTACTTGGGTTCACGGTCATTCCAGCTTACAAGATTAAGCTCCTTTGACCAGCCTCCTGCCATTTCCGCCAGAACACCGATATGTTCTGTGATTTCATACTTGAGTTCAGCCATTTTCTTTTCTCTCCTTATACATTTTTATCACTGTCTGATGCAGTTTCTTATATTATACATTAACAAGTGAAAAATAGCAACAGGTTTTTGCTATTTTTCTGAAACTTAAAAATATTTTTCTCATTGCTGTAAAATTCGTAGAAACATTTAAGATTGGTTTAAGTTTACTCAGTTATAATAACAACAAAAGCTAAGGAATGTTAAGTTCAGGGAAAAATGAGGTTAAACGGAGGTGAGTTTATGGCTATAGAAACTTTTGAACGTAAGGAAATAAAGTTTATGCTGTCAGGCAGACAGTATGCTGCATTGTCAGAGCTTCTTCCGAAATATATGGAACCGGATCCTTATTGCAGAGATGGAAAAACATACGGCATTTACAATGTGTATTACGATACACCCTGTGATGATCTCATACGCCAGTCAATAGAAAAGCCTTATTATAAGGAAAAGCTCAGACTCAGAAGCTATATGTCGCCTGCTGCACCGGAGGACAGGGTTTTTCTTGAAATAAAGAAGAAAATCGGCGGTGTTGTCAATAAGCGGCGTGTGGTTTTAACTCTGGAAGAGGCAGAACAGTACATTAGCTGCGGAGCGTATCCCGAGGATAACGGAAAGTATCTAAGAAAACAGGTTTTAAGCGAACTGGATATACTTTTTCAGCGTTATGACCTGGCACCCAAGCAGTACATAAGCTATGAACGTGCGGCTTACTTCGGAAAAGAGGATAAGAACTTCCGGCTCACATTTGACAGAAATATCACTGCAAGGAGATATGATGTTACACTTTCAAAGGAAAGCTTCGGCGAAAAGCTCATCTCTCCGGATTCTTACCTTATGGAAGTAAAGATAAGCGATTCAATGCCGGTCTGGCTTGCAGAACAGCTTGCGGCTCTGAAAATTTATAAAATAAGCTTTTCGAAATACGGAACAGCTTACAAAAATGAAATACTGCGAAATTTAAACCAAAGGAGAGTTATATCTTATGTTTGATAATCTGAAAACTATGGCGGCAACTGCTGCAAATAATCTTTTTTCAACAGCCGATGCAGCAGGAACAGCTTCCGAAGTGGGAATTATTGATATGCTTTCGGCAATGGGTCTTGGCGTACTGATGGGCATTCTGATCAGTGTTCTTTATATGTTTACCCACAGAAAAAGCAGCTATTCTTCAAGTTATGTGCTGACAATACTCATTCTTCCTGTTATTGTTTCCGTTGTGCTTGTTATGATTAATTCTATGGCAAGTGCGTTGAGCCTTGCAGGTGTGTTCACCCTTTGCCGTTATCGTACAGTTCCCGGCGACCCGAAGGATATTACATATGTATTTTTTGCAATGGCTGTAGGCGTTATCTGCGGTATAAACAGAAATGAATATATATGGTTTGTCTTTGTGTTCTATGCAGTTGTTGCAGCAGTGCTTCTTATTGTTGATATTTCAAGCTTCGGCAAGTGCAAAACAAGCTCCATGACCCTTAAAATCACTATTCCGGAAGATATGAATTATGTTGGTCTTTTTGACGGAATTCTCAATCACTATACAACAAGCTGGAAGCTCAGAAGAATCAAGACAACAAATTTCGGTTCCCTGTTTGAGCTTGTATACAGCCTTGAAATGAAAAACGACGCAGACCAGAAGCAGTTTATTGATGAACTGAGAAGACTCAACGGCAATCTTACGGTAGTGCTTACCCTTTTCCGTTATGATGATAAGGTTTATGAGCAGAACTGATTGCGTCAGACGAGGTGAAACAGTATGGGTTACAAAAAAATAATTGTATGTATGGTGCTTTTTGCAATGGCGGCAGGACTTTGCGGCTGTAATGGCAATAGTGATGCCGACGAAGACAGCGCAAAGATCACGGCAAAAGAAATTGAAATAGCTGAGGGCGCAGATGTTCCGGAGGCTGAAGATTCCGATAATGAAACAAGTGAATCCACGGAAACAGCATCTGTAACCACGACGACTGTAACAGGCAGCAGTGTTTCTTCCGAAACAACTGTCACAACATCAAAAACAACAGCAGTTTCCACTACAAGCAAAAAGGCGGTTACAACGGTTAAGAAAACAGTTTATATTAATGGCGGCGGCAATTCTAATAATGGCGGCAATGCCGTTACTGCGGCTCCTAAAACTACAGCTAAAAATACAACTACAACAACAACAGTTACAGAACCTGTTGCTCCGGAGGATGTGGACAAGTACATTGATTTTGCTTCAGCTTCAAGCGGCGATGGATATACCTTTGATGGCAGCACTCTGAATATTTTCTCAGCAGGAACATATCATCTTTCCGGCGGTCTTGCAGGTATGGTATATATTAATGTAAGCAACGAGGAAAAGGTAAAGCTCAGACTTAACGGCGTTGGAATAGAAAATACAGGCGCTCCCTGCATTCAGGTTGAGAATGCAGACAAGGTAACGGTAAATGCTGTAAGCGGTTCTTCCAATTATCTGAAATGCTACAGCACTAATGCTGAGGGTGACGCTGCTCTTTTCAGCAAGGACGATCTGAAGATAAAGGGCGAAGGCTCTCTTTATGTATTCTGTGATAATGAGCATGGCATTTCCTGTAATAATGACCTTGAAATAGAGGAATGTCAGCTTACAGTCGACGCTGAAAAAACCGGAATCACTTCTCATAAAACCATATCCATTTATTCCGGAATCATAAATACAAACGGTGACAACTGCGGCATACGTTCAAGAGATTATATCGGAATAGAAGGCGGATATGTTGCTGCCTGCGGAGGAAAAAAGACCGGCGCAGACAGAGGCGGCATTATTTCTGATACCGGTAATTTCTGCATTGCAGGAGGTACTGTTATTGCTGTAGGTACAAATCAGACTGTTCCTTATGGTCAGAATACAGCAGTGTTCTCTTTCCCTGAAGTAATACCCAAGGAAAATACTCTTGCAGTATCTGTAAACGGTATGACCCTTGCCTCAGTTCAGCCGAATAAAAAATATACCTGTGCCCTTATAAGCGACCCGAATCTAGGCATTGGCGTTCTTTGCGACGTATGGCTTGCCGACGTATGGTATGATAATTTTACGCTTACTGACGGAATAACACAGGCTGCACTTGATGGTGTGCAGTAAAATTTGCTTTCTTTCTTTCATTCACTACTATATAAAACGTGCATATTTTAAGCTAAACGCTTTGAATATGCACGTTTTACTTTTATATAGGATTAAAAAACAAAAACTTGTAGCTGAGATTATATAATGCTATTGACAAATTATATAATTGTGGTATAATATTATACAAGAACAGATGAGAGAAAGAAGGTGCTGCCTGTGAAGAAAAGTGTATACAGCGTTGTGCTTATGGATCATGTGGTACAGGCAATTGATGAGCTTGCTGCAAGGCAGGGTACCAGCAGATCCAATCTGATAAATCAGATACTTGCGCAGCACGTTTGCTGTACTACTCCGGAAATGCAGATGCAGTCGGTATTTTCCGTAATGGAAGAGCAGATGAACAGAATGTTCCGCATAGAAGCACAGGCGTCTGAAGCCATGCTTTCAATGCACAGTGCCTTGAGGTACAAGTATAGACCTGCACTGAAGTACAGCGTGGAGCTTATGCGTGAGCCTACTGATATGCAGCTGGGCTGGCTGAGAATATCCTGCCGCACTCAGAGCAAGCCTTTGCTTCTTGCAATGGAGGATTTTTTCAGACTGTGGATAAGTCTGGAGATATCTGCCTTTCCCGAATACAGAAATATTGAAGGAATGTATGTTCTTGCACCGGGCAGAATGACAAGGTGTATTCTCCGAAGCGGTGACAGAACAGCAGAGGAAACCGGTGAAGCTATAAGCAAATATATAAATGTATTTGACAAGCTGATCCAGATGTATTTTTCTGGAATGCAAGAGGGTGTTCCGGAGGAGATACTGAAAAAACAAACCGCAGAGGGCTATAAAAAGCTGGCTGCAGAGGAAAAAGAATTAATTTAAAACGGAGGTATTGTTATGAATGTACAGAAGCTTACAGAAAAATCCCTTGAAGCAATAAGAAGTGCAAATGAACTGGCGGCAGAGTATAATCATAATGCCATTGAACAGGAGCATATACTTCACGCACTGCTTTCACAGGAGGGCGGACTTATCCCGGAACTTTTTAAGAAAATGGGAAAGGAAACCGAAAGCATAAAAAAATCCGTTGAAGCAAAACTGAGGGCAATGCCTTCAGTAACGGGTTCCGGAAGAAACCCCGAAAGCGTTTACGTTTCAAGAGATGCAGACAGCGCACTTTCAGAGGCTGAAAAGCAGGCTGCCAGAATGAAGGATGAATATGTCTCAGTGGAACATCTTATGCTGGGCATATTTGAAACAGCAGACAAAAATGTTAAAGAGATATTCAGGACATTTAATATTACTAAAAATGATTTTCTGAAAGCACTTATGGAAGTGCGTGGAAATCAGCGGGTTACAGGACAGAATCCGGAGGAAACCTATGATGTGCTGAAAAAGTACGGTCAGGATCTTGTGGAGCTTGCTAAAAACGGAAAACTGGATCCGGTTATCGGACGTGACAGCGAGATAAGAAACGTTATCCGCATTCTCTCCAGAAAAACAAAGAATAATCCTGTGCTTATCGGTGAACCCGGTGTTGGTAAAACCGCTATTGCAGAGGGACTTGCATTGAGAATAGTGAGAGGCGACGTTCCTGATAATCTGAAGGACAGAAAAGTATTCTCCCTTGATATGGGCGCACTTGTTGCAGGTGCTAAATACCGTGGTGAATTTGAAGAGAGATTCAAGGCTGTTCTTTCTGAAATTAAAAAGAGTGAGGGCGGTATAATCCTCTTTATAGATGAACTGCATACTATTGTTGGTGCTGGCAAATCTGACGGTGCAATGGATGCAGGCAATCTTCTGAAACCAATGCTTGCAAGAGGTGAACTCCACTGCATCGGTGCAACAACTCTTAATGAGTACCGCCAGTATATCGAAAAGGACGCTGCCCTTGAAAGACGTTTCCAGCCTGTAATGGTTGATGAGCCAACTGTTGAGGACGCAATATCCATTCTCCGTGGCTTAAAGGAAAGGTATGAGGTTTTCCACGGCGTTAAGATACAGGACCAGGCTCTTATTGCTGCGGCAACTCTTTCCGACAGATATATTTCTGACAGATTCCTGCCGGATAAGGCTATTGACCTTGTGGATGAAGCCTGCGCTCTTATAAGGACTGAAATGGATTCCATGCCTACTGAACTTGATGAGATACAGAGAAAGATCATTCAGCATGAGATTGAAGAGGCTGCACTTAAAAAGGATGACAGCGCATTGTCCCAGGAGCATTTGAAAGAGGTTCAGCAGGAACTTTCTGAGATGAGAGAGCAGTTCCATGAGATGAAGGCTAAATGGGAAAATGAGAAAAGCGATATTTCAAAGGTTCAGAAACTGCGTGAGGAGCTTGAAAAGATCGGTGGAGAAATCGAAAGAGCAGAACGTGACTATGACCTTAACCGTGCGGCAGAGCTTAAATACGGAAAACTTCCTCAGCTGAAGAAGGAACTTGCCGAGGAGGAGGCAAAGGCTGAAAAGCAGAAAAATGAGGGTACGCTTCTTCGTGACAAGGTGACGGAGGAGGAAATTGCCAAGATAGTTGCAAGGTGGACGGGCATACCGGTTTCAAAGCTTATGGAAGGCGAAAGAGAAAAGCTTCTTCATATGGAAGACATTCTTCATAAGCGTGTTATCGGTCAGGACGAAGCTGTAAGAAAGGTAAGCGACGCTATCCTTCGTTCACGTGCAGGCATTCAGGATCCCAACAGACCTCTCGGTTCGTTCCTGTTCCTTGGTCCTACAGGCGTGGGAAAGACCGAGCTTGCAAAGGCTCTGGCAGAAGCTCTCTTTGATGATGAGTCAAACATTGTCCGTATCGACATGAGTGAATACATGGAGAAATACAGTGTGAGCCGTCTTATCGGTGCACCTCCCGGATATGTTGGATATGAAGAGGGCGGTCAGCTCACAGAGGCTGTCCGGAGAAAGCCGTATTCCGTTGTACTGCTTGATGAGGTCGAGAAGGCACATCCCGATGTATTCAACGTTCTTCTCCAGGTGCTTGACGACGGACGCATTACAGACTCACAGGGCAGAACAGTTGATTTCAAGAATACTATAATCATTCTCACATCAAACCTTGGTTCACACTATATACTTGAAGGAACAAATGAGGACGGTACTATTTCTGATGAGGCAAGAAAGGATGTTGATGCACTCCTTAAACAGTCATTCAGACCTGAATTTCTCAACCGTCTTGATGAGATCGTATTCTATAAACCTCTTACAAGAACAGAGATCTACCGCATTGTTGACCTTATGCTGGAGAGTCTTAAAAAGCGTCTGGCTGACAGACAGCTTGGACTTGAAGTTTCAGACAAGGCAAAGGAATATATAGTGTCCCAGGGATATGATGTAAGCTTCGGAGCAAGACCGCTGAGAAGATTTATTCAGCAGAAACTTGAAACCCTTGCTGCCCGTATGATAATAGAAAAAGACCCGGTTCCCGGCAAAATTATACATGTTGATTTTGACGGACGTGAACTTACAGCCGAATAATGCCATGAATACGTGTATTTTTCAATAAAAATTTGCTCAAAATACAGCCATATTCCGTGCAAACGTCAGTTTTCTCCGAAAATCTTGACAAACCCGGAATAATAGTATATAATTCCAGTAGACTAAAAATTTGGAGGAAAACACAATGACAAAAGCAGAACTGATTCAGGCGATGCAAATAAAGAATGAATGCACCAAGAAGGATGCAGAGAAGGCTGTAAACAGTGTATTTGCTGTAATTACAGAAGCACTGTCTGCCGGTGATAAGGTGACAGTATCAGGCTTTGGTTCTTTTGAAGTGCGTGACCGCAATGCCAAGGAGTGCAAGAATCCTAAGACTGGTGAAACAATCCAGGTTCCGGCATCTAAGGCACCGGTATTCAAGGCAAGCAAGAATCTTAAGGAAGTTGTAAACAAGTAATAGTCAGGAGGATTTTAAAATGGCTGCAAGAAAGAAGACAGTTGCTGCTGAGGTTAAGTCAGCAGAAACAAAGGTTACTGACAAGGCTGAAACAGCTGTAAAGGCTGCTGAAACAAAGACAGCTCCTAAGGCTGCTCCCAAGGCTGCTCCAAAAGATGCTGAAGCAAAGCCGGCTGCAAAGAAGGCTTGCAAGAAGGTTAGCATTGAGCTTCAGTATGCTGATAAGTGCGTAGATGTTGCTTCACTGGAAAGCAAGGCTGTAGCTGCATGGGCAGAAGCAACAGGTAATGCAAAGACTGCTGCAAAGAGCATTAATCTCTATGTAAAGCCTGAGGAAGATACCCTTTACTATGTAATTGAGGGTGACACAGGTATGGTTGAGCTTTAATCTGAAAGCTTGTGTTATAAGAGCCGTATCGTCTGAAAAGACGGTGCGGCTTTTTGTTTATCCGAATATAAAATGTGCTGTCGCAGACTTAAAGCACTGCGGCAGTTTTTTATGCCCTGTCCATGAAATGACTGTTCTATATCCGGAGTTCAGCGCATAGTATTAAGCAGACAAGATAATACTAATCCCTCAAACATCAATAGACAAACTTGCGGTATTCTCCTATATTGACAAAATTTTTGCTCGCAATCTTATCTATTTCAATTTAAGGGATTAGTATAAAGAAAGGACTGTATGAGTATGGCAGAGCAAACAGATAATACAAGCCTTTGGACAAGATATTTTTCATATTTATCACCAAGAATTCGAAGTGCTGTTCAGTCAATGAAAAAGGCGGATTCGGAAAAACTCCAGGAGATCAGAATACGTGCAGGAAGACCTCTTTCAGTGACTATATGCGGAAAAGAATATTTTCTTATGATCAGCGGAAATCTTACTGCATATCCGGAACAGGCTGTACGGGTCACAAAGGCGGAAACTGAGGAAACATTCCGCAGTGTGTGCGAATATTCAGTATACAGCTTTTCAAAGGAACTGCGTGAAGGATATATAACTCTCAAAGGCGGTGCAAGAGTAGGGATATCCGGTACGGCGGTATATGAAGAGGGAAAACTGTCAGGTATGCGTGATGTCAGCAGTCTGTGCTTCAGGCTTCCAAGAGAAGTAAAAAACTGTGCTGCCGGACTTGCACGGGAAACGATTATGATGGGCGGAGGAGGACTTCTCATAGCAGGTAAAGCCGGCAGCGGCAAAACCACTATGCTCCGTGATCTGTGCAGGATTTTAGGAAGCTGTTACCGTGTGTCCCTTGTGGATACAAGAGGAGAAATAGCAGGTATTCTCCATGGCATTCCTCAGTATGATGTAGGACATCACACTGATGTTTTTGACGGCTTTCCCAGAAGCGGCGGCGCTGTTATGGCACTGCGTTCAATGACTCCGGAATACATAGTCTGCGATGAAATAAGCACACGGGAAGAGGCGGACGCCCTTCTGCAGGTTTTCGGTTGTGGTGTAAATATTATTGCGTCGGCTCATGCAGGCAGCTTTGCTGATATAATGAAGCGTGAAACCCTTAAACCTCTTATAGACGCAGGAGTGTTTACCGGTGCAGCACTTCTTGAAGACTGCTCAAAGCCTGGAAGTATTGTATCTATACAGAAGATGAGCGCCTTATGCTGAAGATTCTGGGAATTATTTTCATCATACTCAGCGGTGCGGGAATAGGTGCGCAGGCTTCCGGAAAATTAAAAAAGAAAACAGAAATGTGCCTTTCCGTAGGTGGATTTCTGAGGGAACTGTCTGTTATAATGAAGTACAGCTGCGATACCCTGTTTATACTGCTTTCTGAACTGTCAGAAAGAGAGAGTATGAAAAATCTGGCTTTTTTATTCTGTACTATTGATAATATGAATAAAGGTCTGCCTTTCCCTGCAGCATGGAGAGTATCTGTAGAACGTGACAAAGCACTTGATAAAGAGCTATCAGAAATGCTTTTCTCATTGGGTGAATGCCTTGGCACAAGCGATATGGAGGGACAGCTTATGTGCATAAAAAGGGCTGAGGAAGAGCTGTCTGCAATATATGAAAATGCTTTGTGCCAGTACCGTAAAAAAGGCAGGCTCTACCGTTCAATGGGACTGCTGGGAGGAATGACGGCAGCACTGCTGCTTTGCTGAAAGAAAGGGATCATAAGTGGAAATTGACTTGGTGTTTAAAATAGCCGGAGCAGGCATAATAGTAGCTGTTCTGAATCTGGTGCTTCGCCGTGCTGAACGTGACGAACAGGCAATGATGACAACTCTTGCAGGTCTGATAGTTGTGCTTATGCTTATTGTTGATGAAATATCAGACCTTTTTGATAAAATAAAATCGGTGTTTGGCTTATGATGGGTGATACAGTAAGTGCTGCTGCGCTTTGTGTTATAGGTGCGGTAACAGCAGTTCTTTTAAAGCAATACTGCCGTGAACACGCATTAATGTCTTCAATAGCCATATGTGTAATGGTGATACTGGCAGCTCTTGCATTTGTGTCGCCTGCAATTGAAAAGATGGAGGCTTTGTTTGGCAGGACGAGTCTTGACAAGACATATTTCAAAGCTCTTATCAAAGCAGTTGGCATATGCTATATGACCGGTATAGCTTCTGATATATGCCGTGACAGCGGCGAACACGCCCTTGCTTCTGCCGCAGAGATATGGGGCAGAATAGCTCTGCTTCTGCTGGCTCTGCCTATGATAGACTCGCTGCTTTCGCTTATAACCGGAGTCCTGGAATGAAAAAGATTATAAAAATTCTTTCTGTATTTTTTGTATGTATTATCAGCATTCTGATGTTATGTACAGGCGTCTGTGCGGAGGATAATGAATATGAAGTGTCTGATTCCCTTGTTTCCGCAAGCGGAGCAGATAATATTACTGACGATCTTTCTTCTGATGTTCAAAGCATTCTTGAAAAGTATGATATAAGAGCAGATAATCCTGATTCAGTTGATTCCTTCGGCGTAGGTGAGATACTGGAGTACATATATGATATTGCATCATTAAAACTTGCATCTCCGCTGAGAACTTTTTTTACTCTTACGGCAGTGATCGTTTTCACAGCATTCATGGAATCCTCAAAGGGCGGACTGAAGGGCGGTACTGAACACATAAGCGGAATTATAACTGCAATGGCAGGAGCGTCGGCTGTAATTCCTGATGTATGCAGCTGCTTTCTGAGAGTGCGTGAAACAATATCTCAGAGTTCTGATTTTATGATTTCTTTTACGCCTGTCTTTGCCGGTATAATCATAACAAGCGGCAGTCCCGGTGCAGGAATGTGCTATAACATGACTGTTTATGCAGTTGTAAATATTATAATACAGATAATTGATAAGGCTCTGCTGCCGGTTCTGAGTATGTGCCTTGCCCTTTCCATAACAGATGCAGTTACAAGGAATGGTTCCACTGGAGGACTGCAAAGGTTTATGAAAACTATTGTAACATGGACTCTCGGCTTTCTTATGACAGTATTTACAGGCGTTCTGTCAGTGCAGGGAATAGTGAAAGGTACAGCGGATACATTTGCTTCAAAAACAGCTAAATATGTGGTTTCAAATTTTGTACCCTTTGTAGGCGGTGCTGTATCTGACGCCTACGGAACAGTTCTTGGCAGTCTGAAAATACTTAAAAGCTGTACCGGTTTCGTAGGGATAGTGACTCTCTGCATACTCCTGCTTCCTGTTCTGCTGGAACTTATGCTTTACAGGCTTGCAGTAAGCGGAGCTGCCGCTATAGGAGAAATTTTCGGTTCAGACAGCATGGTCAGACTCCTCCGGGGAGTTGAGATATCCCTTAAAATGACCTTTGCTGTGCTAATATGCTTTTCGGTAATGTTTATTGTGGCTATTGCTGTTGTGCTTCTTATGACAGGCAGTGCGGGAGGTTAATATTTTGGAAGCTTTAAAGGAAATGGTTTTGCAGATAAGTATACTCAGTCTGATAACCGGAGTGATAACATCGTTAAAACCTTATGGAAAGTTCACTCCGCAGCTGAAGCTGTTTACTGCTCTTATCATGTTTACAGGAATACTGTCGCCGTTTTTCAGCAGTATAAAAAATATAAATACGGATTTTGACTGCAACATCACCCCGGAAAAAAACGTACAGGAGCTTAACGCTGCCGCAGATGAAGCTGTTCTCAGGCTTGCGGAAGATGAACTTGAACGGGAACTGAAATTAAAACTTGCGGAGGAAGCAGTTCCATGCAGTGAAATAGAGGTGAATATGAATACAAATGAAGATGAAAGCATAAATATTAGCAATGTAACAATTATAAGCACAAAGCCTGCGGAAGCAGAAATGATTATCCGTAATGAACTTGGAGAGGAAGTGGAAATCTATGCTGAAGAAAATTACTGACCGGCTGTCGGATTTTATGAAAAGCGAAAATTCAATGCGGCTTCTTGTGCTTGCAGGCCTTGGAGGACTTGTATGCATTCTTCTGTCATCATTTTTTTCGGGCAGTGATGAGGAGTCAGACATACTTCCGGATGAAGCGGGAAATGAATCCTTGCTTTCGGATACTGCTTCTGAATATGCAGATGTACTGGAACAGCGGCTTGAATCCATACTTACAGAAATTGACGGAGTAGGCTCCTGCAGCGTTATGGTTACTGTTTCAGGCAGCAGTTCCTATTCCTATGCCCAGAATGCTGAGCAGCAGTACGGCGAAAACATAAGGGAAACAAAGCGTCAGCACGTTATTCTGGACGAGAAGTCCGGAGATTCTCCGCTGGTGGAATGCGTAAGAAATCCGGAGATAGTGGGCGTAATAATAGCCTGTGAAGGAGGAGATCACAATGTAGTGAGGGAAGAGATAATAAGTGCAGTAGGTGCTGTTCTGGAAATTCCGTCAAACCGAATATGCGTTGCAAAAAAGAATCACTGAAAGAGGTAACCTGTTATGAAAAAACCATCATTTATTATCGGGAAAAAGCAGATAATCCTGTCCTGTCTTACATTAATGCTGGCAGCAGCAGTTTATGTTAATTATGCCATTACAAAGGATGACATAGGAACATCCGGTGAGAAAACAGCGGAACTGAAGGGTACTGTTTCCTACGGAGATACAGAATTCGTGAATGCCCCTTCTTCCAAAACCGATGAAAAGTCTGCAGAGGATAAGGAAAATGACAAAAAAGAAAATAAATCAGAAGCAGATGTGGATAAACAGGAAGCAACCGGCGATATTCCGTCAGAGCAGGCAGAAGGGCAGTCGGCAGAGGAATATTTTGCTCAGGCACGTCTTGAAAGGACAGCCAGCCGTGATGAAAGCGTTGCAGCTCTTCAGTCAATAATGGGCGGCGGCGACAGAACAGAGGACGAACTCATTACCGACGCCATAGCGGCTGTGCAGACTTCAAAGCTCATTGAAAGCGAAAGCAATATTGAATCAATTGTGAAATCTATGGGATATTCCGACTGTATTGTGTACCTGGATTCCGACAGCGCTAAGGTCGTTGTGCAGACAGAGGGTCTTGATCCGGCAAAAGCTGCTGCCATAAAAGACGTTATTTTAGGTGAGGTTACAATTCCCGCAGAAAATATCAGACTTTTTGAGGTGAAATAGTTGTAATTTCAGAATTTTTTTGGTATAATAAAGATATGTAGCCTTGAATGGCAGTAAAATGATGAATAAATAATTAACAACAGGCGGTGTGCTGCTAAAAAGCAGCATTTCCGTCCGCCTTGTCGAGTTAAATACAGGAGGTAATTATGACAGGTAATGCAGCAATGACAAGACATGAAGTTCGGGAGTGTGCGTTTCTTATTCTTTTTGAGATGTCATTCCGTGAAGATGAAACAACAGAGGAGATGTATGCACTTGCTGAAGAGGTACAGGAGCTTAGAGTAACCGAAGCAGTGAGAGAGATGGTTGAGGGCGTTCTTTTACATAAGGAGGCTCTTGATGAGATCATTGCAAAATACAGCACCAAAAGAAGCATTTCAAGACTTCCGAGGCTTAATCTTACAATACTCAGACTTGCGCTTTTTGAGATACTCTATGATGAATCAATGCCCGATAATGCAGCTATTTCCGAAGCTATAACACTGGCAGGCGAATATACCTACCAGGAAGATACAGCATTTATAAATGGCGTACTGGGTTCATATGTGCGTGAGAACCGCATACAGGAGCAGCAGGAAGAAAATGCCTGAATATCTGGGGCTGGACACCAGCAATTATACTACCTCCTGTGCAGTGTTTGACACTGAAAAAAATGTTCTCAGACAGGAAAAAATGCTTCTTCCAGTCAAAACAGGAGAAGCAGGATTAAGGCAGAGCGACGCTGTGTTTCATCATGTAAAGCAGCTTCCGGAAATAATGGAAAAACTTTTGCCTGGAAAGCTTTGCAGCCTTGCCGCAATCGGCGTTTCTGTAAAGCCGAGAAATATGGAAGGTTCGTATATGCCCTGCTTCTTGTGCGGACAGACTATGGCAAAGGGAATTGCGGCGGCAACAGGTGCTAAGCTGTATGAAACATCTCATCAGACAGGACATATTCTTGCTGCGCTTTATTCTGCAAATAAACTTTCACTTATAGAAAAGCCTTTTATTGCATTTCATGTAAGCGGCGGTACTACAGACTGCCTTTTATGCAGACCGTCGGATGATACTCTTATTGATATAAAGGAAATAGGCTCTTCCCTTGATTTAAAGGCAGGACAGGCTGTTGACAGAGTGGGACTTATGCTGGGACTCAGATTTCCCTGCGGCAGAGAGCTGGAAAAGCTTGCGGAAAAAAGCGAACGCAAATGGAAAATAAAGCCGGTTATAAAGAATGGAAACTGCTGTCTTTCGGGACTTGAAAATCAGTGCAGAAAGCTGATATCTGATGGTGTATCGCCTGAGGATACAGCACTTTACTGTCTGAAAACCATAGAAGCGTCAATTGCCGCTATGACCAGAGAGGCATTGCTGAAGACAGGAGATGTTCCTGTTATATATGCAGGAGGCGTAATGTCTGACAAGCTTATAAGAAACGGTCTTGAAGCAGAATTCGGAGCATTTTTTGCAGAGCCGGAGTTTTCCTGCGACAATGCCGCCGGTACAGCATTATATGCAGCTATTATGAATGGAGGAATGCAGATTGAGCATACTGACAATATCACAGCTTAACAGATATGTTGCATTTCGCCTTAAAGAGGACAAGGCTGTACAGAATATACTTGTCAGAGGAGAAATATCCAATTTTACACATCATGCAAGATCGGGACACTGTTATTTTACACTTAAAGATTCAGAATGTGCAGTTAAGGCAGTGATGTTCCGTTCATATGCAGAAAGAATAAAGTTCAGACCGAATGACGGTATGCACATTATAGCAGCCGCTTCCGCTTCAATATATGAGCGTGACGGCAGTTTCCAGCTCTATGTTACGGATATGCAGGAGGACGGCATAGGTCAGCAGCAGCTGAATTTTGAAAAGCTAAAACAAAAGCTTTCTGAAATGGGAGTATTTGATCCTGCTGCAAAACGTCCTGTGCCTTCATGTCCCGGAAAGGTTGGGGTTGTGACTTCCGGTACGGGAGCAGCTCTGCAGGATATTATAAATGTTATCGGCAGACGGTATCCATTATGTGAGCTTCATGTTTTTCCTGCACAGGTCCAGGGTGAAGCTGCTCCTGAATCAATAGCAGGTTCCATTGCAAGAGCAGAAAGGTTTGGCTGTGACGTTCTTATTGTGGGACGAGGCGGCGGTTCGGCTGAGGATCTCAGCGCATTTAATACGGAACGTGTTGTTATGGCAGTATATAACTGCTCTGTTCCTGTAATATCCGCAGTGGGACATGAAACAGATGTGTCGCTGACAGATGCGGCAGCTGATCTCAGAGCGCCGACTCCATCGGCAGCTGCAGAGCTTGCTGTGCCGTCGGCTGATGAACTTGCGCAGGCTGTAAAAAGGGAGACAAGACTTTTAAAGCAGGTATTCGAAAAAAATACAGAGCAGCTTGAAAACCGTCTGCAAAGACTTGCGGAGCGTCTTGCAGCCCTGTCACCGGAGCAAAGGCAGAAGGCTGCCAGTCGTGATTTTGAGATCCTTTCGGATAAGCTTCATGAGCTTATGAAATCAAAAATCCAGCGCTGCGAAAACAGCCTGCAGAAGGAGCTTGTGCGGCTGGACGCACTTAGTCCGCTTAAAATTCTAAATAGAGGTTATGCGCTTGTTTACAAGGACAGCAGCATATTGCATAGTGCTGAAGATGCCGATGAGGGCGATGAGCTTTATATAAAGCTCGGCAGCGGACAGATCCATGTAAAAGTGCTTGACAGAAAGGAAGATACAGATGAATTTTGAAGAAAATCTCAGCGCTCTTTCAGATATAACAAAAAAACTTGAAGAGAATACACTCAGCCTTGAAGAATCCGTGGAGCTTTATCAGAAGGGACTCCGCCTGTCAGCAGAATGTGCTAAGCAGCTGGAAAATGCTAAGCTGAAAATAGAGGAGCATTCAGAAAAGGAGGAAAAGATATGAAGGAAATACATATTGAGCAGATAAAAAAGGATATTGAAATTATAGAAGATGCTATCAGAGAATTTATTCCCTGTGAAGAGAGCATTGTCCGTCAGAAGAGAGTCCGGGACGCTATGCTTTATTCCCTGGAAGCAGGCGGAAAACGCATAAGACCTGTTCTGGTTATGGAATTCTGCCGTATGTGCGGCGGCAGACCGGAGGATGCGGTTTCTGCTGCGGCAGCTATTGAAATGATCCATACATTTTCACTTATACATGACGATCTTCCTGCTATGGATGATGATGATTACCGAAGAGGAAGAAAATCATGCCACAGGGAATTTGACGAAGCAACAGCCATTCTTGCAGGTGACGCTTTGTCTATTCACGCATTTTCCGTGATAGCAAAGGACAAAAGGCTGAGCCTTGACAAGAGAGTGAAGCTTATGGAAATCCTCGCTGAATGCGCCGGATATAAGGGTATGATAGGCGGTCAGATCATTGACATGGAAAACGAAAAGCGTGATGATGTTGATATTGAAAATCTTCGTGCCATGTGCGCAGGAAAAACAGGAGCGCTTATCAGATGTGCCTGCCGTATGGGCTGCATTGCAGCAGGTGTTGATGAAGATATTGTCGCAAAGGCAGACAGATACGGTTCCTGTGTTGGTCTTGCTTTTCAGATAATTGACGATGTACTTGACGTTACAAGCACTACAGAAGTTCTTGGAAAGCCTGTGGGAAGCGACGCTGCTTCCAATAAGACAACTTTTGCAACACTTTTAGGAATTGAAAAGGCAGACGCTCTTGCGGCAAAGCTGACAGAAGAGGCAATAGGAATACTTGGTCAGTTTGAAGGACACGAATTTCTGAAGGATCTGACCCAGGATTTACTGGTGCGAATAAAATAAGGGGAAAGCGGCTGGAGCCGCAGAAACAGATATATGAAAACCACAACCGGAAAAAAGACTCTGACGGCTGATGCGGGTATGCTTGATACTCTGCATTTTCCGGAAGATGTAAAAAAACTAACTTTACAGCAATGTGATAAGCTTTGTCAGGAAATCAGAACAAAGCTTATCTCCACAGTATCAAAAACAGGCGGACATCTGGCTTCAAATCTTGGCGTAGTCGAGCTTACTGTTTCACTGCACCGTGTTTTCGATTCGCCGAAGGATAAATTTGTCTGGGACGTAGGTCATCAGTGTTATACACATAAACTTTTAACCGGAAGAAATGACAGCTTTGATACTTTAAGACAGGAAAACGGTATATCAGGCTTTCCGAAGCCATCGGAATCTGAGCATGACTCATTTATAAGCGGTCACAGCAGCACTGCAATTTCCGTTGCGGCAGGCATAGCTGAAGCCAACCGTCTGAAAGGAAACAGCCGGTATACCATAGCAGTTGTGGGCGACGGCGCCATGACCGGCGGTCTGACGTATGAAGGACTTAATAATGCGGGCAAAGTGAAAAACAACAGGCTGATAGTTGTGCTGAATGACAATGAGATGTCAATTTCCAGAAATGTTGGTTCACTTGCAAAATATCTCGCTTCTATACGAGGCTCTGAAAATTACGTTAAAACAAAGAAACGTGTGGAAAAAAAGCTTACAAGCAGCGCAATTGGTGTGCCGGTTGCGAAATTTATAAAGAACTCCAAGGACGTTCTGCGTGAAACGGTTCTGGGAGTTTCCACAATGTTTGAGGATCTGGGTTTTGTATATCTGGGTCCTGTGGACGGACATAATATTGAAGATCTTGACGATGTGCTGCAGGCTGCCAAAAGCTATGGCTGTCCGGTACTTGTTCATGTAAATACAGTAAAGGGCAGAGGATATAAGCCCTCTGAAAATAATCCCGGTGAATATCACGGCGTATCGAAATTCGATATTGAAACAGGCAATCCGGAAGCAGCCTGCAAGGATACTTTTTCTGATATGTTCGGAAAATTTCTTGTACAGGCAGCACGAAAGGATTTGTCCCTTTGCGCTGTAACAGCAGCAATGGAGCATGGAACAGGACTGCATCATTTTTCAAGGGCATTCCCAAGGAGATATTATGATGTAGGCATTGCCGAGCAGCACGCTGTAACATTTTCAGCTTCACTTGCAAAGCAGGGACTTCTGCCTGTGTTTGCAGTCTACTCCTCATTTCTCCAGAGAGCCTATGACCAGCTTATACACGATGTGGCAATCAGCGGCGCTCATGTGGTTCTGGGAATTGACCGTGCAGGCGTAGTGGGAGAAGACGGTGAAACTCATCACGGAATGTTTGACGTGGGATTTTTAAGCACCGTTCCGGGAACTGTTATATATTCACCGTCATGTTATGACGAGCTTTATCTCTGCATGAAACGTGCTATGTATGAAGATACAGGACTTGCCTGCGTCCGTTATCCGAGAGGTTCCGATCACACTGAATTTGACAAGACTGCTCTTAATTCTGATTATACCCATATCGCAGGCAAAAAGACAGATACCCTTCTGATATCCTACGGCAGGATATATGACCATCTGTTCAAAGCTCATAAAATGGCTGAGGAAGAAGGCGTGAGCTGCGATATACTTAAACTTACAAGAATTTTTCCCATAGATAAAATGGTTGTTGAAATTGCAGAATCATATAAGAAGATTATTTTCTTTGAAGAAGCCTATGATATGGGAAGTATTTCCCAGCAGCTTGGAGCGCTTTTAATGGAAAACGGCTATAATGGAAGATATAAGCGTGTAACTGCCAGGGAATTTATCCGGCAGGCGTCAATGGCTTCACAGCTTGAGAAACTGGGACTCAGCACAGAAGCAATGCTTAAAACAATACTGGAATTTGCAGGAGAGGACAGGGAAAATGCCAAGGCTTGACGCAGAGCTTGTAAGAAGAGGACTTGCTCCCAGCCGTGCAAGGGCACAGGAGTTTATAAAAGGCGGAATTATAAAAGTTGAAGGCAATGTCTGCACAAAGCCTTCAAAGCAGGTTGATGAAACATCTTCCATTGTCATGGAAGGAGAAGGGCTTGCGTATGTGGGCAGAGGCGGACTGAAACTGGAACGTGCAATAGATTTATGCGGCATAAACCTGGAAGGCTGCGTCTGCATGGATATCGGAGCGTCAACAGGAGGTTTCACCGACTGTATGCTTCAGAAAGGTGCAGAAAAAGTATACGCTGTTGATGTGGGACATGGCCAGCTTGCAGAAAAGCTGTGCAGGGACAGCCGTGTTGTCAACCTTGAGGGTACTGACATCAGAAAGCTTGAAATGGACATGGAAGCTGAACCTATAGATTTCATATCCGCAGATGTATCCTTCATATCCCTTACGCTTATACTGCCTTGCATAGCAGGTTTTCTCAGAAAAGGCGGCATATGCGCAGTTCTCATAAAGCCTCAGTTTGAAGCCGGCAGAGAAAACGTCGGAAAAAACGGACTGGTAAAATCACCCGGAGTACATCTGAATGTTCTTATGAAGATAACAGAGGAGATCCGCAAGAACGGACTTTCTCTTAAAGCCCTGTGTCCATCGCCGGTAAAGGGCGGTTCGGGAAATATCGAATATCTCGCAGTTGCAGTAAATTCTGATGAGCCGTCTGTAAGCATTGATTTGAAGGCTGTAGCAGAAGAAGCATTTTCACAGAAATAATTACAAGGAGTACAGAAACTTGAAGGCTGTTATTTTTCCAAATTTGCAAAAGGTAAATGCGCTTTCCTGCGCAAGAAATGCCTGTGACGCATTAAGCGGCAATGGTTTTGAGGTTATTGCCGATCCCAGTCACCGTGCGCTTTTTTATGACAAACCCTTTGTAAAATATGTTCCCTTTGAGGAATCGGTTAAGGAAGCGGATTTTGCAGTGGCAATAGGCGGAGACGGTACTATTCTTCGCTGTGCAAAGGCTCTTGTGGGTTATGACACAAAGCTCCTTGGCATTAATACAGGAACCCTCGGCTTTATGGCATCAATTGAACCCTCACAGCTTCATGAGCTTGAAAGACTAAGCACAGGTGATTACCGTGTGTCCAAGAGAATGATGCTCTGCGGTGAACTTACAGATGAAAAAGGCTATGTATTCCAGCATTTCAATGCCCTCAATGATATAGTACTTGGCAGACAGTTTGCAAGGGTAATTGACTTTTCCGTATACAGAAATGAAGTGCTTCTCGGACAATACCGTGCTGACGGTGCAATTTTCAGTACGCCTACAGGTTCAACAGCATATGCCCTTTCAGCAGGCGGAAGCGTTATTGAGCCTGAATTTTCCTGTATAGGATTTACTTTAATATGCCCTCATTCCCTGGCGTCAAGACCTATTTTGTTTTCACCGGAAAGCAGACTCTGCGTAAGGCTTTCCGTAAAAGACGGAAGCGAGGTATATATATCCTCCGACGGAGAAACTCCTGTTCCCTTCGACGCCGGAAGTCATCTAACAATATATCGTTCCGAGCATACCATACAGCTGGTGGATCTCAGCGGAAATACTTTTTTTGATTCACTGAACAGAAAGATAACACATTCACTTAAAGGAAACGGCTGCCCTGACGGCAGCGGAGGTTCTATATGAAAAAAGAAAGGCATACACTCATTCTTCGACTCATTGCTGAAAATGAGGTTCATACACAGGATGAGCTTCAGAAACTGCTTATTGGAAACGGCATAAATGTTACACAAGCCACCCTTTCAAGAGATATTCATGAACTCAGACTCATAAAGCAGCACGTAGGCGGAACCATACGCTATGTGCGTCCCGACGCTCCGGCTGCAATGGACGGGATTATCCGTGAAGCAGTACTGGACGCTGATTTTGCCGGACATACTGCTGTTATACACTGTCGTCCCGGTATGGCACAGGCTGCCTGTGCGGCATTTGACGCAATGAAAAAAAGCGGCGTGGTGGGAACTATAGCCGGAGATGATACAATTTTTGTGCTTATGCGTGAAGAGCAGCAGGCGGAGAAGCTTGCTTCACAGTTCCGTATAGGCGGAATTTCAGATATAGATTAAGGAAATTGAGGCGTTTTTATGCTTACTGAAATTTATATTGAAAATCTGGCTGTTATAGAAAAGGCACAGATTCCTCTGTGCCGAAATTTCAATGTATTCACTGGTGAAACAGGTGCCGGTAAATCTATTCTCATTCATGGCATCAATGCGGTCCTGGGACAGCGTGTTACAAAGGATATTGTACGTACAGGCTGTGAAAAGGCTGTGATTTCCGCACTTTTTCAGAATATTGATGAAAACGTCAAGTCAGTGCTGTCAGAACTTGGTTTTGATGATGATGATGAACTTCTTCTGACCCGTGAAATCTTTGCAGACGGCGGCAGCACTGCAAGGATAAACCATAAAACTGCAACTGTAGGAGCGCTTAAACGTCTGGGTGAACTGCTCATTGATATACACGGACAGCATGACACGCAGCTGCTTATGTCTTCAGACCGGCATATGGAGATGATAGACAGATTCGGCGGTGATGATTCTCTGCTGCGGTCATATCAGGAAAGCTTCCGCACACTTCAGAAAAAGGCAAAGCGTCTGAGCCTGCTTGTGAAGCAGTCACAGGAACAGCAGAAAAAGGCTGATTATCTGAAAACACTTGTGGCAGATGTTGAGGAAATCGGACTTAAAATGGGCGAAGAGGATGAGGTGGCAAATTCTCTGGAAAGGCTCATGCAGTCGGAGAATATTATTTCCGCACTGAGATCTGCCGCAGCAGCCATTGAAAATGATGATTCATCAAATGCTGTCAGCCTTATACGTGATGCGGAAATTTCTCTTGATTCCCAGTCGGAATATGTAGATGAAGCTGAAAGCCTTGGAAGCAGGCTCAAAACCACAGAACTGGAATTGAGAGATATTTCCGAAACCCTCAGAAATATTGCGGATAATATGGAGCTTGACGAAATGAAGCTTGCACAGCTTCAGAGCAGAAGCAGCGTTATAAGAGAACTTACACGCAGCTATGTCTGCACAGGTGATGAACTTGTAAGACGCTGCGAAGAGGCAAAGGCAGAGCTTCAGAATATGGAGGACAATGCCTCTGAAATTGAAGAATTAAGACGTGAAAAGGCACAGCTTCTGACTGAGGTTTCAAACCGTGCAAAGGCACTGAGCAATTACAGGCTTGAAACAGCAAAGCGTTTTACCACGTCAGTAGCAGAGCAGCTGCAGTTTCTTGATATGCCCGGAGTACGTCTTGAGGTTGCCCACAGTGCAGGAAAGCTTACACTCCAGGGTATGGACAGAATGGAACTGATGATATCTGCAAATAAGGGTGAATCTCTGAAACCTCTTGCGAAAATAGCCTCCGGCGGTGAGCTTTCAAGAATAATGCTTGCTCTGAAATGCGTAATAGCAGATAAGGACAGCATTCCCACCATGATATTTGATGAAATTGATACAGGCGTCAGCGGACGTGCCGCACAGAAGATAGGAATAAAACTTCGTGAACTTGGAAGTGTAAGACAGGTTTTGTGTGTAACCCATCTTTCCCAGATAGGCATAATGGCGGAGCATCATCTTAAAATTGAAAAGAAACAGGAAAATGAACGCACATCCACAAAGGTAACTCCGCTTGATTTTGAAGGACGGGTGCGTGAAATAGGACGTATAATGTGCGGAGAACCGCCCAGTGAGCTTATTCTGAAAAGCGCAAGGGAAGAGCTTATAAGGGTGCATCCGCAGTTTGCTAAGGAGAACACAAATTGAGACTTGGATTCAGAAGAGGACTTATTCACGGAATACCTATAGCGCTGGGATATTTTTCAGTATCCTTCGGCTTCGGCATAATGGCGGTACGTGCAGGACTTACGGTTTTGGAGTCTGTCTGCATTTCAATGACTAATCTGACTTCGGCAGGTCAGGCGGCAGGAGTTGGCATAATAGCTGCCTGCGGAACATACATAGAAATGGCAGTAACACAGCTTGTAATAAACATTCGCTACTCGCTTATGGGAATATCTCTTTCCCAGAAACTTGATGATTCCTTCAATACGCCACACAGACTGGCAGTATCCTTCGGAATAACTGACGAGATATTTGCCATGGCGTCCGCCCAGCCCTCAAAGCTGACACCACGCTATATGTACGGAATGATACTTATATCTTTTATCGGCTGGAGCAGCGGAACACTTCTTGGAGCAGTTGCGGGAAATATTCTTCCCGGGGCAATAACTGACGCAATGGGAATTGTACTTTACGGAATGTTCCTTGCAATAATCATTCCTGCAGCTAAAAAAAGCATGAAGGTTCTCATGGTAATAATTACTGCGGCGGTGCTGAGTACGATTATGTATTATGCTATGCCTTTTATTTCCGGAGGATTTGCCGTAATAATCAGTGCGGTGATTGCGGCGGCAGCGGCGGCATTGATATTCCCGGTGAGTGAAGAGGAGGAAAAGGCATGAGCATAGCCATATACATTGCTGTAATGGCAGGCGTGACATATCTTGTGAGAATGATTCCCTTTACGCTGATGAGGAAGAAGATAAAGTCAAGATTCCTTCGGAGTTTCTTCTATTATATACCCTATGCCGTACTCAGTGCCATGACAATCCCTGCAATATTCTATTCCACGGGAAATATTATAACAGCAGCGGCAGGCACAGCGGCGGCGGTTATACTTGCATATTTCGGTCTGCCGCTGATAGTGGTTGCACTTGCCGCTTCCGGAACGGCGTTTGCGGTGGGGTTATTTGTATGAAATGGATAGGAATTTGTGCGAATAATGTAAATTAGATAAATCGGAATTTAGGTGGTGACAATATATGTCAAGAACTCGTGTATGGATAGAAGCAATGGAAGAATATCTGATTCGGAACAATCTTGCTGAAAGAGAAAAAATCACAAAGTTATCTGATGACGAGTTAAGTGAACATTATCACAAAGTGATCAAGGAAAAAGGAATAGAAAATGATGCTGAGAAATTCACGCATAGATGGTGTATGCAATATAAGTGATTCTGATTTATATAACAAAAGCTAAAAAATATAAGCCTGAGAATCACCACGATTCCCAGGCTTTAATCATATTATTCAGGCATTACAATTTTTTCTCTTTCAAAGAGTTTTCCCACAGCTATAATGGAGATAAATGAAAACAGGATATTTGAAACACAGGTTATAAGAACATAAGACGCAGAATAATCCAGCTTTGTAATATCCTGCATAACTATCATTGTGTTCCATGCAGGAATAAAGGCATTTATGATCCCTAAGTCT
>JAQXHO010000069.1 GCA_029007315.1 Oscillospiraceae bacterium
AAGCCGGGAACTGTTGTGGTGGTTGTTGTACGTACAGTGGTGTTTTTATTCGGAGCAGTAGTGGTCTTTGGAGTGCTGGTGCCCTTATTTTTTGAGTTAGATGCAGAAACAGAAGAAGAACCGGTTTCATCAGCATCAGAAGTGGTTGTTGTGGTTGAATAGGTTGTTGTGGTATGCTGCTGCTTTACAATACCAACGTTATTATTATCTTCAGGAGGAAGTTCCATAGGCGGATTTTTTTTCGGATCCAGAATGTAAACCTCAGTCTGTGCGATCTGTTTCAGCAGATCCTTGTTATTATTGTAAGTAAGAGCAGCAGTTATAATGTTAAGAGAAGCAATTGGAATAATAAGCATAAGGGTGAACATAGTCATGGTAATTTTAAGGAAACTTTTTCTTACCCGCTTTATCATGATTTTTCCTCCAGATAATAGCCCACACCTCGTGCAGTATGAATGTTAGCCTTTGAGTTAATGGACTGCAGTTTTTTGCGGAGGAATGATATGTAAACCTCAATGTTATTGTACTCCACATCACTTTCGAAGCCCCAGATCTTTTCAATAAAACGCTCCTTGGTAATTATCTGATTGGGATTCATAATGAGAATTTCCATTATCTGATATTCCTTCAGACTCAGCTTAACGCTCTGATCCTCATAGCAAAGCATATAATTCTGCTTATTAAGGGAAAGGCCATGGTAGTCATAAGCGTCAACATTAACTTCACCGGTACGTCTTGTAAGGGCACGTACACGGGCAAGGAGTTCACCGGTTACAAAAGGCTTTGTAAGGTAATCGTCAGCGCCGCAGTCAAGTCCGTTTATCTTGTCGTTAATGTCAGATTTAGCAGTAAGCAGCATAACCGGTGTGGAAATTTTCTTTTTGCGAAGAGATTTGAGAACCTGAAGACCGTCCATAACAGGAAGCATAATATCAAGAATAATGCAGTCGTAAAGACCTGTAAGGGCATATTCAAGACCATCGTCGCCGGTATATACAGCGTCAACATTATATTGATTTCTTTTAAGAATTTCTGTCAGTGCCTCTGACAGAGCAAGTTCATCTTCAACAACTAAAATTTTCATAATAATCTCTGCCTTTCTGAATTTAATGCAGAATAAAGATACAGATTATAAATCTGACTGTAATAATTATAAATAAAAACCCTTAAAATAACTTTAAAAAAAAATCAGAACAGAGAATAAATGCAGTCTTAAAATACCCTCTGTTCTGAAATAAAAGCAACACAGTTTCGGAAGAAATCAGTAACCCCATAGGTCGTTATCGGAATCATTATTTCTGATATGGTTATGATTTTCACTGGTCTGACGCTTTAAACCTGCCGGAAGATAGCATCTTACAGAAAGCACAATAAATATAACAGCAGAATAGTATGAAAAATCTCCCGGCAGATATGTTTTGATACGGTTATTGAGGTAGGCTTCAGTAAGCTTGCCTGTCTGAACGAAATGCTCTATACCCTTGTAAAAGTCCTTGTATAAATACCAAAGACATACACCTATAATACCAAGTGCAGCAAGCTGAAGAATAATTCTGAACCACAGCCTGTGGGGTTTCATAAAAAGAACGGTAAGTACAGCAAAAAATGCTAAATTAAGCCAGCTCTGGAAGTCAGGATTAAGGAGATTTACCACAGCAAAAACTCCCGTGCCAAGTAATACAATAGATGAGAAACGATTCATCAGAAATGGCGAAATAATAAGCAGAAGACCGGCAATCAGAGTGCCCCAGTAATCAATGGATATAGTGTTGTTCACCTTCATGATCTCACTGAATGCACCATAACACATCAGAAGAGAAAAAGGCAGTGAAAGATATTTTACCCAGCAGCTTAAAGGCTGCAAAGGATTTTTGGAATGAGTAGAATTTACATCATCAGAACCCATTAAAAAGCTCCTTTCTGAATTAATTTTCGCTTATACCCTCATAAGAAATATACCATGAGCCGTTGATTTTAATAAGAATAGGGGCAGTTGCAGTTTCAATAGTACCGCTGCTGCCGGTAACAGTCTGATTGATATTAAGAGTAACAGCTTCCTCAGCAATAAGTATTCCCTCACCAACAGAGGAATTAACATTCTCATTCCATTTGTTAAGAAATTCCTCAGACTGTTCACCGGAGGATATTATCTGGAATGAAACCTTTGCGTCATTGCCGCACTGGGATTTCCAGGATGCCTTTGTATTGCTGATAGCGTCAGAATATGTGGCAATAACCTCATCACGTGTCTTGCCGTAGGTATCCATGTAGTAATCCCAGTACTCCGGAGGTGCCATGAGATTAAAGTAGGCTTCTCCGTCATCACCCATAATAGCGGAGTAATATTTCTCCATAAGGTTCTGACAGGCTGTGGCAGAATCCTCTTCACCAACAGCAGCAAAGCTTTTAGGAGTGATTTCGTTACCACTATTGTCATTAACCAGGAGAAAAATTCCTCCTCCGATGATAAGAACCGCAGCACAGATCATAGCAATTCCTGCGCCCATAAGTTTATTTGGCTTAGCATTTTTATTCTTTTTCATATTAAACACCTCAGTTACCAGAGCTGATATCCGGCATTTTCGCAGGCAAATTTAATTTTCTCCATAGCCTCCAGACAGTACCAGCTGCCGTCATACTTATAGAATGTAATGGTATCATTTTCAGAATGATTTTTAAGAGAACCCTCTGTAGTGAGTTTAATGGTAACATCAACAGCTTCGGAAATATCTATCTCAGTGCTGTAAACCGACTTTATTGAATCCTCGAGGCTTTTTATGGAATCCTTGTCCGTAATGGTTTTTTCAGATTTAATTTTGTATGCGAAGGAAAGTCCGGAGCCGTAATCATTGGCATACTGGCTTTCAACATATTCTAAATAATTGTTGACAGTGCTTTTGATTTCCGGGCGGCTCATGTTATACAAAGATTCAGCCTTCAAAAGGTATCTTTCCGGTACAATGGAAATATATCTGCTACCGCCGCTGCTTGTCATGCCGTCAATATAGCTGTCAAGAGTCCGGTAATAACCGCTTTTTCTTGTAAAGAAATATAAACCTGTGGAAAGTATAATAACAACAGCAACTATAAGAGCAGTTATCCTTATAAGCTTGTTTCTCCTGTCCCTCTTTGCAAACGCCCTTTCCAGCGGGTCGGTTATCAGAGGATCATCCGGAGTAAGATCATTTCCGGAGGAAACCTCCTCCTCTTTATGTATTTCTGCCGTTTTCTTTGCCTTTTCCGGAGCCTTTCTTTTCCCGGAGTCAGAAGAAGTATTTGCAGAGAGGTAAGGCATGGAAAACATATCCTCACCGGAGGATTTAACAGATTTAACAGGCTGTGCTTCACCGCATTCACGGCAGATAAGGGCTTCATCAGAGAGCATGGCACCGCATTTTATGCAAGATTTCATAGTTTCTTCCTTTCGAAAAACGCCGTTTCACCCATCAAGGCAAAACGGCGCCGTTTTTGTTTAATTCGCACCCGGCAGGCAATTGAATTCCTGCTTCATGAAAAATCAGCCTTCGAAGCGTGTTCCGCAGTTGGTGCAGAAGGCATTGCCAACAATGACATTTGCACCGCAGTTTTTGCATACACCGGCAACTGCAGGTTCAGCAGCAGGTTCAGAAACAGGTGCAGGTGATGGAGCATTGCCGAAATTCTGCTGAAATGCCATATTGGCAGCCTGAGCCTTGGCACGTGCCTCAGCTTCCGCCTGAGCTTTAGCGGCAGCTTCCGCCTGAGCCTTTGCAGCAGCTTCAGCCTTTGCTCTTGCGATTTCCTCAGCCATAGGATTCTTTGTGCCGCAGAGATTGCAGAACTGAGCAGTTGCGTCTATTTCAGCGCCGCAGTTCTGGCAGTTGGTCTTACCCTTGTTCTGCTGAATTTTAAGGCGGTGATCAGCAACAACAGCTTCATGCTTATAAATTTCACCCAGAAGCTCAACAAATTCCGGAGCCGGTGCTTCACCGTAAAGTTCACGGTATTTCTTGCCTATTGCAATATATGTTTCATTGATAATACGCTCTTCATCTTTTATAGCGCTTGAAAGACGAATGTTCTCAGTTGAATTTGATGTTTTTTCAACAACCTTATTGCCGAAATTATTTACAGAATTGGCGAATCTATCGAGAAAAGATGCCATAAAAATAACCTCCGTTCATATGCTGCGCATAATATATGCTATGATTAATATATACGTATATCATTATACTATAAATCTTTAATAATTGCAAGGACTTTTTTTGTTTTTTGCCATAATTTCATCTTGTTTTCATAATTGGATGTCAGGCATCAATATACTCTCTTATCCTCAGTTCAATGCCCAGTTTTTCAGCCAGTCTGCGTGACGCTTCAATTTCCTCAGCCGGCAGAATGTCCACCACAGTAAACATTACCCTGTCAGTATACTTTTTGCATTCAGCGGCAAATCTCTGCATCTCCTCAAAGGCAATTTCTCCGAATTTAGGTCTTGTGACCTTCAGATACTCCTCCTTGTCAGCCGCATTAAGACTTACAGAAACAGTATTTATTCTGCCCTTCAGCAAATGAGCCGTGGGACGTTTGTTTATAAGATCAGACAAACCGTTTGTGTTGAGTCTTGTGGGAATCTGAGGGTATTTTTCTTTAAGATAATCAGCAGTCCTGCATAAAAGCTCCAGAGCCTCTGTAGGTTCGCCGTAGCCGCAGAATACTATCTCCGTGTATCTCTCAGGTTCAGCCTTTTCAATGGCGGCTGTCATCTCCTCAAATGAAGGCTCATGCTCCAGCCACAGCGGATCTGAACCGTATGCACCGTTGCCGTTGTTCCGTATGCAGAATGTGCAGGCACAGGGACATTTATTTGTAAGATTAAGATAAAGCTTATCTCCTACCTCATAGGCAAGAGTCATTGATTTTTTTATCATATAAATTCCTCCTTGCAATATAATAGGGCGACCATATGATCGCCCGCATCAATTTTTATTCAGCCTTGCAGTAGAACTGATACCAGCTGCCATAATCCTCAAAATGCTCGTCAAGAGTTTTCTTTCTTTCAAAGCCGGGATCGTTCATTGTGAAATCAGATGCACTGAGATTTTCAGGACTGTTCTTAGTGCAGCCTGTAACCAGTACAAAGTGCATACCGCCGTAGCTGTTTTTTGCTCCTACAATAACAGGCCCGGTCTGTAATCTTTCATAAAGATCGGCAAGATTCCGGGAATTGCTGTTTCCGCTGAGAGAAACCACCTCGTAGCCAAGATTGTAAACCTCAGCCCATAAAAGGGAATTGTTATTATATGTAAGATACTCCTTGCACATAACATCAGGTGTAATTTCAGTACCTGTGTAATATGAGTGCATCATAGCCATGCAGCTTGTAAGACAGCCCACCTTTGCTATGGTCTTTGTACCAATATAAACATTGCCCCAGCGTTCGTCAGCCTGGTAATAGCAGGGTGCGTCATAATAAATACCTGCGGACTCTCCCTCAGCAAGTGCGCCGAATTTGTCGAAATTATACATCTTTCCGTCGATCACACTGCTGCCTGTAAGCTTGCCCTTTTCAGCGTCAACATAATATGTCTTGTTCATGTAGCTTACCCAGCCAAGGGATAACCTGCCGTTTTCCGGGTTGTAATAGTAACGTCTTCCTTCCACAAGCTGCCAGCCTGTTTTAAGGGTACCGTCATCTGTAAAGAGATATGTAACACCGTCCGGCAGTACGGCAGAACCGGAAGCAAAACTTCCGTCTTCATAATAATAAGAAAATGTCTGACCGCCGTCACGTGTATACCAGCCTTCTTCGGAGATATCACCTTCGCTGACAGTACTGATTTCCTCATATGTACCGTCTTCACTGAATTCAAGATAAGTACAGCTGGTTTCAGCAAAAACATTTATATTTAAAATTCCGGCAGTCATTGCACAGCAGAGAATTGCCGCACAGCTGCGTAAAATGTGATGCACTGCATCCACAACCTTCCGTATTTTCATTTTGTAATCAAAAAATAACGCAAACAGGTGAATTTGTCACCGATTTGTCACTATTATTTATTATACCACATAAAACAGGAATGTCAAGGAAAATTACCGCATTTTAAGACAAAATTCGCATTATTTCAGCAAAAAAGCGTATCTGCCGAAACAGATACGCAGAATCACTGTTAAAACTATACAAAAATCAAATACCAGATTTAATACTATCGCTGATAATATTGTACATTTCCGGACGCCTGTCACGGAAAATACCCCAGCTGAGTCTTGCGTCACGCAGCTCGTCCAGGTCGAAGGAATCAATAATAACACCTGCATATTCCCGTGAAGCCTGCTGAATAACAGCGCCGGTATTATCCGTAATAAATGAAGAACCGTAGAATGTAAGGCTTGATTTCTGGTACTGATTTTCCTCGCAGGGAATAACAGCCTCAGTACCGATACGGTTCGCCGCAATAACAGGCATAAGATTAGCCGCAGAATGACCCTGCATACATCTCTGCCAGTGGGGCATACTGTCCACATCAAGAATAGGCTCGGAACCGATAGCAGTGGGATAGAGGAGCATTTCCGCACCCATAAGAGCCATTGAACGTGCAGTTTCCGGGAACCACTGATCCCAGCAGATACCCACGCCAATGCAGCCGAAGCGTGTATTCCACACCTTAAAGCCGGTATCTCCGGGAGTGAAATAGAATTTCTCCTGGTAGAAATGGTCGTCGGGAATGTGGGTTTTTCTGTAAATGCCAAGAACAGAACCGTCAGCGTCGATCATAGCAACGCTGTTGAATGTATTGTTTCCTGCGCTTTCATAGAAGCTTACAGGGATAACCACGCCCAGTTCCTTTGCAATTTTCCGAAAGTGCATAACGGCGGTGTTTTCGTCGGCACTCTGGGCGAACTGGTAATAACCATACTGGCGTTCCTGGCAGAAATAAGGGCGTTCAAAAAGCTCCGGCAGAAGGATAACATTAGCGCCGTCAGCAGCAGCCTGTCTGACAAGGCGTTCAGCGGTCTGGATATTCTCGTAAACCTCAGTATCGCAAGCCATCTGAACGGCAGCAACAGTAACATTTCTCATAAAACAAAACTCCAATCAATAAAAGTTTTTTGGTAGGCAGATAAATAAAAGTTTTTTGGTGGACAGATAAATAAAAGTTTTTTGGTCCAGCAATTTTTCAAAAATGCTGGTCGCCCTCCGCAGAGGGCGAAACACTCTTTAGTTAAAAATTACACGTACACGCAAAACAAAGAACAAAAAGCAAATTTCGCATCTGAAAATACTTTTCCTTCAAGTAAAAGTATTAAACAGAAAGTCTTGTATATTTTACTGAAAAGTCAAATGCGAAATTTGCAAACACAGCAAAAGAGGGAGCGTAAGCGACCAATTTTTGCGGACGGTTCAGTCAAGCTAAATTCAGAACGACAACCCTATTTAATCTCTAAATTAAGGTCAACTGAAAGATTTTAGCGTTAAACCTCTCAGTCAGCTTCGCTGACAGCTCAGCCTCGCACAAGCGGAAAAGTGCTCGACACAATCGCCCTAAAGATGGCGACCGTCCTTTCAGGAGAGCCTTTTTACAATGGCATTTTTGTTATTGCTTTAAATTATGGTTAAAGTAAAATTTGGCGGAGAAATTGCCCTCCCTGAAAGGGAGGGGCGGACCACCGAAGGTGGTGGGAGGGTTCGGCATCTGAACTGAAAAAAACCGTTAATTTCATCTCATACACACATTATTGCTTGCATTGTATCACAAATTATGATATAATACTATAGTGTATACCCATTGCCTTCCGGCGGTGGATATACCAGAATATACCTTTATAATGTAACAGCAGGGAGGATTCGCTTAATGTGCGGAATAGTTGGATATGCAGGAAAACGCAGCTGCGCCGATGTCCTTATAAACGGTC
>JAQXHO010000070.1 GCA_029007315.1 Oscillospiraceae bacterium
TGCTTTAAATTACAGTTTAAGCGAAATTCAGCGGAATATTGCCCTCCCTGACAGGGAGGGGCGGAACACCGAAGGTGGTGGGAGGGTTTTACGCTTTAATTTTTAGTTGACTATAAATTTTGAGGTGTTATCCTCTCCACCGCTAAAGCGGTCCCCCTCTCCTTTCAGGAGAGGCATTTTTCAGCAGACTTTTAGCTATTGCTTTAAATTACAGTTTAAGCAAAATTCGGCGGTTATATAGGCTCTCCTGAAAGGAGAGCTGTCAGCGAAGCTGACTGAGAGGTTTAATGCTTGAAGATTTCAGTTGACTTTAATTTATGGGTATTAACCTCTCCACCACCTTCGGCGGCTTTACTGCCCGTCCCTTTTGTCCCTTCGGGACATTTCCCCACACTGTGGGGAATAACCCCTCTCCTTTCAGGAGAGGCTTTTTTCAGCAGAATTATTGTAATTGCTTTAAATTACAGTTTAAGTGAAATTCGGCGGAGAAATTGCCCTCCCTGAAAGGGAGGGGCGGACCACCGAAGGTGGTGGGAGGGTTTTACGCTTTAATTTTTAGTTGGCTTTAATTAAAAAATACACCACAGAAAGGCGGAGATCGCTGTGAAAAAGAGCATAATTCCGGCGCTGTTATCCGCAGCAATGCTTGTAAATACTGCCGGCTCTGCTGCACAGGCAGAGGATATAAAAAAATACGATGCAAATGGTGACGGCAGAGTGAATATATTCGACCTTGCGGAAATGAAGGAACAGGCACAGGCAGATGAAACGGCAGAGCTTCTGAGATTTCTTCACTGCAAAAGCGGAAATACATATCCCATAGACGAATCAGCCATACTTGAACCCAAAGGCACCATACACAGCGGAGAGGGAACATTTTACGGCGGAGGATATGAGGGCGGCTGCGCTATGCTTGACCCGATATCAAAAGATGATTACTGGATAGTTGCAATGAACCTTGAGGACTACGACAACGCAAGGCTTGCCGGAGCATATCTGGAGGTTACGGGAGAACTGGGTACTATTAATATGCTGGTTACGGATCTTCTGCCGGAGGGCAAAAAGGGCGACCTTGACCTCTATGTTGACGCATTCCCGCTTATAGCTCCTGCGGAAAAGGGACGTGTGCCTGTAACATGGAAGATAATTCCTCTTGACAGTGCGGAAAATGCCCCGGTTTCCTATAAATTCAAGGAAGGCAGTTCGCCCTTCTGGTGCAGCGTTCAGGTGAGAAACCACAGGTATCCCATTTCAAAGCTGGAGTATCTCAGTGATGAGGGCGAATTTGTTGAGCTTCCACGCAGACATTACAATTATTTTGAAAGCATGGACATGGGACCGGGACCATATACATTCAGAATTACTGATATTTACGGACAGGTTATCGTGGACAGGGATATCCCAATGGTGCTGGATGAAATAGTGGAGGGACAAAGCCAGTTCCCGAAATAATAATGGGTTTTGTGCTGAAAATTAACAAAGCGTTGACTTTTATGCTGACGTATGGTATAATTTAAAGAATGAAATATTGTTTTTGATATCAGAAAGGAGTGTGTAGTTAAACAATGAGCAAAAAGTATTTTGCAAACATTTCATTTTTGAGGATAGCAGCGACCATTTCTGTTGTATTTTTGCATACGTGCTGTACACTTTCTCTTAACCCGGAAACATTTGATTTTTCAAAATCACAGGAAATATTTTTTCAAACAGGACATCAGTTGTTTTTGTGGGCTGTTCCGGTATTTTTTATGATTTCCGGTATGCTGCTATTAAGTTCTGAAAAAGAAATGTCTTATAAAGCAGTATTGAAAAAATATGTACTCAGATTAGCATTAGCTTTAATATTATTCGGCGTAATGTTTGGAACTGTAAAGTCTTTTGTTGAATTTCATACAATTAAGCCTCTTTATATTATGAAATGGATCATAGAAAACGACACCTTTTCACATCTGTGGTATTTATATACACTTATTTCTGTATATCTGATTTTGCCGCTGCTTTACAGCGGTGTTAAGCATATGAGTGACAAGGATCTGCTGATATTACTATCTTTATGCTTTTTGTTTTCTTTTTTTGCACCAACTGTTCAGGATATAACCGGCATGAGAATTGAATTTTCAATTTCTGTTTCATATGCTGTTTTTTATTTTATATTAGGATATTATCTGAAGAGAACGCCAGTAAGACGTATTTTTAAAGGGAATATTAATATTTTAATAATCATTCTTTGTGTTGCCGCAATAATTGCCTTGATCATAACGGATAATTATAATAATATTTCCAACATATATACAAGTCCTCTTATAGCAGTGTATTCAATTGCAGTATTTTGTCTTGCATTGGACAGAAAAGAGGAGATATCGGAGAATAAATTTAAGAAAATATGGAAGATAGACAGATTGTGTTTTGGTGTTTATTTAATACATCCGCTTTTTATACAGCTTACATATCGTTTTATAAAAATTACACCTCTCTCATTTAATAATTATATACTTATGACTTTTGTATTTGCAATAGTGTTTACTGTTATTTCATTCTTAGCTTCATTTATTATGAATCTGATACCGTTTGTAAAAAAATATATTTTGTAAAATCATCATGGAAGCAACGCACAAGTATTCTGCCGTTCCGCTTCATAAACCTGCCAAAAGAAATGTCAGTTCCCAAAGTTGGTATTTGAAGTAACCGTCCTAAGGGTCAAGAAGGACGGTTATTTCCTTTTATTGTTATCAATTATCATTACAATATTGCAGATAACGATTTTGTCAATACATGGCAAATATAATTCCCGAAATGATAAAAGGCTTGACACGGTGCAGGATTTGAGGTATAATAAATACAACCAAATAGACAATATGTAGTTTATGTAATCACCAAATAAAACCCCGGAAGTTGCAGCTTCCGGGGATTCTTTTTGGGCTATTTGCCGGTGTTATGTCTGTCTAACCATTTGCACACAAAATAACCTGTCGTTTTGCTTTATAACAACTGACAAAAACAACTTGACAATACGAGAAAAATATGATACACTAAAACAAGAATGGGATTTTGTGCCATAAAATCTGAAAGGAGTATTTTTTTATGAAAATGAAAAAAATGACTGCACTTGCATCAGCAGTTGTTCTTGGAATCACAGGGACATCTTCTGCAATGGGTGCAGCCGCTGATGTTTCAGCAGAATCAAAGTATAATTACGGCGAAGCTCTCCAGAAGTCTATGTTCTTCTATGAGGTTCAGCAGTCAGGTGTTCTGCCTGAATGGAACAGCGTTCAGTGGAGAGCTGATTCAATGGTTGACGAAAGCGGTACAGAAACCGATATAGTTACAGGCGGCTGGTTTGACGCAGGCGACCACTTCAAGTTCACTCTTACAAACGCTTATTCAGCTTCTATCCTTGCATGGGGCTATTTGCAGTATAAGGACGCTGTGGACAAGGCTGGTCTGGGAGAAGTTTACAGAAACAACATTCAGTGGGGTATCGACTATGTTTCAAGATGTCTTCTTGACAGCGGCGAAATGATAGGTACTATCGGCGACTTCACAGGCGGCTCTACTGACCATAACATCTGGTGCAGTGCGGAGGTTTACCTCAGAAAGCACCACCTCAACAACGACGACTGGGTAAGACCCTATGATACTATTGAAAATGCGTCAGTTGCAGGACTTGCCGCTGCCTGCCTTGCAGAAGGCTATCTGATATTCAAGAACGATCAGCCGGAAAAGGCTGCTGAATACCTTGATAAGGCAAAGCAGTACTTCGAGCTTGCTGACAAGTGGAGAGATACTAAGGAAGTGGGCGGCATGGGTTCAATGTATCCCACATCTTCATGGGTAGATGACTGTATGTATGCCGCAAACTGGCTCTATATCGCAACAGGCGACAAGTCTTACCTTGACAAGTGCGAAAGCGACTATATTCCCCAGTTCCCCACAGAAAATCAGTCCACAGACAAAAAGTACACATGGGGTCTTTGCTGGGATGATACATCACAGGCTGCGGCTTATCTCTATGCAGTAAACACCGGCAAGCAGGAGTGGGTTGACCACATTGCACATCATCTTGACTACTGGATCGACGGTTACGGCGGCAAGAAGGTTGAATATACTCCCGACGGTCTTGCATGGCTCTTTAACTGGGGTTCTGCACGTCACGCAACTACTACAGCATGGCTTGCCAAGCTTTCAAGCGATACTATTTTCAAGGATAATGCTTCACTTGCTAAGAAATATGACGACTGGGCAAAGAGTCAGCTTGACTACTGCTTCGGCGACAACGATCTGGGCATGAGCTATGTTCTGGGTATGGGTGACTTACAGCCTACAGCATTCCACCACAGAACAGCTTCCGGTATCCATGATGACCACTGGAATGAACTGGGTCAGACTCCTGATCCAAATGCTTCTGAGGAATGGCAGACAGAGTATGCACATACTCTCTACGGCGCACTGGTAGGCGGTCCGGACAAGTCCGGCAACTATGAGAATGCAGTTGCAAAGTATGAGTATTCAGAAGTTGCAATTGACTACAACGCAGGCTACACAGCAGCACTCTGCGCAATGGTTGACGATTTCGGCGGCGATATTGACGCAAGTTTCCCTCAGAGAGAAACTCCCAAGTGGGCAGAATGGGAAGTTGCTGCAGTTCTCAACGGCAGCGGCAACAGCTACACAGAAATCAAGGCATGGGCTATGAACCACACAGCATGGCCTGCAAGAGTAGCTGAGAACATTTCCTACAGATACTTCTTTGACGCTACAGAGATTTTTGAAAACGGGCTTTCCATTGATGATGTAAAGGTTGAGGGCAAGTCACAGCAGTATCAGGAAGGTCAGCAGGG
>JAQXHO010000071.1 GCA_029007315.1 Oscillospiraceae bacterium
GTGGACTGCGGAGTGCTGACATTCGGTTCATTTACACTGAAAAGCGGCAGAATTGCGCCTTATTTCATAAACACAGGCAACTATAAGACAGGAAAACAGCTTGCACAGCTAGGCAAATATTACGCAGCCTGCATCAAGGAAAACGGCATTGAAGTTGAGACTCTTTTCGGACCTGCATACAAGGGAATTCCTCTGTCTGTAAGCGCCGCAACCGCCCTTGCAAATGAGTATGATATTGAAGTAAACTACTGCTTTGACCGCAAGGAAGTAAAGGACCACGGCGAAGGCGGAATGTTCGTAGGCAAGGCTCTTGAGGACGGGGAAAAAGTCGTTATCATTGAGGATGTTATGACCTCCGGCAAGGCTCTTGCAGAAGTTTATCCGAAACTCAAAGGTGCGGCAGATGTTGATATAACAGGTATGGTGATCACAGTTGACCGTATGGAAAAGGCTCTGGGCAGTGATAATTCCGCCGTGCAGGACGCTTATTCAAAGTACGGCGTAAAGGTATTTTCAATTGTTACAATGGACGATATTATCAAGGCTATCAAAGACGGCGTGATTCCCTTTGCACAGTATCTTGACGCTATGCTGGCGTATCGCAAAGAATACGGCGTGGAGGCATAATTTTTCAAAAAACACTTGCATTTATTTTCAAAATAGTGTATAATTATTATTGTACGGTTTTCTGCCGTGCAATAATATGCCGCTTTAGTTAAATGGATATAACAAACCCCTCCTAAGGGTTAGTTGAGGGTTCGATTCCCCCAAGCGGTGCCAGAATCAGCGTCCTCAGGTAAGAAATGCTCTTTTGCCGTGGGACGTTGATTTTTTTATTTGATGAATGAATTCATTGAGAAAGGACTGCCATGAATAAAAATGCAATAATCTCCGAACTCAAAAAATTGAAGCTCATAAGGTTCATGGTTCTGCTTGCGGCAGGGTGTATTAACGCATTCGGTGTTACGATATTCCTTGCGCCGGTAAAGCTTTACGACAGCGGCATTTCCGGAACTTCCATTCTGCTTTCCCAGATAACGCCGGATTTTATGAGCCTGTCGCTTTTTCTTCTGCTTCTGAATATACCCATATTTGCCTTCGGTCTGAAGAAACAGGGTGTATTATTTACTGCATATTCCCTGTTTGCGGTAACTGTGTATTCGGTTTGCTCATGGCTCATAACTGACGTTCTGCCTGTCGATGTGAGTATGGCGTCACCTCTTGCAGGTGAAGACCTGCTTCTGTGTGCGCTTTTCGGCGGAATAATATCAGGCGTGGGTAGCGGTCTTACCATTCGCTCCGGCGGCGCTCTTGACGGAATCGACGTCCTGGCTGTTATGTTTGCAAAGAAGCTGGGACTTACAGTAGGCACATTTGTAATGATATACAACGTTATCCTCTACATAATATGCGGATTCGTAATAGAAAGCTGGATACTTCCGCTGTACTCTATTGTTGCATATGCGGCAGGGCTGAAAACTGTTGACTTTATTGTTGAGGGATTCGACAGGTCAAAGTCTGTTATGATAATCACCGACAAGGCTGATGAGATAAGCAAGGCTCTTGTGGAAGCCTTTGAATGCGGTACTACAAAAATTGCCGCCACCGGCGGATATTCCAATGCGGAAAAAACTGTCATATATTTTGTAGTAAACCGTTTTCAGATTGCAAAAATGAGAAATATTGTCCTTGCCATAGACCCGAAGGCATATGTCACGGTAAGCGACGTGGCTGATGTTATGAAAAGCGGCGAGAGTATGACTAAATAAAGACAGACTGATATGTCAGATTGCATGATAATATACACTTTAAAAGCGGTATGTACGCCAAAAGCGTCAAAACCGCTTTTTCTGTCTGCGAATGCTTGACAAAATGGCGAAATCGTGGTATAGTAGTATAGTTGAGTGAGTACAATTGTACTTCCTATGCGGACGCACAAATACAGTGCGGCGGTATTATGCACAGAAAGGAGCCTTATGCCACTGGCATTTGGAGAATGAAAAAGCCTATGCAATCACAGTTTATCGTTGTAGACACCTCTGTATTGCCGGAAATTTTTGGCAAGGTGCTGGAGGTAAAGAAGCTTGTTGCTGACAGAACGGAAAAGAGCTTTGCAGCAGCCTGTAAGCACGTGGGCATTTCCAGAAGTGCATTTTATAAGTACCGTGATTATGTATTTGCATACGACGACAAAATGACTCAGCGTATAGTCAATCTTTCCGCAGTACTGCGGGACGAAAGCGGTGTACTTTCCAATGTGCTGACCAGACTTCACAGTCTTCACGCAAATATTCTCACTGTGAATCAGAGTATTCCGGTGGACGGCGTGGCAGCAGTCAGCATTTCTCTGCAATGCGGTGACGGCACTACAAATCCGGTGGAAATTACAAACGCACTGCGCAGTGTACAGGGCGTCGTTGAAGTAAGACTGCTGTCCGGTGAATAAATTTTGGAGGAAATAAAAACTATGAAAAAAATTGCTGTTTTAGGATATGGTGTAGTAGGTTCAGGCGTGGTTGAACTGTTCTATAAGAATAAGGAAAAAATTGAGAAAAACACAGGCACAGAGCTTGATGTTAAATACATTCTGGATCTCCGTGAATTTCCGGGCGACCCTTATGCAGACAAGGTTGTACATGACATCAGCGTGATCCTCAATGACCCTGAGGTCTGCTATGTTGCTGAATGTATGGGCGGTGTGAATCCGGCATTCCAGTTTGTAAGCAGCTGTCTGGAGGCAGGCAAGAGCGTTTCCACATCAAATAAACAGCTGGTGGCTGAAAAAGGCGACGTTCTGCTTCAGATCGCTAAGAAGAATGACTGCAATTTCTTCTTTGAAGCAAGCGTAGGCGGCGCTATTCCAATCATTCGTCCGCTTCATACCTGTCTTGCAGGAAATGATATTTCCGCAGCTGCAGGCATTCTGAACGGCACTACAAACTTTATCCTGGAAAAGATGTTCTGCGACAAAATGGGCTTTGAGGAAGCTCTGAAGCTGGCTCAGGAACTGGGATATGCTGAAAAGGATCCTTCTGCTGACGTAGACGGTGCTGACGCCTGCCGCAAGGTGTGCATTCTGGCTTCACTTATCTTCGGAAAGCACGTTTATCCTGAGAGCGTTTACACAAAGGGTATTCGTGACATCACTCTGGAAGATGTTGAGCTTGCAGAGTCAATGGGCTGTGCTGTAAAGCTTATCGGCAGCACAAAGCGTCTGGAGGACGGCAGAATCCTTTCTGCAGTAATGCCTATGGCTGTACCGGAGGACAGCCTTATTTCCCATGTGGACGGCGTATTCAACGCTGTTATGGTCTGGGGCGACGGTTTTGACAAGACAATGTTCTATGGCAGAGGTGCAGGCAAGCTTCCTACAGCAAGCGCTGTTCTGGGTGATATTATTGACTGCGTAAAGGCTGAGCATACTGTAACATCACATGAATGGATTCTGTCTGACAATACAGATTTCATTGCAGGCATGGAATCATTCTGCGCCCCGAGAATGTACCGTACAGCTGTATCTGGTGCTGATGTATATGCAGACGCTGCAAAATCGGCTGGAATTGAAGTTGAAAAAACTGCTGAAGGCGGCTGTATTGTAAGCTGCTGCAATAACAAGGTATCTGATTCCTTTGTAAAGGCTCTTGAAGCTTTGGGCGTAAAGGTATTCGCTGAAATACCCGTTCTGGCTGACTAACAGATATATAATAAAGACTGCCTCACCGATAAAAGGTAAGGCAGTCTTTTTGTTTATTTAAGAATTTCTTCCCATGAAATGTCCATTCCTGCGCTTATTTTTGCATAATACATAAGAACAAGCCTTGCGTCTGTAATATCTGTGTTTCCGTCTTCATTTACATCGGCAAGTTTAAGCATTTTTTCATTTGCGGTCTGGTCGTCACTGAATGCGAAATCCTTTCCTGCACTCATTTCTGCATAGCATTTCAGAATAAGGGCGGCGTCTGCGATATCTGTTTTGCCGTCCATGTTTACATCGCCCTTTAATGGCTCAGTTACAGTGACAGAAACCTTTATTCCTCCTGCACAAAGGTAATGCTCTGTATCTTCGGGAGTATATGAAACAGTGGCATTGACAGTTCCTGCGCTGTCCAAAACGGTATCAGGCTCTTCCCAGGAGAAACCCTTGGGAAGTTCAATAGTTCCAAGTTTCTGACCTGCTATAGCTGATAAGCCTGTTGGGACTTCGTATTCCGGAGTCGCTTTTGTTATTTCAAATTCAAGAGTAACAGAGCCATTATAGAGTGTGGCATTTTCGTCCATTGTAACTGTGACAGAGGCAGTACCTATTTCCGTATTATTGCTGTATTCCAGATCTATTGCAGTTATCTGTTCCTCACCGCAGTAAAGCTCCGGAAAAGGACAAACTTCACTGCCTGTGTATTCCTGCGGAGGAATTTCTCTTGCAAGTGCTTGGGTGAGTTCTACGGAACTTATGCCGATTTTATAACTTATTTCTCCAACTGAGCCGCCTGCGTTATAGGTGTATTCTATTGGCTGACGTGGGTCAATGACAGTGAGAACCGTACCGTCAAGAACAGCATTCTTAACACCGGTCACACGGGATATGTCAAATCCCTCCGGAAACTGTGCCATGTCAAAGGTTTCGCCTTTAATATTTGCAGACGATATTCCCGACGGCTTGCGGAAGTCTGTTACAGCTGTCTGTGCGTCAAGATTCATAAAGGGCAGATTGCAGCCAGAACACCAGAGTGCATCCAGCAGAGGATTGTTTGAAAGATCAATATTTGTGATCTTGCTGCAGCTATCAATTAGCAGTGTGTTTAATTCCTTATTGTTTGAGAGGTCAAGCTCAGTAATTTTAGTGCCACGGCAGTCAAGCCACTGCAGCTTTGGATTGTTCGTTACATCAAGCTCGTCTATTACATTATTTGTGACAAGCTGCTGGAGTGCCGTATTTTTTGAAACATCTATCTCGGTTATGCCGTTGCACTCCGAAAATTGCAGAATTTCAAGCAGAGGAGAATTTGACACATCAAGAACTGTTATGGGGTTTCTTTGAATGTACATAACTTTAAGTGCAGGACAGTTTGAAGTGTCTATAATGGGTATTTCGTTATAAAGAAGTTCAACTTCCTCAAGCTCAGGGTGTCCTGAAAGGTCGAGTTCTGTCAGTCCGGCTTCACGGGCATATATTTTTTTAAGTGCAGTATTTTTTGAAATGTCAAGAGTTCCCATATTGCACTTGTATATGTCAATATATTCAAGCAGAGGAACAGCTGACAGATCAAGAGAAGTTATGGGTGTTTCGTTGCAGTCAAGAAATGTAAGCTTCGGGCATCGGCTCAGATCAATATTGCTGATGCCGGTACTGCTTATATCCAGATACTCCAGATTAACATTTTTGCTTATATCTACACTGGATATATTATTTTCTGACAGACTAAGGCTTTCCAGATTTATATTATTGCTGACATTTATTTCGGACAAATTGTTTTTTGAAATTGTAAGATCTTCAAGATTTATGTTTTTGCTCACATCTATCTCTGTCAATCCAAGTCCATAAGCATTCAAATCCCTGAGGTCTGTGAGAAGTTCAATTCCCTTTAGAGATTTAATTTCACCGGCATTGTAAAGATTAATGTTAACACAGAAACTTTCGATGGTATCAAGATACCCGTTGCCATCATCGTCCAGTTCAGAACTGATATAACTTCTGAAATTATCATCAGGGAAATTGGCGGCATTTACAGCAATAAGGTCTTCTGCTGAAGCGGAAAAGGGAATGCTGACAGCTGTCAGGACTGCCGCTGAAAGCATTGCAACAAATTTCTTCATAAATATTCTCCTTTAACTTTTTAGAATTTCTCTGCCATTTTAAGCACAACATCAGCCACGATCTTAGCGGCGATCTTCTCAAACTTATCAAAGGACATGGCTCCCTCGTCGTCTGCATTGTCGGAAATACATCTTACACTCACATAAGGCACACTGTTTCTGTAAGCGCACTGACCTACAGCGGCACTTTCCATATCAACGGCATAGGGCTTGAAATTGTCCTCAATAACCTTTTTCACGCCGCTGTCGGTTATGAAAGCCTCGCCTGATACTATCCTGCCGAAAAAATGCTTTACATCAAAGTCATCACAGCACTCAGCGGCAAGAGTCATGAGTTTTTCGTCGGATTTATAAATGCCGCAGTATGGCGGATAATCATTCAGAAAATGCAGATCAAGGTCATGGGAGCATACTTCACTTGAAATTACAATATCACATACCCTAACATCACTGTTCATGCCTCCTGCAATGCCTGCATTGACGATTGCATCAGGGGCAAATTCATCAATGAGAGCCTGTGCGCAGACTGCCGCATTTACCTTGGCAATTCCGCTGCATACGTGGATAACTTCTGTATCCTCGGAAATGCGGTTTACATAATACTCGTATCCTGCCTTTTTTACAATCTCAGAACCGGACAGGGCGTTTCTTATATCTGCAAGCTCAGAGGGCATTGCTCCTATTATTCCAATACGTTTCATATTTTAAAATCTCCTTCATATGATTAAATAGTTACTATACCATTATAAACGCAAACGTCAAATAAATCAAGTCCAAACAGGCAGAGCTTAAAAATTTTTTCAGGCAGTAAAATATAAAAGCCGGAATGTTACGTAATTGCGAAGAATTATGCCCAAAAAATTTTTTTCGTAAATTTCAAAAAAACTCTTGACAAACACATCAAAATGGTGTATAATAAATACTGTCGCTGAGAGTCAGCGGCAAGATAAATGGAAATGATGGGAGTTTAGCTCAGCTGGGAGAGCATCTGCCTTACAAGCAGAGGGTCACAGGTTCGAGCCCTGTAACTCCCACCATTACGGTCTGGTAGTTCAGTTGGTTAGAACGCTGCCCTGTCACGGCAGA
>JAQXHO010000072.1 GCA_029007315.1 Oscillospiraceae bacterium
ATATATTCCATATCAATAATCATTCCATCAGTGAATTTCAGCTTTCTCTCAGCTTCATCATAGAAACGGAAATTCCCTGTGTATGTGAGGTACTTACCGCCTGATTTTTTGCTGTCCGGCTTAAAATAACTTACTGTAACAGGAGGACGTTCTGATTCTGATTCCATGAGCCTACAGAATGCCTTGTTCAGTTCATCCTGATCATCCTCGGTCATATCCTTAAGTGAATCGGTCAGTCTTGCCACCTCATCAACTTCGTCTTCATATCCCGTAAGTGCCGCAAATGGCGCAAACTGTGCAGCACGGTCACTCATAGACATAGGATACCTTTTCGCAGATACATGATGAGGTCTGCTGATAATAGATAAATAATCCTCTCTCATGCACGATGCCCTCCAACCTGACCGTTCCTTTCAATTGCTGTTGCACATTCCTGATAATTCATAGCTTTCATAATAGCGTTTTTGCCGAAGCGTTCTTTAATTGATACAAGAACCTGCTGTATTTTCTGCTCCCTTTCAAGTTCTGCATTTTCTTTTTTCTGCTTTTCCTGCAATGCTTCAACATCATCAAAAAAGCTGAACTGATGAAACATTTCCGTCTGCGCCTCTGATGCAGGAATTACCCGATTTGCTGATATAGTTACTTTACGCACAAGCAGTCCTCTGTGTGCAATGCTGTCAAATATTCTTAGTGCAGCTTCTGTTATTATTTTGGAAGATGCCGTCTGCCTGTCCAGATTGAAAGTCCCGTTTACAGGCTTTGGCACTGTTTTCCCATAATGATCTTTACAGAGCGGACCGTCGTAATCAGAAAGATCACTTTCCCGGTCATAGCATAATGCCACATTTATCTGGTCGCAGACAACATTTTTTCTGAACAGGTCAAGTGAAAGCTGATCAGCCATTTCATGTACAATAAGCCTTGCCTCTGTAAACTTATATGGCCGTGTCAGTACCTGCCCTGATGATACGCTGTGATTTTTGGAGTGATACTCTTTTATTGCCTTCATGGTGCATGGTTCATATCCCCATGCATGATCAATAATCAGTTCCGCATTTTTCCCGAACAGCTTATATAGCTGATTTTCATGCAGTTCAGAACGCAGTGCAATATCTCCCATAGTAAACATATTATGCTCAGCCAGTTTTCCTGCGATTCCACTGCCGATACGCCAGAAATCAGTAATGGGAGTGTGCTCCCACAGCTTTTCACGATAAGACATCTCATCAAGTTCAGCAATACGAACTCCGTCTGCGTCAGCAGGCATTTTTTTTGCCACAATATCCATAGCTACCTTTGCAAGATAAAGATTCGTGCCAATGCCTGCCGTAGCTGTGATGCCTGTTTCTTTCAGTACATCCCGTATCATTCTCATTGCAAGCTCATGTGCAGTGCAGTGATACATATCAAGATAACCTGTCACATCAATGAAAACCTCATCAATGGAATAAACGTGAATATCCTCAGATGAAACATAGTGTAAATAGATTTCATATATCTTTGCGCTGACTTCCATGTATCTTGCCATTCTCGGCGGGGCGACTACATATCCAATCTCCAGTGAGGGGTTAGCCGCTAATTCTGAGGCGTAAATTGATTTATCTGTAAATCTGCCGTACTTTTTCAGACGTTCTCTGTTTTGATTTCCGACTATTTTTGCCACTTCAAAAAGTCTTGGTCTGCCCGGAACGCCGATTGCTTTTAATGACGGTGTAACCGCAAGGCATATAGTCTTTTCAGTTCTGGATAAATCTGCTACAACAAGATTTGTGTTAAGCGGATCAAGTCCTCGTTCAACGCATTCTGCGCTGGCATAAAAGCTTTTCAGGTCTATGCAGATAAACATAAAATCACCAGCCTGTCAGTATCTTGTATTTCTGAAAAATCTCGGATCAGGTTCATAGGGAAGTTTGAAGTCCATTCCAAGACAGTTCATCTCCTGAACCTTAATAAGCAAAAGATTGATATTTACTTCATGCATCTGTGCAACGGCGGCAATATCATATCCGTCCTTGAAATGTTCAATCATCTCTTTTTCATCGATAAGCAAATGAGCGTTAAAGGCATTAGCCTCATACTCAGTAATGCTTGTCATGTTAAAAAGTTCAAATTCCTTAAGACCTTCGCCCTTTGCAAGTTCCCTGTGATTCTGGTCGTGACCTATCTCATGTCCGACTACCATTCTGTACAGTATGGGGTTTACATGGGGATTCATGAGAATGATCCTGTGATTCCACCTGAATGTGTACATTCCCAGTAAATCCTCGAACTCATCTACATCACGAAGAACAATATTCATTTCCCTTGCAAGCCTTACGGGATCGTTGGTGCCGTAATACTGAATTAGATTGTTTGCTTTTCTGTATATTTCGTATGAATCCATAGTACATCCTTTCTGAAAGCGGCTTATTCTTCGTCCTTTCTGTATTTTTTCGGTGTGTATTTCTTATTGTCAGCCTTGCAGTCAAAATACACTTTCTGCAGTGCGATCATTACTGCGTCCTTATCATTGTCGGACAACTCACCGCCGGCAAAAAGACCGGATAACTCTGAAACAAGCGCCTCCGCCTGCCTTCTTCCTCTGGAGCCATACTGCTCAGCCGCCTGTGAAACAAACTCCTCATCTTCTGTCAGAAGATAGTTAGTTTCAACGCCTAAGAACTGAGCAAGTCTTGAATAGACTTCTCTGTTTCTGGGATAGCGTCCCTCTGTTTCGTAGGATATATACATTCTTCTGCTGACTCCTGCCGCATCAGCGCAGGCCTGCTGGGATTTCCCTTGCTGCAGACGCAGGTTTTTTAATTTCTCTCCAAATTTCATAATAGCCTTCATAGTGAAGATTAATTTCCCAAACACTCTTGACAAGTGAATTTAATTGTTGTATAATCAATATGATGAAATCTGATTTCACATATATTGTAACACGAATCACTGTGAAAGTCAATAGCATAAGTGAAATTTTTGAAAAAAATTTTTCCAGCAGAGAGGACATTATGAACTATACATTCAATGATTACTTAGAGGAGAATTTCAGAGATATAATCGCAGATGCGGCACAGGAGATGCTTGATGAAGATAATATCAGAGGTATTTCTGCAAAGGTAATTGATGTTTCCATAAAGCAGATAGATATAACAAAGCTGCTGCAAACAGATGATCATGCGGAATTTCCTGTGATAATTTGTGCAGTGATACGCACCTGTGAAGATGACCGGGTATACAGGCAGAATGTGGAAATGAAGGGAAGTATTTCAGGTACATTTTCAGAGCTGTTCCGTGATTTCAGCATAAAGCTGCGGAGTATCTCCTGTGTTAAAGCAAACAGCAGGAGGCAGAAGTATACACAGACTCTGCTTCCTGAACACAGCAAAAACAAAATGGAGCAGATAGCCGAAGAAATACTTGATATGGCATATCCCTTTCTTGATGTATATCACAGACCTCAGAGAATTGACCCGATATACATGGCAAAAAAGTTTGGAATAAAGTGCTATTTTGTTCAGCTGGGTGAAAGTTTCAGTATACGTGGACGATATGTTTTCAAAGGAGAAGAAATAAAAGTATTCTATCCCAATGAAAAAATGAATAAAAATGTATCTGTTCCTGCAAATACAATTCTGGTGGATAAGCGCCTTAATACGAAGAAAGAGGCAGTTCATTTTACTGTTATGCACGAGCTTATCCATGCAATAGTTCACAGATATGCACTTTGGCTAAAACTGATGTATGACGGTGAATCCTGTTCGCTTGCGTGTCCTGCCGGTGTTTTTGAATCCCATAGTTTTAAGGATATGTTTCTTGAAATAATGGAAAAACAGGCGGATAACATAGCCGCATACGTACTTATGCCGGCACCGGCATTTAAGAAAAAAGCAGAGGAGATACTGAATAGTTACGGCTGTATAAGAACGCCTGATTGTATAAAAGAAGCTGCAGACAGGATAGCGTCATTCTTTGGAGTATCTGTTTCAGCTGCAAGAAGACGGCTTATTGAACTTGGGTTTGATGAATTCAAAGGGGTGTATAATTTTGTTGATAATAAATATGTACCGCCATTTGTATTCAGAAAGGGAACCCTTGCATCACACGAAACCTTTGTAATTTCAGAAGAACAGGTGAAACTGCTTGTCCGTGAAAACAGAAAGCTGCGGAGTTATTTTTCAAGAGATCTGGTGCGATTTGCAGAGAACCATGTTGTATTAAATGAACCGGAATATATTTATCGAGATAACAAGGGAATGCATCTTACGAAATTTGCCCGTGAGCATATAGACTGCTGTGCTTTCAAATATGATTTACTGTGTTTCTCCCTTGAACAGAAGAATACAACGCAGAACAGTATGGATACCATGTTGAGAATGGTAGGCAGTACCATGTCTGTTCAGCTGATTATGTCCGACAGTAATACCAGCATGGAAGAAAAAGCAGAACTTCTCAACGAAAGAAAAAAGGATATTACAGAAATATCAAAGAAGATAGGCGGCAGTTTCCCCGAAGCATTGACAGCGGTAGTTGAGTGGTCGGACATGAAGAAAGGCGAAATAGCACAGGCTGCCTGGACGGACGAGAAAACGCTGTATAATTTATGCCATGATGATGAAATTCGGGTAAGCATGGAAACTGTAGTAAGACTATGTATTGCCATGAATCTTCCCACGGAAGTATCATACAGACTGCTTAACTGCTCAGGAAATCCACCAAAGGCAGTTGCATCAGACATAGCGTTTATACAGTTTCTTGATGCGCCCAGCCTTTATACAATTGGTGATTGTAATAAAATTCTTGCAGCACAGGGTTCAAGAACACTTGGAGGCAAGGAACCCGGAATTTAATAAACTATCTGAGAATCGGGAGTCTGAATCCCGATTCTTTTTTTATACCATGATGAAAGCATGATATTGAAATCGGGATTTGAAATTCCGATTTCTGATGTGTAGATAGAATAATATCGTAATCGGGATTCAGAGTTCCGATTTTTTTATGCCGTGCTGACAGAAAAATATCGGAATCGGGATTTGAAATTCCGATTATT
>JAQXHO010000073.1 GCA_029007315.1 Oscillospiraceae bacterium
AAAATCAGCCCGGGCTGCAGGTACTGTTATGTCTACCGCCAGGATGAAATGTACGGCAGCGCCACAGCAAGCAGCATATGCAGAAAAACAGGGAATTTCAGTCTGCCTGTCAGACGTAATCGTGACGGAAGCTATAAAATTTCATCGGGAAAAATTGTATTTACCTGCTTTACATCTGACTTCCTTCTGAAAGACGCCGATCCCTGGAGAAAGGAATGCTGGGCAATGATGAGGGAACGAAAAGACTGCTGGTTTTATTTCTTTACCAAACGCATAGAGCGTCTTGCAGATTGCCTTCCTCCGGACTGGGGCGAAGGATATGAGAATGTGCTTATAGGCTGCACCATTGAGAACCAGGACAGAGCTGACTACAGGCTGCCGATTTTTAATTCTTTGCCAATAAAGCATAAATCCATTATTGCAGCTCCGCTTCTGGAACGGATAAATATCGCTCCGTTTCTGAATGAGAGTATCGAGGAGGTATCTGTCGGCGGTGAATCCGGATATCATGCACGTCCATGCAATTACGACTGGATTCTTGATCTGAGGAATCAGTGCGTTGAAAAGAATATACCCTTCAGATTTCATCAGACAGGAGCTAATTTTATAAAAGACGGAAAATGCTACAGAATAAAACGCCCTCTTCAGCGTTCCCAGGCACGCAAAGCCGGTATTGATTTTCGCATAGGAGAGAATTTTATTCCCGATACAGCGGATTATAATGTGTCTGGTGATGTACAGCTGAGCTTTGATATTTAATTGTCCGGTGCCGCTTATGTATTGAACGTTTATGCAAAGAAATCAGCCGTACCGGATATATAATGAAAGAAAAGATACCGGCAAACGGCAAAAAATCGGGAACAGGTGAAGATAAACAGCCTGTTCCTGATTTGCAAATATAAGGAGGAAATTATGCGAAAACGAATATTAGCTTACAGGAAAAGAATTGACGCACTGCTTCAGAATATGCCCGACGGAATCAACTGGTCAGATGTTCTTGGTGAGCATTTGCAGCAGATTGCTTTTTTTCAGCATGAACGGCTTGTGCATCTTATTGTCACCATGACAGTTGCAATACTTACCCTTCTGTCCTTGGGAATTGCACTTGTCACTCAGATAATGACCATGCTTATAATGACCGGCGTACTTGCCCTCCTGTTTGTTCCGTACATTCTTCATTATTATCTTCTGGAAAACGAGGTGCAGAAAATGTACACTCAGTATGACCGTGTGCTGGAAATTGTACGGAACGACAGAACTGATATCTGAATGATAACAGGATACAAGGACATAGTTTCAGTTATGATATTACCCTTTATGTTTTGCAGACTTATATCAGCAAGACCTTGATTGTAAAACATAATGCAAAGGTCACGGTATGCAGAATGAAAGGAAGTACAGCTTCAAAATAAATAATACAAAATGAATTTGAATTCTTTCTGTTGACAAATTAACTAAATTAATGTATAATTAACTAAAAAATGGAGGTGTGCTATAATGGCAAAAACTGTAAGAATGTCTGATATTGCAAAGAAGCTTAATGTCAGCACAGTGACTGTATCAAAAGCATTATCAGGCAAGGACGGCGTAAGCGGATCACTGCGTACAGAGATCCAGCAGCTGGCTGAAAAAATGGGATATCAGAAAAAGTCTGCTCATGCCGGAATTGCACATACATTTGGTATTATAACTTCACACCGTTATATAGAGAAAGGACATTCATTTTACTGGACACTGTACGAGCGTGTTCTGTGTCATTTATCCCAGTGCGGAAATATAGGCATTCTGGAAATTGTAACGGAACAGGATGAACTTGCTCTGGAACTGCCTCATCTTATACAGGATAATCGTGTAGATGGTTTAATAGTAATGGGTAATTTTTCAGATGAATATCAGCTGAAGCTGTCTGCTTCCAATTTACCATTGATTATGCTTGATTCATATAATGCCGAATTTCCGCATGATTCTGTCATATCAGACGGCTATTACGGAATGTATGAGATGGTTCATTATCTGATTCAGATGGGACACAGGAAGATTGCATTTGTGGGGTCTGTTGGAGAAACCAGCAGTATTGCTGATCGCTATTACGGGTACTGCCGAGCAATGAGAGAAGCTGGAATTGATGTTACAGATGATATGGTCATTCCCGACCGTGACAATGATAGAAAGATATATTTGTCGGTAGATGATATTGTAAGTATGCCCACAGCCTTCGCCTGTAACTGCGACAGTACCGCATATGTTCTTTTGAACCTTTTGAAGGAGAAGGGATATCGTGTGCCGGATGATATTTCTATAGTAGGGTTTGATAATTTTGTTTTGTCTGAACTGGCTGTTCCGCAGATCACAACATATGCTGTAAATTTAGATATGATGGCAAAGGAGTCTGTAAGACAGCTTATGAACCGTGTACAGTATCATGATGCAGAGCCATGCCGAATTGTAGTAAGCGGAACATTGATTGAACGAAGCAGTGTAATTAAGCTTAGTTAGGTAAATTTAATTTATACAAACATCAAAGCTCTCTTTGTTTTTTATTATGCGGATACAAAGAGAGCTTATTTATATTGATTAATGACAAGTGCATAACCGTTTGCTTATTAAAGGCAACACCGCTCAAAGCACGTCTGACGGCTCTGTACGCAATCTGCAAGCGAAGTGTTGCCTAAAGACTGTTATCATCTGAATAGTACTGTATTTGCTAAAAAAGACTGACTGATGCCCTCTGAACCTGGAACGAATGATTTGTTCGTTCCAGGTTAGAATTTATTTAGTTCCACGTCACCACTATTGGTTCCTTATATATTGACATTTTTTGTACAAATATAGTATAATGTATGTGTATAGACTGCGGAAGGATATGAAAATAAAATATCGCAGTTTATGTAATCCCTGAATAAGGGTTACAAAAAAATTTATTATCACATAGGGAGGAATATTAATGACAAGCAAAATCAAACGAACGTTTGCCATTTTTTCGGCAATGGTAATGTGTCTGGCAATGCTGCTGTATTTACCAAGCGGGACATTCAGCAAAACCGACTTTGGACTGACAGCAGGTGCGGAGGGCACCGCAGACAGCTTAACTCTTTCTGCGGTAACCGGTAATCCATATGGCAACAAAAATGAAGATTACAAAAAGTTATTCGACAACAACACAGGCACAAAATGGTGCTTTGATTTCAGCGGCTCTGCCTATGTTATTTTCAAGGCACCAGAACCGGTTAAGTTCAGCACGTATTCAATCGCAACATGCAATGATACAGCTGACTGGCATGGAAGAAACCCATTTAAATGGACCCTCTCTGCCTGTATGAATTATGACGGCGATAATACTTCATGGGCAGTGATCGACAATGTTACAGAGGGAGGCTTGCCGGAAGTAAATGAAACGTATACTGATTTCACATTAGCAGAAACCACTCCGTTTTATCAGTATTTCAAGCTGGAAGTCACAGAACTTTCAGGCGCAAATATTTTGCAGATCAGCGAGATCGCACTGAAGGATTATACACTGTGTGAGCATCAGTGGGAAGCTACAGGTGAAACAGTCGCACCAACCTGTACGGCAAGCGGTTATAACGTTGAATATTGCCCATTATGTCAGGTAACAAGAAATATACCGACAGATAGTGCATTAGGGCACGATTTTGCCGGTGGAGTATGCACTCGCTGCGGTGCAGGAGATACAACACCAACAGAACCCTCAAAAGACGGTGAAGTATACCAGATAGGAACAGCCGGCGAACTTTACTGGTTTGCAGATAAGGTAAATAATGACAATGCAAACTATGGAAGTGCAAATGCAGTTCTCACAGCTGATATTACAGTAAACAAGGATCTGCTGTCATTACTTGAATACGATACGAAGGGCAATGTTACAAACAGCGGAGATTTCAAAAGCTGGACGCCTATTGCCAATAGCGGCAACATCACATACAAAGGCATATTTGACGGACAGAATCACACTGTAAGCGGACTGTATTTCAATGATTCAGGTGCAGCATTTGCAGGCTTATTCGG
>JAQXHO010000074.1 GCA_029007315.1 Oscillospiraceae bacterium
CTGATGAAATAAAGGCATACATAATAAAACTGAAAGTATGCTATGAAGCAGTCTGTCAGATGCAGGAACAACTTAAATATCTGGATAATGACTCCCGTATTATGCTTGAACAGGCAAAGAGAGATCTTTTAAACTGCATAGAAAAATGCAGAATGAAGGTATCCTGAACCCTGTGCCTTGCATTTATGTATTACAATTTGCTATAAAAATATATCCTCCAGAGCATTAGTTCCGGAGGATATTTTCATACAAGGAATGATGTATTTGCACTTGCATCAGGGGGTAACCAATCAATTATCTACCAAATAGTAGACAGGCATTTTATATTCTTAATGTTTGGAGGACTTATTTTACTGCTTGTTGGTATAATCACCAGAAGTGTGGGAAAATCCAAAGAGTTTAAATTTAATTCTTCAAATGAAAGCCAATAGTAAACTAATTAAAAATCATTCTTGACATTGTACCAAGATTGTGATATAATAAATATGGCTAAAAGATACTATGTAAGGCAATTTGCCATACAAAAAGAAATCCCCCAGAGTGCCAGCTCTGGGGGATTTGCCTTTTATTAAGGCTGTTTGGCTGTTGTCGGAATAATCTCTATTCAGCCATTTGTAGAAGAGATAGGCTAATACTTCTACTCCAATAGAAATTATTAAAGATACTATGTAATATAGCAAATTACCACATCCTCCTTGCGGAAGAGCCGACTTGAATATTATAGCACAAAAGGAGAGATATTGTCAATTCTCTCCTTTTCTTTTATGTCTGTGTGACTTTTTTCTCTGAACGATAAGCTCAATGAAAGCACGATAGCGTATTATTCATTTTCGTTATCCTTTGAATCTTCTAAATGAACAGCATTACGTATAATTTACAGAAGCACTTCCCTCTTGTATGCTGGTATATCAAAATAACGACTAAGCAGTTCAATTTCCAGAGGACTTAAATTCTTCTGCTTAGCGATAATCTCAATGGGATCAGGCATATCATTGCAACATCCGAGAAGATAGTCAGTGGTGACATTAAATAGGTTTGCGAGTTTTACAATTGTATCACCGTTGCTTCAATAATACATATAATTTCAAAAAACATTTGGCAAACTTTACCCACTGTGATATAATATAGGAGTAAAAAATAAAAAAGCACCCCCACAAAGCCTTAACCGCTTGGCGGCAGTTAACGCTTCGTAATCAGACAGATGTTAGAGCATCTGAATGACTTAGTGAGAATGCTATTTGTATGCATACATTATAGCACATTAAAATAGATCTGTCAAGTCTTTCGGAACCAGTTCGCAGCTGTCTGAAAGGCTTGATTTGTTTTTATACAGAGAAACTTGAAAATTAAATAGTTTCAATAAGGCTGATTTTCATTTTGTGACGTCTAATCAACGTCAGCACATCTGTGCGTGTGCCACGACTACCTACCCACCATAAAAAAACATAGGCACGAGCGATAAAACACGACAGGAAACAGTACAGTGAATACTGCTTGCCATGAAAGCAAAATGAAATGTAGACACTGAAAAAAGCATACCTTGTCTATCGGTTCACAACCATGCAGCTTTTTTGAACACAGTTTTCAATATATAAAAAATAGTCAGAGAATACATTTCTGTATTTTCTGACCAGTTTTCATTTGGTTGGGGTGGAAGGATTTGAACCCTCGAATAACGGAGTCAGAGTCCGCTGCCTTACCGCTTGGCGACACCCCAGTGTTTTGTATTTTGCTGTCTTCCTCAGTCAGCTTTTATATTATATCACAAAGAAAAATGTTTGTCAAGGCTTTTTTCAAATTTTTTTTGAAAAAACAGAAATTTTTTTGACCGGAGAACCGGCGTATTGTCAGACGAACTGTTAAACTGCCACTTTTTCTCATTGTAACCCTGTTCTTGACAAATATACATCTATATAGTAAAATATTAAAAGCAGAGAAGAATCATGCAGATATATCGGATAATATGCAGCATGATTCAGAATATACATAAGGTGTATTAAAGGAGTATCATAAATGAAATGTATTAACTGCGGCAGGGAACTTCCGCCGGATACAGCAGAATGTCCATTCTGCATTGAAAAAGAGCAAAGAAAAAATGCCACAAGAAATGAAAGGCATAAAATATACGTAACCCTTGCAATATGTATTCTTGTTCTGGGACTGATAGCAGCAGGTGCATTTATATTCATGCCCGATACGTCTTTCCAGAGAAGTCTGGACAATGCCGAAAGCAGTTATGCTGTTGCTGCCCTTTGCGAAGAATCACCGGCAGAAGCAGCTCAGGAACGTTATCAGCTTCGCCTTATTGATGCGGTAAATGATATTGAAATGCGGTATAACGAACAGACCTGCGGCTATAATCAGACGGTATCAGCACTCAAACAGATATATTCTGTTGACAATTCGGTTTTGAGGGATCACACTGAGGAAGTCTGGTCAAATGTGGAACGCATGAGATTTTACCAGCTTCTTAATCATAAACGTGCCGAAAACGGTTTGAAGGAGCTTGAATGGAATGCCGATGTTGCAGCCGCCGCAGAAGCTGTTGCAGATGAATATGCGGAATCCGGTATTGATTATCAGCAAAATGCAGAAAGAATCGTGAAAAGTATGCTTCCGGAAACTGAAAATATTACCGTTTCTGCTTTGCTTAATACTGTAAATTCACAGGATGCACTTGTGAAATATGAAGAAGATTCGGAGAATACGAAAAATAACGATCTTCTGTCTGGTGAAGGCATTTCTATTATAGGTGCTGACGCTGTTTACAGCGAGGAAAGCGGACTCTGGAGCTTTTTCATTCTTACAAAAATGATTTAAGGAGAAAGAATTATGATACGTGACGCATTTGATATTGATGTTTCAGGGCTTAAAACTCCCTGCTTTATTACAGATGAAAGGCTTCTCAGACGAAATGGTGAAGTGCTTTTGAATGTTCAGAAAAAAACAGGCTGCAAAATTCTTCTTGCCCAGAAGGCGTTTTCCATGTTCAGCACATATCCCATACTCCGTGAATATCTGGCAGGAACTACAGCCAGCGGTCTTTATGAAGCAAGGCTTGGCAGAGAGGAATTCGGCGGAGAGGTGCATATTTTTTCACCGGCATATAGCCGTGAGGACATGACTGAGATATGCAGGATAAGCGACCATATTGTATTTAACACCCTCAGCCAGTGGCAGCAGCACAAGGATACTGTAAAGGCTTCCGGCAGAAATATTTCCTGCGGAATAAGAATAAATCCGGAATATGCAGAAGTTGAAACTGATATTTATAATCCCTGCATTCCCGGTTCACGAATGGGCTGCAGAGCAGACAGCTTTACTGATGAACTTTTTGAAGGACTTGAGGGAATACATTTCCATACAATGTGCGAGCAGAATTCCGATGTTCTGGAACGTACTCTTCCTCATGTTACAGAAAAATTCGACCATTACCTCAGAAAATGCAAATGGGTGAATTTCGGTGGCGGTCATCATATTACAAGAGCAGATTACGATATTGAAAAGCTTATCAGATGTATAGATTTTATACAGGATAAATACGGCGTACAGGTGTATCTGGAACCTGGTGAAGCTGTTGCGCTTAATGCAGGTTTTCTTGTTTCAACTGTCCTTGATTTTGCCGATAACGGAATGCCTGCTGCAATACTGGACGCTTCTGCCGCCTGTCACATGCCCGACGTTCTGGAAATGCCCTACCGTCCTCACATTATCGGAAGCGGTATGCCGGGTGAAAAGGCGTATACCTACCGTCTTGGAGGAAATACCTGCCTTGCGGGTGATATAATAGGTGACTATTCCTTTGATAAGCCGCTGAAAGCAGGAGATAAGCTTGTTTTCTGCGATATGGCAATATATTCCATGGTAAAGACAAATACATTCAACGGTATGCCCCTGCCTTCAATTGCACTGCACCATGCAGACGGAAATATTGAGATAATAAGGGAATTTACCTATGAGGATTTCAGATGCAGACTGTCATAAACGGATACGATATTACAAACTGCAGGCTTTGTCCCAGAAAATGCGGCACAGACAGAACCCGGAGTACAGGACTTTGCGGCGGCGGTAATGCTATACGTGCAGCCAGAAGCAGTCTTCACTACTGGGAAGAGCCGTGTATCAGCGGAGAAAAGGGTTCAGGTACCATTTTCTTTTCCGGTTGCAGTCTGAGATGCTGCTATTGTCAGAATCATGATATCAGCAAAGAAGGCTTCGGTGCGGAGATCACAACAGAAAAGCTTGCGGAATGTATGCTTGCTCTTCAGCAAAAGGGTGCAAATAATATAAACCTTGTAACAGGAAGCCATTTTGCTCCATGGATAACTGAAGCTGTAAAGCTTGCAGGAGATGAACTGAAAATTCCGCTGGTATGGAACAGCAGCGGCTACGAATCACCGGGAACTCTTAAAATGCTCGATGGTATTATAGATGTATATCTGCCTGATTTCAAGTACCTTTACAAAGAAACTGCAAAGAAATATTCTGCGGCGGAGGATTATCCGGAAACGGCAGTTAAAGCCATTCTTGAAATGCACAGGCAGACAGGAAAGCCTGTTATAAATTCTGACGGGATAATGGAAAAAGGCCTTATTGTAAGGCACCTTGTCCTTCCGGGAAACAGGCATGAATCAATGGCAGTTCTGGAAAAGCTTGCGGAAATTCTGCCGAAAGACGAATTTCTTTTAAGCCTTATGGGACAGTATACGCCTCCTACGGAGCCTTTGCCCTATAAGGAACTTAACCGCAGACTTACTACAATGGAATATCAGAGCGTTTTAAAATGCGCCCAGGAACTTGGGCTGCAGGGATTTTCCCAGGAGCTGTCATCTGCAAATTCTGATTTTACACCGAAATTTGATCTGGAGGGAATTAAAAATGACTGAAAAAAGCATGAACAAAAAGGATATTATCATACCAATAGTCTATTATCTGTGTCTGTACGGCGTATGGGCGGCATACACGCTGCTGCTGAAGCCGCTGATATGCGACGCACTGGGTGAGGAAACGTTTACATCATCATTTCTGAGAAGCGGCGTCTTAAAAAATCTGGTCTGGACGCTGCCGGCTGCTTTTCTGATTGTAAAATACAAGGAGCATTGTCTTGTATCATTAAATGATATGTTCACAAAAATTGCTCCAGGCTGGAAGGGCTACCTTGTAATATTTCCGTGTTTTCTCATGTTTGTGATTGTAAGCGCATGGCGAACTCACGGCGGTCTGGCAATAGCGGAAACTTTCACCATAGATGATGTTATAACAGTTCTGTTTGTGGGAATTACAGAGGAGCTTGTGTTTCGTGGCTGGCTGCTGAATTATTCGGTAAGAGAAGATTCCTCAAAGAAAGAGCAGTACATAGCTGTTGCGGTGAATGCAGTTATGTTTTTATGTATACATTTTCCAATATGGATATCAAAGGGTCAGTTTATCTCTTCCTTTGCAAGTCTTGGATTTGTATCTATTATTGTACTGAGCGTTATTTTTAGTATTGCTTTTATAAGAACAAAAAATATAGTCCTTCCCATCGCTCTTCATATGTTCTGGGATCTGCTTGTGTTTATGCTGATATGATTTTTTAAAAAATAATATAAAGAACTTGCTATTTTTTCTGAAAAGATGTATAATAAATATATGCATTACAGCGGTGTAAATGTACAAAAAAATTAAAACAGGGAGTGGAGAGTATGTATTGTAAGTATTGCGGAGGATTTAATGAGGATGGCAGTGTATTCTGCAAATCCTGCGGAAAAACTATTGGAAATAGTACAGCAAATGTTTCGGGCGGAGCAGCGCCGGCTGTTGTGAAAAAGAAGAAGAATTTTTTCAGAAGGTATCTCGTGCTTTTTATTTTACTGGGTGTTCTGATAATTGCTGCTGCCGGTGCAGTTGCTGCCGGCTTCTATTTTTCCGATCCTCAGAGAACGGCAGACAGGTATTTCAGCGCACTTACAGAAAAAGACTGGCAGACAGCATATGAATGTCTGTATATCAAGGATTCTGAGTTTGTAAGCAGCGCTCAGTTTGAAATGGCAATGAAGAATTCAGACTTGCTTCCTGTGAATGTGGGTGCTTATAATATTACTGAAATGAGAACAGACAGGTATGGCGACTTTGGTGACAGCTTCAGTAAGAAATACAGAGTGGATTACATGACAGACAGATCAAGCTCAAAGCAAATGTATATCAATCTGGTGAAGGATTCTGAAAAGCAGTTCCTTTTCTTTGATAATTATAAGGTATCCGCTGCAGATATGCTTACTTCTATTGAAATATATGTTCCCGATTTTACCACAGTAACTCTGGACGGCATTCCTGTAGGCAGTTCATACTGCATATCTGAAGATGAAGGAATGCGCAGGTATAAGATACCTACAGTATTTAATTTTAATCATACTATCCTTGTTCAGTCAGATATTACAGAGGATTATGAGATCAGATCCTACTCTGATGCAGAAATATCACCGAGTTATCTTAAACTGAATAATACAGCCTCTGAGGCGGTGCTTGCACAGGCAACGTCAGACTTCAAACAGCTTGCTGAAGCTGCACAAAACGGAAACGATCTGGAAAAAAGCAGCAGTCTTTATAAATCGTATAGAAATTATTTTTATGACCAGCTGTATAATTCCGGCGAAAAAGGCGCACATGAATATGTTTTTGATAATTTTATAATTAATGAAGACTCTTCATATTTAACATCGGATCAGCGATATATTTGCTATTTCGATTTTGATTACACTTACAAGTATTATTACTATGACAGTGAATATCAGAACGACAAATGGGTGGATGTTCTTAAATCGGAAGACAGAAGCTATTCAGGCAACGCTTGCTTTTATTACACCTATTCCAATGGTGCCTGGATAATTGATTCTATTTATAGTGTATACTACTAATGGTGAAAGAAGGAATTAAAATGAAAATATGCCCGAAATGCAGAACAGAATATTCTGCTAATGATGTGTTCTGTAACCGCTGCGGTGAAAGACTTGTTACATATAATGAGGATCAAGTTTCGCACGGCATTCCGCCTTTTCAGGATGATTATAGTTATGATGACCCTTATGCAGCAGGAAATACAGCTCAGCCGGCTGATAATTCTTCCGGCAAAAAGACGCTGATGATAATATGTATAGCAGCACTTTCTGTATTGATAATTGCAGTTGCATTTTTAATAATCTGGATGTTTATGCGCAGTGGTAAAAATGATCCTGATTATGATACAATTGCAATGAATGATCCGCAGATCACAACTTCGGTTTTTGACGGAGAAAATGACGGTGATGTTACAAAATTCAATTTTATTGAGAATACAAATACCGTTCCGTCTGATGAAGAGCCTGCTGTACATACTACGGTGTCATCTTCTGACGATAAAAAGAAAACAGAGGCTAAAACAACCGTAACCGAAAAAACAACAACCAAAAAGACCACCGCTAAAACCACAACTACAACTAAAAAAACAACAGCTAAAACAACAAAGATCACAACCACAACGGTAAAAGCTACAACTACTGAGGCAGCTGCTATAAATCCGGATGATCTGATAAGAGTAACAGATAAGAATCTGTTTATTGCAGACAGAAGCCTTCTGGGACTGAGCCGTGCGGAATTGTCTGCGGTTCTGGGTGCAGATGTTCCGGAACCTGTGGATTTCCCGTGGTGGGGTACGGATCTGAAAAATACAGACATGACCTATAATGACATTGACCTGTGCTTTATGTTTCAGTATGACAGGCTTGTGGCTGTGATCTATGATACAATGGAGAGTTATGATGAAAACGTAGCTCTGGCAGCCTGCCAGGAATTCGGAGTATCTGTCGGAGATGCTGTGACTGAAAGTGGTCTGAGAATTGATCTTGATGATAATAACAGCTATGAGATGTATGAGGATGTTTATGCAGAAACAGGAGAAACCTGTTATCATCAGATGTATGTGATCAAAGGCGTGATGGAGTAAAATAAGATTTTTACGGCTTTTTTCAAATGAGAAAAGCCGTGATTTTTTTCATTTACAGGGGCAGAAAAAATGTATAAAATGAAAAAAATTTAAATCCCTATTGACAGTATAGGAATTAAGTTGTATAATAACAAGGAGATAAGAGAGGAAGGTGAGCCTTATGATGATCTCAACCAAGGGAACATATGCGCTGCGGGTTATGATAGACCTTGCACAGCATGAAAATGAGGGCTATATCTCACTGAAATCCATTGCAGACAGACAGCAGGTGTCCATGAAATACCTTGAATCCATCGTTTCGCTTCTGAACAAGGGCGGAATGCTTATAAGCCTGCGGGGCAAGGACGGAGGCTATATGCTCCGAAAGCCTGCGGAGGAATACCATATCGGTGAAATTTTAAGGCTGACAGAAGGCGGACTTACGCCTGTGTCTTGTCACGGCTTTTCCGAAGGAGAGGAAGAATGCCGCAATGTGGATAGATGCCTTACATTTCCAATGTGGCAGAAGCTGGATAATCTCATAAATGATTATCTGGATAAGGTTTCGCTGAAGGATCTGCTGGAGGGAAATGTTTAGGGAAATATTTCCTGTGTGATTCTGCATAATTATTTAGCATAATATCCTATAGATTCTATGGGAATTTGAAAGGAAGATTAATATGAAGGTTTACGCTGATAATGCTGCCACCACAATGATGAGTCAGACGGCAAAGGAAGCAATGATGCCGTATTTTGATGTGATCTACGGAAATCCCTCAAGCCTTTACAGCTTCGGACAGGAGGCAAAAACTGCCCTTGAAGAAGCGAGAGCAAAGGTTGCAAAGGCTCTGAATGCCGACCCAAAGGAGATATATTTCACCTCCGGCGGCAGCGAGGCTGATAATCAGGCTATAGTGTCTGCCGCAGTAATTGGTGCAAGAAAGGGCAAAAAGCACATTATTTCCACAAAGTTTGAGCATCATGCAGTTCTGCATACACTAAATAAACTGGAAAAACAGGGCTATGAGATAACTCTCCTTGACGTCCACGAAAACGGCATTGTAAAGCCGGAGGAGGTTGCTGCTGCAATACGTCCGGATACCTGTCTTGTTACTGTAATGTTTGCAAATAATGAGATAGGCACAATTCAGCCTATTGCTGAGATCGGT
>JAQXHO010000075.1 GCA_029007315.1 Oscillospiraceae bacterium
TCGTGACAAGGCTATCCACTGGACAGGCGCAATCGTTCTTGACCCGAGAGATAATAACAGAATAGTTGTTACTTCCGGTAACGGCGTATTTGCCTGCGACAATACATGGGACACCTGCCCTCAGTTCTATTTTGAGGCTGATGGCATTGAGGAAGTTGTTTCTCTGGATATGGTAAGCATACCCGGCGGCAATCCTTATTCTGCAATCGGCGACTATGACGGCTTTGAGCATCTCGACAAGGTAAATTCCGTTCAGCATCAGCCTAACATGGGCAGCACAAGCTGTATCGCATACTGTCCCTCAAATCCCAAGGTAATGGTTCGTGCATCAAACGATAACAATAAAACTTACTATACACTTGACGGCGGCAAGGTATGGACAGCTATGGATTCCGCTTCTCAGTCAGGCAAGGCTGCAATCACAGAGCTTGCTGACGGCACGTACCGTATCTTCCGCACAGGAAACGGCAAGGGTTCATACACTGACGATTTCGGTGCAACATGGAAGGACTGCACAGGTATAGCCGGCACAAAGGAGCTTTACTTAAAGGTTGATGACAACGACCCCAAGTATGTTTACGGCTACACAGCTCAGTATAATGACTACTGGTTCTATGATACAAGCAAGAAGGAACCTACATTTGAGGACTCTCACTATGTATTCATGGTAAGTGACGACTACGGCGCAACATTTACAACACAGGACGTTGTAAAGTATGATATGTGCGATGTTGCAAACAGAATCGGCTATCTGGGCGAAGGTGAACTGTTCCTGGGCGCAGGCTGGAACGGCGCATATCATGTAACAGACCACGGCAAGAGCATTGAAAAGATAGACGGCGTATTCTACTGTAAGACTGTAGGCTACGGCGCTCCTGAAAAGGCAGGCGGCGTGAATACTCTGTATATGTACGGTCAGCCCACTGAAGAAGATGTACCGGGCGTTTACCGTTCAACAGACGCAGGAAAGACATGGGTCGCAATTAATACCCAGAAACTCTACGGCGGTACCGGAAACGGCAACTATCTGGTTGGTGATATGAATACATTCGGTACTGTTTATATGTCAACAGTAGGCTGCGGTATAGTTTATATGTCACTGGGCGGCAGCAATCCTGTTACTCCCGGATCAACTACAACTACTTCCAAAACAACAACAACAACTACTACCACAACTACAGACAACGGGAGTTCTGACGCAACAACAACCACCACAACAACTACTGGGAAAACCACGGTTTCCACAAGTACGACAGCCAAAACAACAGCTACGTCCGGAAAGGATACGACTACGACTTCAGTAAACCCTGATATCCTCTATGGCGATCTCAATCTTGATGGTTCTGTAAGTATGGTAGACGTTATTTATCTCAATAAATCTCTCGCAGGCATTATCAAGCTGAATGCTCAGCAGACCCTTAATGCTAACTGCTGTGCTGACGAAGTAATATCATCCGGAGATTCAATGGCACTTCTAAAGTATTTAGTACACGCCGTTACTGAACTTCCTGTACCGGCTAAGTAAATATATTTTATTATCAAGGAGATGAGTCATTATGGACCCTAATCTGTATCTGAATGAACATAAACCTGTTAAGGCGCCTGCTATGCACAGACCTGAACCGCCGGCTTACAGACCTGTACCAACCACTGCTCCAGGACGCAGAAAACCCTCCAGGGCAGCTTCCACGGGTAAGCTCTGCATTTCGGGAAAACGTTTCTTTGGACAGATACTCATTGATCACTGGGTCATTCGCATTAACGGTGAACAGAGGGAACTGCCCTTCGGCAAGAACAAGCTTTCTCTCGATCTGCCGGCAGGTGTGTACCTTGTTACTGCATATACTCCCTATCTGGGTATGCACTGCATGAGAGTTACCGCAGACATTGAGATACGTCCCGGTTCAACCACAAACATCTCCTATCAGACAGTTTTTGATATCTTCAGAAACGGAATAATGCGGCAGAATATTGCCGCTATGTAAAATGAATTAAAGCTGCTGCGAAAATAATCGCAGCAGCTTTTTGTTTTATATTCGTTTTATATTTATCCCAGAAGCTTTTCAGCAGCTGCAATTTTTGCACTGCATACAAATACGTTCATTGCCTTCTGAAGCTCTTCCTCTGTGGGGAATGTAGGTGACAGTCTGATGTTCTCGTCCTCCGGATCTTTTCCATATGGGAATGAAGCGCCGGCACCTGTAAGAACAACTCCTGCTTCCTTGCAGAGAGATACTATTTTCTTTGCGCAGCCCTTCTGATTGAAGGAAATAAAGTAGCCGCCCTTAGGATCGGACCAATTTGCTATTCCCAGATCTGCCAGTTCCCTTTCAAGGGTATTCTCAACAATGGCAAACTTGGGTGCGATGAGTTCCTTGTGCTTCTTCATATGCTCTATGAGATTTTCAAACTTGCCGTCAAAGAATCTCAGATGTCTGAGCTGATTGATCTTGTCAAAGCCGATTGTTGCAAAACCCAGCGCCTTTTTAAGGCTTGCAAGGTTCTTTTCACTTGCCGCCATAATGGAAATACCTGTTCCGGGAAATGTGATCTTTGATGTGGAAGCGAACATATAGCAGATATCCTCATTGCCTGCCTTCTTTGCTTCTTCAAGAAGGTTTGCCTGTACAGGAGGATTGTCAACCAGATGATGCACACAGTAAGCATTATCCCAGAAAATTCGGAAATCCTCTGCCTTCGGCTTCAGTGCCGCAAAACGCTTTACCACCTCGTCGCTGTATACAACGCCGCCGGGATTTGAGTACATGGGTACGCACCATATGCCCTTGATGCTGTCGTCCTCTGCCACGAGCTTTTCCACAATATCCATATCAGGGCCGTCTTCATTCATGGGAATGTTTACAAGCTCCATGCCTAAATATTCACTTACAGCAAAATGACGGTCATATCCCGGCACCGGACACAGGAACTTAACCTTGGGAAGCTGTCCCCAGGGCTTGCTGCCTAAAACACCGTTTGTCATTGCAACTGACATTACCCAGTACATTACATTAAGACTTGAATTGCCGAATACGATCGTTTCCTCCGGTGTTACACCCAGCATCTTTGAGAAAAATTCCTTTGCCTCCGGAATACCGTCCAGTACGCCATAGTTACGGCAGTCAAGGCCATTCTCTGTTTTATAATCATCACGCTTTAAGCAGTCCATAAGATCCATGCTCAGATCAAGCTGCTTCGGTGAAGGCTTGCCTCTTGACATATCCAGCTTCAGATTCTCTGCCTGAAACTCTGCATACTCAGCTTTACAGTCTGCTAAAAACTGTTCCAGATTTTCTTTTTTCATTTCTGATAACTTCATAACAACCACATCGGATTTCAAAACGAACCCTACTCCTTTCATCCTTTTATCATTCGCAATTTAATGCAAAATGATAAGCTGTACATTTATTACAGCAGCAAACTTGAAATATTTTGCTGTAAATGCCCGTTTTGCAGATGCAAAGTCTGCTTTGCGTATATGCAAGGGCATTAAAATAAATTATAATAAATGCTTTGCATTTATTATAGCATATCTCTCACTGAAGTGCAAGTGTTCACGTGAAAAGTACATAAAAATTTATAATATTGATATTTTGTGTCATTATCTTGCTGATAATGACCTTTCATTTACGCTGAATAATCCTTTCAGCGCCGCATATACACTGCCGCACAGAAATCTTTGATCCGGATTTATTTCCCAGACATTTATTTCAGCCTTTAATTCATAGCCAAGACGTTTTTTTGTATATTCTCTTATTATCTCTGCCTGTTCCTCAGAAAATCCGAAATTACAGAAATATAAGCCATCCAATTCGCCTATGCACAGTATATTATTCAGAAAAATACTAAACTCATAAAGCAGTTCACTTTTCAGATCACTTAAAATTTCATCGCCCTCACTTACCGCTGTCATTATCTGGGCAATTGTAACGCTGCTTTTGTCACCGCCGGTTATTCTGTAAAGATTCGGCGTTTCCTTTTCGCTGTATATCTCCGAAACCTTTCTCGCAACAGCCTTCGGGGTAAGCTCAGTCTTTACACATCCCTCCGGATATACGCCGGATTGTAATTTGCCCGGATTTACGATCATATTGTTCACGTTTCCGGTTGTGAAGAATTTCTCGTCAAACTGAGGCTTTTTTCTGATAAGGGACAGGTGGTAATTTTCCATGTCGGAATATATGAATGCACACTGATACAGTTTTTCTGAGCTTTCACGCTCATTGCAGCATACAACTGCAAACTGTGACAGGGCATTGTCGAAAAATACGGGAATTTCGGTTTTTTCACGCAGAGTATCCTGGAGAGCCTCAAAAAACAGAGGGTCCTCCTGTATTTTTTTCCTTATGCATTCCGGCATATCCGGCATTATGCCTATACCAATGCCAACAAGCTGCTGCGACGTCAGACAGCTGTTGGTCAGCATAACCTTTGCTATTCCTTCTATTTCCGATATGATTTCCTCCAGGGAAATATCCTTCTCAATGCAGATATTCTCCTTGTCCAGAATGTCATTCTTTATTGTGGTAAGTCCGGCTGAAATGCTGTTCTTGTCAATGTATATTCCAATTGTAAAATATGCTGAGGAATCTATTTCCAGAAACACCTTGCGTCTGCCTTTGCAGATCTCATGATCATTTTCACCGGCTTCTCTGCTGAGTTCTCTAAGCAGTTTTTCCTCGATCATTTCGTTTGTAATCACCGTTACTGCTGCACGTGTTATACCAAGCTTTTCTGCAATATCTGCCCTTGATATAGGACCGTGTTCCCAAACAGCCCTGAGTATCTGACTTCTGTTCATTGCTTTTAAATCATATTTGCTAATTCCTCTGCCTATCATTTTGCACCCCAGTAATATTTTTTTACATAATCACCTGCGTTACTATATAAAACATTATACCATATTTGTTAATTAAATACAACGCCGGCGTTATATTACCGGATTAATTTTACACAATATACATATTGTGTTTAAAACAAAATTTCCAGAAGAAAAGTGAAAAGTTTGACCATGAGAGGAAGCGTACCAACGGAAAATATGGTTGTGAGGGCAAAAATCTGGGACGCATATATATCATGAAGTCCAAGCTTCTGGCACTGAAGAGTACACATTGCCGCTGAAGGCGCTGCCGCAAGGAGAAGAACCACTATACGCACCTCTTCGGAAATAAATCCGCAGAAAAGACAAAGTGCCAGCGTCAGCAGCGGAAAAAGTATGAGCCTGCAGGCAGAAACATAATACACCCGGAGATTTTTAAGGGCTCCCAGTATATTTGACTGTGCCACGCTGATACCGGAGGTGATCATGGCAAGGGGCGTGTTAAGTGATGAAATATATCCCATTGTTTCTGTAAGAACCTTCGGCAGCTGAAGCTGTGTAAAGTATAATATAAGACCAATTCCTATTGCTATGACTGTAGGTGAACGAAGTACTTTTAAAAATGCTTTTATATCGCCCTTTCCGCTGAGGAGCATGATTCCATGAGTCCATGAAAAAAAGAAAAATATGGTTAGAAATGCTGTTACATACAGAACGCCTTCTGCTCCGTACAAGGCACTTGCAAGGGGTATGCCCATAAATCCGCAGTTGCTGTAAATAGCGGAAAAGCGTTCAATGGCGGTTTCTCTGCCTTCCTTTTGCCGTAAAAAGAGCATTGCGGCTGCTATTGTCAGTATGTAGGAAACTGCCGCCAGTACGAAAGTCCAGAGAAGATTCACAACGAGTCTGCTGCTGTATCCGACGTCCACATAGGCGTGTACAACGAGAACCGGAGTTACAATTTCCAGTACGATTGCTGACAGCTGTCTGCCGCCGTCACGGTTTACGATTTTCAGCCGGTATGCAAGTATACCAACAAGATTCAGAAGAAGCATTATAATTGCCTGATTAGCTATTATCACTGCCATTATTATTCCTCCCAAAAACCGCCTATCCACATACGCAGACAGGCGGTAGATTTTTTAAGGCAACACTGCACATCTTACGCACGGTCTTTGTGCTGTATTGCCTTAATATTATGGCAGAATTTTTTTAACGTTTCTACACTTCTATATGATTAAAGGTTGAATTTGTCTGCCCTCAAATGCTGCTTCTATTGTTTCCGGCAATTTTTCAAAATGTGCCACCATAGAAGCCGGCTTGGTGTCCGGCGCATCCTGTCCCAATGGCACAAAGAAATAATTTCTTGAATTCATAAGAAGCCCAAGATTCTTTGCACTGCATCTTAGGGCGTCATTTGTAGCAACTGCCAGTATAACCGGTTTATTATTCCTCAGCATTGATTTCACTGCCATAGTGACTGTGGTATCAACCACACCGTATGCAAGCTTGCTCATTGTATTTGAAGTGCATGGTACAACTGCTATGCAGTCAAGCATATCCTTAGGTCCCAGCGGTTCAGCCTCTGCAATACTGAGCAAAGCCCTCCTGCAGCTTATTTCCTCCATGCGGCGAATATGGTCAGCTGCCTTTCCAAAACGAGTGTCAATGGACGCTGCGTGTTCGGAAAAAATCGGCGTAAGCTCTGCACCCATTTCTGTAAGAGCTTCTGCCGCTTTGAAAGCACGTTCAAAGGTGCAGAAGGACCCGGTCACCGCAAACCCGATTCTTCTGCCCGAAAGTTTTTTCATCTCTCTCGCTCCTCTAATATACGAAATACAGTGTCTGCAAGGAGTTTTCCTGCGGTTTTAGGTGCAGCTTTCCCTGGTTCAGCTGAAATGTGATGACACATCACTTTAATATTACAGTAGTTTTTTTATCTCCGATGACTATCTTTTTTATAAATAGCCTGGCAGCAGCTTTCTTTTTATCTGGTTCAAGTTCTTTCCACAGTGCTTCTGCGGTGCTGTTGAAAGAATTCTTTTTTGTCTGTTTTCTTCGCCTTTTTACCCGGATATCTCTCTCAAGGGCAAATATTCTCTCAGTCAGTTCATCTGAAACAGAGTCATTTTCCAGTGCGGTTTTGATCAGTTTCTCAAGTTCTTCTGTTATGGCTGAATTTTCTTCACTATTTCCCTTTTCTGTCCAGGTTTCAGCACCTATTTTATCCAGTTCCAGACATAATACTTTTTCTGTGAAACTTTCAACAGGTTCTAAACGAAGTGCCTTAAATCCGTTACATATTCCCTGCCGTCTTCCACGGCATACAATGTACATATATGGTCTGCCTTTGCCGTTGCTGCGTATATAGCAGCTGCTGCCACACTTTTCGCACTGCATAAGACCGGCTATCCATGATTTATTTCCGCTGCCAGCATTTGATGAGGGACTACGGCTCCGAAGCAGTTCCTGGGCTGTCAGCCATATTTCCGGTTCAATAATACCCCGGTGTTTTCCCGGTGCAATATACAAATTGCCGCATGACCTTATCATATGTATTCCACAGCCTGTTTTGTAGTCCTTTTCACTGCCCAGCATTTTTACTCCGGAAATCAGCAGGAATCTCAGGACTTCTTCATTAGCACGGACATATACTGGATTCCGGATAATTCTGCCTGCCTGGGTGCCTGTAAAGCGTTTTCCAATTATGCTTCTTCCTGCGGCATCAAGACTTTTCCCGGATATTATTTCACAGAATAAATCTCTGATTATACTGGAATCTCCGTTATTTTCGCTCCAGTCTTTCTTGTACCCATAGGGTACCTTTCCGCCAAGAGGAAGCATTTTTTCTGCCCGTGCCATATAATTATCCCTTATCCTTCCGGAAATCGTTTTCTGCTCCATTTCTGCAAACATTATGAGAAGCTGTATCAGCATTCTGCCTGTTGGCGATTCGGTGTCCAGATGTTCAGTGTATGATATCAGCTTGACCTTTTGCCTTTCAAGAATCTCAGTGAGCCTTGCAAAATCGCTCAGGGAACGTGATATTCTGTCCAGTTTATATACAATTATTCCTTTGATCTTGCCAGCCTTTACCTCTGCAAGCATTTTTCTGAATGCAGGTCTGTTAGTATTTGTTCCGCTGTAACCTCTGTCTTCAAAAATCTCTGTTTTTTCATGTTCCGGCAAATACATTTTGCAAAGATCTATCTGCATTTCTATAGATATTGAGTCCTTTTTTTCCACTGATTGTCGTGCATATATGGCATACATATTATCACCTCAATGAAGCTTATGCTCTGAGGCATAAAAAAAGCACCCTCCCGAAGGAGAGTGCCTTTAATTCAGATGTTAATCTGTGTTAGCCTTAGTTGTTTTCAGAAAAATTACTTTCTCTTCTTAGCAACCAGAGCTACACCGCCGATAACTACCAGAGCTGCAGCAGCGCCAGCGATCGGGAGAACGTCACCTGTCTGAGGTGAAGATGTTGTGCCGCCCTTCTTAGCGGTTGTTGTTGTTGTTGTTGCCTCAGGTGTTGTGCCTGTTGTTGTTGTTGTAGAAGTTGTTGTTGTAGTCTTAGGAGTTGTTGTAGTTGTAGTAGTTGTTGTTGTAGTTGTTGTTGTAGTTGTAGTAGTTGTAGTTGTAGTAGTTGTAGTTGTTGTAGCGTCAGCCTTGATTCTGATTACACCATCAACCAGAGCGGAAGATGTGATGCCGTCAGGAGTTGTGATTTCCTGAGGTGTGCCGTTGGAAGAAGCAAGAAGCTTAACAGCATACTCGTCGCCAGCCTTAGCGTCAGAAGGAACAGTGAATGTGAAGTTCCAGATTACGCCGTCGCCCTGGCAGTATACTTCTTCAGCTGTCATGCTGTTGGGGTTAACTGCGATACCAGCCCAGAAAATATCCTTTTCTGTGTTGTTACCGATACCCTTTGTGATACCGTCATCGAGAGAAGCCAGGATGCCAGCTTCCTTACCACCCTTGATTTCAAGTCTTGAATCATAAGTGATACCAAAGCCAAGACCGCTGAAGCCAGGGTTACCAGAAATAGAAACAGGAACACTTACAGTGTAGCTTGCTGCTTCCAGTTCCTTCAGTGTCAGCTCAACAGTAGCAGCTGTCAGTGTGCCACCAGCAGCGTCAGCAGGGATTGCGAATACAGCTGCAGAAGCAGCTACTACAGCAGCTGCAGAAACAGCAGCGATGCTCTTCTTAAATGTAGTTTTCATTTTAGATTCGTCCTTTCAAATATAAAATTTATTTTGATATATCCGGCGCACTGAATGTACGCCGGTCATATGCGTACCTTAATTTACTTACAGATTCTTAGCTCCAGGAAGCTTCGCCGTTAGCAGCCATCTTAGCGTAGTATGTCAGAATAGCCTGAGCGTCTGCAATTGTCATCTTAGCATCATCTGTGTCAGCGCCAGCCTTGGACTCTGTATCAATGTCAGCCAGGAAGTAAGCCAGAACTGCCAGATCAGCATCGTCGTTCATAGAGCTTGTTCCGTTTGCTGCCATTTCAGCATAGTACTTCAGAACCAGCTGAGCGTCAGCGATCTTTACTTCGCCGTCCAGGTTTGCATCGCCCTTAACGCCGATGTAAACTGTAGGAAGATCTGTTACAGTGAGATCTGCATTTTCTGCAACATTCATTGTTGCGGAAGGTGTGAATGTCAGACCCAGTGTGTTTGCAACATATGCAGTGCCTTCAACAGCATTGAAGTAATCAGCAGGTGTTGCGAATTCAGGTGTCAGATAGTTTGCAAAGCTGTCAGCAGAAATTGCTACTGTGTAAGCTTCACCGTCAAGTGTGCCAACCAGTGTCAGCTCGCTAACCAGAGAAGCAAGGTCAAATGCGTTCTCATCGTGTGAGAAGTAGTAACCCTTGCCTGCTACAACTTCAATGCTCTCCAGAACGAATTCTGCAGGAATGCTGTCTGTTGTAGTAGTTGTTGTTGTTGAATCTGATGTAGTATCAGATGTTGTTGTTGTAGTTGTTGTATCTGATGTTGTATCAGATGTATCAGTTGTTGTAGTTGTTGTTGTATCTGATGTGTCTGTATCAGATGTTGTTGTTGTTGTAGTTGTTGTATCTGAAGTTGTTGTTGTAGTAGTTGTTGTTGTTGTGTCGTCAGCCTTCTTCAGAACGATCTCTCTTGTGATATCAAGAGAAGCTGTGCCAGCAGAAGGAACGCCGTTTACTTCTACAACCTTGTAGGAATAGTCATAAACCATACCGTCTTCAGCGTTAGCATTTACATAAGCCTCAACTTCAGCAGCCTCTTCATCAGGAATGTTGAATGTTACGCTGTATGTGCCGCCGGATACTGCAACTTCAAAGTTTGAACCTTCCTTAGCCAGTGTTGCAACATCATCTACAGTAATATTCAGCTTGTAGCCGTTTGTAGAAGTGATTCCGTTTGCAACCTCTATTGCCTTATTAAAGCCGTTGCCGTGTCTTGCTACTGCTTCATCAACAGATGCAGGGAAGTTGTAGAAGCCTTCTCTGTTGTTGATAAACTTAGCAGCTGCAGCCAGAGCTTCATCAGCTGTTGCATAAGAACCGGAACGCTCAAATGTGTTTACCTTTGACAGATAGTCAGCTACCTTTTCAAGCTTCTTGATTACGTCGAGATCCTTAGCAGCTGTGAGATCAGCTTCGAACTGGTCAGCATTTGCTGCGAATTCTTCGTAACCTGCAGGCAGGTTATCGATCTGTGCCTGATACTGATCGTTGATCTGTGTCTTTACAGAAGCTTCCAGCTCGTCAACCAGACCCTTGAAGTAGTCTGCAGTACCTGTTGTGATGTCTGTGCCGTCACAAGTCAGAGTTACCTGTGCAAGCTTAACTGTTGTAGAATCAGCCAGTGAACCGAAATCAACTGTTACTGCATATTCAACTGTCTTGTTGAATGTATCCAGTGTTACGTCAAACGGACAGCCAGCGTCTTCCAGTGCCTTGTTAACCTTAGGATATACTTCAGACTCCGCATAGCTTGTAAGATCAGCAGTTCCCTTTACAGTAACTGTGTTGTTCTTAACTGTCATTACAGGATCCGGAGCATCTTTCATGATTTCCTTCAGAAGTGTTGCATATACGTTTACTTCAGGAATCATTTCAAGGAAGTCAGCCTTAGCGATTGTCTTTTCTGTTCCTTCCATAGAAGCAACTACTGCCAGCATCTTTGTATTCCATGTGGATACAGTCTGATCAGCAGGAATCGCTGTGAAGCTGCTCAGAGTAAGTGCCTTTGCGCCTGTGTCAGCAGCATTAACGTTCATGACAGCACCCTGTGTGAGTACCATTGGAACAGCCATTGCAGCAGCCACGACTCTGTTGAGAATCTTCTTCATTTCCAATTACCTCTCTTCATAAATTTTTGTGTTCAATCGCTTCGCACACGTGATTGCAATTATGTAAATATCTCATATTTACCCGTCTGCCAATGTGTGAACACTTTCGTAATCCCGCCTACGGTGCACGGTGCATGAGTCGCCATAAACGATTTACAACAGTATTTTAACATATTCCACTGAGAATGTCAAGTCATAAAAAGTATTTTTTTTTAAATTTCTGAGAAAACATTCCCGGCTTTTTTGGTGCTTTTCCACAAGCTGTGTTTTTTTTACCTGTTTTTCAGATAGGTTTTTATTGTTTATTATGTGTCAGCCCATATCACACGGCGGAAGACCTGATGCCCACACGTATTTACAGCCTGCTTCTTCTGTCATTTTTTTATCCGCACCGCCGGGTGCTGAAGCCAGTTCAATAAATACGCTTCCTTTTTTAAGGCATCGTAGATCCTCTTTTCCAAATATCACTGCCGGCACTGTATTGAAAATTATATCTGCTTCTGAAAGGCATTCCGGACTTAATTTTATTCCCGAAGCCCTGGCACCCATTGCTTTTATGCGCATTCTGTCCTTTTCCTTTCGTGCTGCTGCCGTTACATCCGCACCCAGCTTCAGAAGTCTGTCTGCAAGAACTGCGCCTGTTCTCCCAAATCCCATGACTACTGCCCGGCTGCCCCATATGGTGCTTCCTGTTTCCTCTATGGCGGTTTTTATTGCACCCTCTGCTGTGGGTATGGCATTTGCGAGAGCCAGGACTTCATCCTCCATATATTTATAATAGTAAAGCTCTCTCCCTTCGCCTGCCTTTTCCGCTGCTTCTCCTTTGATTCCCAGAAACACACTTCCGCCTTCTTTTACTTTCCCTATTATTTCTGCCGTATCAGGAGCATTCTCTGAAAACGGAGCCGGTATCTCTCCTTTGCTGTTCGACGCAACCGGCGGAAGCAGAAGCACATCTGCCTTACCGCAGTCCTTATTCAGCTGCCGGTACAGCTCCTTTACGGCACCCGGAAGTTTATCCTCCGAAAAACCTGTTACCGTTACGTCGTACTTATCTGAAAGCTCTGCTGCGGCATAGAGCATACGCAGATCTCCTCCGGCAGCAAGCAGTTTTTTCTTACTCATAGATCCATCTCCGTTTCATTCAAATAGATGTTCTCTGCTTTTTCCATTATATGAAAATTATGTCTCTTTTGTGCCGCCCTTGCACAATCCGAAAAGGCACCTGCATTTCTGCAAGTGCCTTTTTCGGAAAATAATAAGGAGAATGTATGAAGATAAGTAAACTGCGTATATTAATGCGGTCAGTCTGCCTTTGCCACAGCCTCTTCAAGAGTAACTGTAACATCCATTTTCTGACCCTGACGGACGATGGTCAGTACAACCTGTTCGCCTGCGTCATGCTCATTTTTATAATCATTCAGCTCTTCTGTTGTCTTGATTTCATGACCGTCAATGGCAACAATAAAATCCTGCACCTGGAGTCCTGCCTTATCAGCAGCGCCGCCTTCGGTAACGCTGATTATGCAGGCGCCTACCGGGAAATTATACGCCTGTGCAACAGCCTCGGAAACGTCCTGACAGGTGATGCCCAGCTGCGGTCTGCCTGTTACATAGCCGTATTCGATAAGGTCATCTACGATCTCTTTTGCCTCTGTAATAGGAATCGCAAAGCCGATGCCTTCAATTGAAGCGGTATTGCTTGAATAGCTGGAGGACATTTTAGCTGAATTTATGCCGATAACCTGACCTGCACTGTTGATAAGCGGACCGCCGGAGTTGCCGCTGTTTATTGCTGTATCAGTCTGTATAAGACGCATTTTCTTGTCATTTATAGTAATTTCACGGTTAAGTGCGGATATGATGCCGCAGGTTACTGTATTCTGAAGTTCCAGTCCGAGAGGATTTCCTATTGCCACAACAAGTTCTCCCACCTGACATTCATCACTGTTGCCGAATTCCGCAGGAACAAGTCCTGTTTCATCAACTTTCAGCACAGCAATATCTGATTCCACATCATATGCGACGATATCTGCCGGATAGGTAGTTTCCTGGTCTGACATCTGGATCTCTACGGAAGTAGCCACGCCATAACCAGAGGTATTGTCATATACCACATGGGCATTTGTAACAATGTATCCGTTTTCTGAGATAACCACGCCCGTACCTGTGCCTACTGCCTCCTGGGTACCGGATCCGCCGTTATAGCCGAAATATCCGAAACCGAAGCCCTGGTGCGGATTGGACTGAATATTTGCTTTAAATGTTGCCTGAACGCCTACTACGGAGGGCGTCATCTTTGCAACTATTTCCGGAATGGTAATAGCGTCCTTTCTTGAAGCAAGTTCAAGAAGACTTGGTGTTGTACCGCTGACCGGAGTTTTTGTATTTGCGTTGTTTGAATCGTTTGCAGATCCGTTTTTTTCTGCTGATGAATTGTCGGCAGGTGTGACGAAACTGTCACCACCGGAAACAGCTCTGCCATTGCTTATGAAATATCCTCCTGCAAAAGAGGCGCCTACCATAAGAACTGCCGCTGTTACGCCTGCTGTGATTTTAAGCCCCTTATGGCCTTTATTTTTCTTCGGCTTTGGTGCAGGCTGTGTATTTCCGGGATTGGTATAATAATTTGCATAATTATAACCGTTTTCGCTGCCTGTCTTGTTTGTATAGCTGTTTGTATAGGCATTTGTATTATATCCTGTGCCGTTATTGTATGCTGTACCGCTGTTATATGCAGAACCCTGATATCCGGTGCTTCTGACCGGTTCGTCCTGGTGAGGATTCGGATTGCGGTAGTAGCCGTTTCTGTAATCGGTATAAGAACTTCCGGCAGAAGATGTACTGTTTGTATCAGCTGCAGTTCCGCCTGCTTTTGCTTCTGATCTTACTTCGCCTGTTTCGCCGGGATTATCATTCAGATTGTTGTTGTTTTCAAATTCAGACATAATCAATCATCCTTTCAATATATTCGTAAAGCTTGCTGCTTTTTTTGTTTCTGTAATTATAATTATACCGTTTTATGTGATAATATTATGATAACCTATAGAAAACACAGTAAAACTGAAAAGCATTTATTTTCACCCATGAAGAGCAAAACATACACATTGTGAAAGCTGTGCGTTCAGAAGGACAAAAAAGGCTGCCGCAGAACCTTGCTGCAGCAGCCATTATGGTTTTAGTTTGCAGTTTTTGCGCTTATATATTCCATGAATGAACCGTCGAATAAACCTGTTGCCTTTTCTGAATAATATCCCAGCATCAGAGCTGCGTCAGTTATATTTGTTTTGCCATCTCTGTTTCCGTCTGCCGCTTCTGCGTTAATGCCTGTGATCTCCGGTGTAACTCCTGCGCTCTGTGAAGCATAGATTCCCAGTGCAGCTGCGGCGTCTAAAATATCGATAACGCCGCTTGCGTCAACGTCGCCGTAAGCGTAGTTCATCATAGCACGTGCCAGAACTGCTTCATTGATAGAAGCGTTTACGCCTGCCAGAGTCTGTTCTGCTCCTGAAAAAGTATATGCTCTTCTGAAAAGAGTGCCGTTTTCATTGCCGGTTTCCGGGATATTCAGACACTCGATAATGGTTTCAGCAATTGCAAGATGACCCTTGCTGTTGGGATGAACATCTGCATTGTCGATATGGGTATAAAAATAAGAATGATTCTCAAAGGTATAAAATGTATCCACCACAGATACGCCGCCCAGACCTCTGATTATATCATTTATACCGCCGTCTTCAGGATAAAGGGTATTATCCGGCTTACCCTCAAGATAGTTGTTTACGTTTGCGCAGAGGGCTGTTACAGAGCCGCTTTGTACATGAGTTGTATCGTCGCCGTCCAGATCCATGGGATTATAAACCGTCTGTATAACAACAGCTGCATCTGTCATTCCGCATATCTGACCGGCAATCTGCTGAACATTTGCATTGCAGTTCTTTATGGCGTCCGGCATAGTGGAGTTAAGGTACAGCTGAAGCTTCAGAGCAGCTATATCGCCCTGTTCCTTCACGCCTGCAATAAGTGCGGACAATGAATTGTACTTGGTGGCGTCTATATATTCATTATTCAGAAATGGACCCAGCACATCATTTCCGCCTATGGTTATAAGCACCACATCTGCACTTGCTATATCGCTCTGAACTGCACCGTCGGAAAGCTGTGCCAGAAGCCCGGCACTTGTAAGACCGTCCTGAGCATAATTCACAAGCTCCGCACCATAGTAACTGCTTATCAGCTCCGGATATGAGGCTATAAGCGAACCGTCCACTGAGTAGCCGTTTGTGATGCTGTCACCCAGGGCAACTATTTTCATTCCGCTGTCTGCGTTTGCATGGAAGGGCATTGCCGCTGTGCATACAGCTGCTGCCGCCAGAAATGCCGCTGCACGTCCTGATGTTTTCTTTTTCATTATCATGTTCCTTTCAAAAATATTTTTTCATACGCAGAACAAAGGCTGCGGTTTTAAGGTAATACCCCACAAAGACTGTGCGTAAAATGAGCCGTCAGGCGTGATTTGTGCGATATTGCCTTAATTTCATTATAAATGATTTAATATTATATGTCAAGGGATACCATTATTTTACAGAAAAGTACCGCAAATAATACCTCAAAGCCCAAAAGAGCCGCACTGCAGTGAGCAGTAGCGGCCATTTTGGGAAAAACAATGAGAAAAAAGAGATAAATGCTCTGGACTTCGGATTTTACTGCTTCTTTTCAGCAGGCTGAAGAAGCATATGTACTATAGCGGCAATAGCAGCACCGATAAGCGGAGCAACTATGAATACCCACACCTGTGAAAGTGCTTCGCCGCCTGCAAACAGTGCAGGAGCAAGGCTTCTTGCCGGGTTTACTGATGTACCTGTGAAAGGTATACCCAGTATATGCACAAGAGTAAGGGTAAGGCCGATTACAAGACCAGCCGCTGAGCTGTATTTTTCCTTTGAAGTAACACCAAGAATGGTGAATACAAATACAAATGTAAGTACGATCTCTACGATAATTGCCTGTACCACAGATGAACCCATTGCGCTGAGATCACCGTAGCCGTTAGCGCCAAGACCGCTTTCTGTACCGCCGACAATGCCCATAAGAACAGCTGCACCTGCTATGCCGCCCAGGATCTGAGAAATAACATAGCCTGCAAAATCGGTAACAGACATTTTGCCGGATATAAGCATACCCAGCGAAACCGCAGGATTGATATGGCAGCCAGAAACATTGCCCACTGAATATGCCATTGCAACGATAACAAGTCCGAATGCAAATGAAATAAGCAGTGTGGAGAATGCCAGCGGCAGTGTACACTGTGTATCAAGAAGTGTGTTAGCTGCTACTGCGCTTCCGCAGCCGAATATAACCAGTACTGCTGTACCGATAAATTCTGCGATGTACTTTCGAATTGACTGAACCATGTTTTATCGTCCCTTTCAAAGTTTATTTTCTCTATATTCATATTATACCACTGTACTCCATATTTGTCAACGAAAACTGTCTGTCTGAACGTAAAAATATAAGACTGAATTTTGTCTATAATGCCTATTGACAAATCGTAATAAATTCATAACAGATTTTCAGCCTGCAAGACCGGAGCGTTCTATTCCCTCAGTAAAATGCCTTTGCAGGAAAATATACATGATAAGAACCGGAGCTACCGCCAGCAGACAGGCAGCCTCCATCCAGACTATCTGCTCTCTCGGACTTACATCCGTGCCGTTGAAAAGTGCCTGGGACAGCAGAACATTTATATTTTTAAGACAGAGAGCTATCGTCTGATTCTTTGTGAAAAAGACGGAGCTTACATAGAAATCATTCCAGTACCAGACAACCGAAAAAAGAAAAACCGTGATAAATGCACCCTTTGCATTGGGCGCCATTACCTTTGCAAATGTTCTGAATGGTCCGCAGCCGTCAAGGTATGCTGCATCTTCAAGTTCCCTGGGAAGACCTTTGAAAAACTGTCTGAAAATAAATATCATCAGTCCAGATTTGATGCCGCAGCCCATTGCCGCCGGCAGGTACATACATAACGGGTTGTTGATAAGGTTAAAGGGTCCGAAGCTGCGGAAAAGCATATACTGGGGTATGGCTATTATCTGCGGCGGCACCAGTATCATAAGCACTGCAATGCCGAAAAGCAGTCTTCTTCCTCTGAATCTGAACCTTGCAAAACCGTAGCCTGTAACCGCACAGGAGATCACCTGGAGCAGTGAGCAGCCTATGTTCAGAAACAGAGTGGTGCCAAGGGTTTTCCAGATATCCATGACCTTCATTGTTTCCTGCATAACGCTGAGGGTCAGATGCCTGGGTATCCATACTACTGTAGGATCCTTCATATCTGCCGGTGCACGGAAAGCACAGCTTATCATGTAGATAAGCGGATAAAGTATCACAAAGCACATTCCGAATACTATGAAGAATCTCAGTACGCTCCATGTATACGACCCTGCCTTTCGTCTGAGAATAAGGCTTTTTTCCCTGCTGTACATTTCTGCTCCTTTCATGGGTTCAGTCAGTTTCATAGTAGACAAACTTATTTATTACAAGCGAAACAATTCCTGCTGCCGCAAGTACGATAACAAAATATATCCACGCCATTGCGGAGGCTTCTCCGTATTTCCAGTCCACCTGCATATCCGATATTCTGCCCATGACGGCATTTCCCGGATCCGTGAAAGTATCTATGACCGTATATATAAAGCACACAAGGATCATGGGACTTACGCAAGGAAGTATTATTTTCCAGAAGCAGTCCCATTCGGAAGCTCCTTCAATACGGGCGGCTTCCTTTGAGGACTCCGGTATATTCCGCAGTGCCGCCAGAAATATGAGTATCTGAATACCGGCATTCCATACAATGCTGAAAATACTGTTGGCAATGGTTTCAGCCGCCGCCGTTACGCCTTCTGAAATGTCGTAAATTCCCAGAAACGTCATAAGCTCAGAAAGAATATCCGTCCGGAACAGCGCTGAAAATCCGCCGGGATCGCCGTTTCCGGTGCTTATCATGTTGCCGTTTATTATATTGAATACAGGTCCTGTGGCAATGATAACAGGCAGGAAAAACACTGCCCTTGCAAAGGTCCTGCCTCTGAATTTCTGGTTCAGAATAACCGCCGCAAAAAGTGAAAAGACCATGATAAGCGGCGTTTTCCACAGGGCAGTCACAAGCACTGACACAAGATAACTGCGGTAATTCGGGTCAGCGTTCAGAGCGTAGTCATATTTTGCAAGACCTGCAAAGCTGCCCTTCATGCTGCCGGAAGCAGGACTTATTTCCTGGAAGGAATACATAAAGGATTCTGCCAGAGGAATCAGAAAAAACAGCACCGCACCTGCAAGCCACAGGGCAATAAAGCCGTAGCCGTACATACTTTTTCTCTTTTGATAGCCTATTTTCACCGCAGCTCTCACCTTCCTTTTCCGATATAATCCTCCAGCAGATATTTCCTGCCATTCACCGCAACAGATTCTTTTTCAAGATCTGTTATTATTTCCGTTCCGTCTTCGTACAGGGTAAAGATTCTTCCGTTTTCCTCTCTGTAGCCTGTGATATGCTGTCCGCTTACGCTGGAAAGTATCTTCTCTGAAAATTTATAGCTCTGTACAGCCTGTTCGGTCCAGTCGTCGTAATATGTGTAATAAAGCTCATCAAGCTCCGTGCCTTTGAGTACAGACGTCTTTTCGCCTGTCATGACGTAATGAAGATCACAGCCTGCCGCTGTTGCACGAAGTATCATTTCCCTGCTGCAGGAATCTGCATTCACAGGTTCGGAGGAAAAGGACTTCACACCGTGAAGCACCGCCTGGTAAAAGGGAATATTCTCATCAAATATATCGTATCCGCCGGATGAAAGCGGAACGCTGTTTATTCTGTTCACATAGGGCAGTGCGTAGGCATTGGCTGTATCTGCAAGAATGCTTTCCATTGAATCTTCAAGTTCTGCACAGCCGCTTACCAGGTATTCACAGGCTTCTTTCCTTGAAGCAGAGCTGCCGCCGAAATCACTGTAGAGAACCGACGCCATATCCGAAACTGAAATATTCTTTATGCCCTGTCCTATGCAGTTTTCCGAAAGCTCATGGAACATATCCTCATAATCACCGGGAGAAAGCAGGAAAAAGGGATCCTTTTCCTTTTTCTGCAGTCCCGACGCCGGGTCGTAGGGATAAATTCTTGCATATTCTCCGGACAATCTTACTGCTGCGTTATCTGAAACGCTGTAGCCGCCGCCTTTTCTGAACTGAAAACTGCTGACAGCGGGATATATGAGAATATTCTCCTGACGGGCATATTCAAGAAGACTTCTGAAGCCTTCCTCATCTATGACAGATGAAGGCTCTGCCCTGGTGTCCACCATGTTCTTTATGCCCTCGTCCGTCCATTTTTTATAGCTCACCACCAGATTTTCTGCACCTGCATTCTTCATGGCTTCTATAATGCGAAGAGCCTTCACGGAATCAGTGAGCGCTGTTTTTTTTGTATAGGGAAAGCCTAAAAATGATGCCTTCTTTTCTGTGCCGCCGTACAGGTCTATATACAGCTCAGGCTTTATTTCCGCCGAAGCTGAAACATTCATTTCCTCTGTAAGGTAATCACGGTACGCTGCCGCAATATCCAGCCAGTCAATGCCTTTTTCACCTGTATCCTCCACGGGATAATACCGAAGGCATATCCTGTCAGTTTTTATATTGCCTTTTTCGTAGACGCTGAGAGCTGTGCCGTCGTCGCCTGCCATGTAATATGTATCGTTTTCCCTGAGAGTGAAATCAAAGCCGCAGATATTGTAGCTGCTCTTTGATACTCCGCTGACGCTTGCCTTCAGCTCTGCATTTGCGTCGCCCTCTGTACACACCGCCATTATGCCGTTGTTTCCATTTACTATGCCGTAAACAGGGAAATACACCTGCCTTGCCGTATCGGGAGCCTCTTTCGGCACTGAGGCAATATCTCTTCCGTAAACTGTGCCGGAATAGCTTTTTGCCCATGTCTTTCCGTTATTGAAGCGTATAAGGGCGCCGGAGCCGTCGGGAATCACAAAACAGCCTTCATCATCAGAGTCCGCCGCACCAAAGCTGCCGAGAATTTCAAGTCCTGTAACAAGCTTTCCCTTACTGCCTTCTTTCAGCTCTGAAATATCTGCCGTAACCTCCAGGCAGTCCTTCTTCAGCGAATAGGTTACAGGCAGACTTATGCCGGCTGACGCAAAATCATATGTGACCTTTGCGCCGTTCTTTTCAGGCGTTACCTTTACAGAGGCGCCGGAGAATGATCTGAGAAACGAAGAGTTATTCTTTTCTGAGGAAATACATTCTATTTTAAGCTCAGAGCGAAGCCCTTCAATAACTGCATTTGTGGCAGAAGTATCCTTTTCCGCATTTTCCGGAGAAGAACGCCATATGTATCCGCTTTTCTTGTCCTCAAGGGCGATTTCTCCGCTGTCATTATCCACATAAAATGCAAGTCTTCCATTTTCTGCCGAAGGCTTCTGCTTTTTTTCCTGTGCATATACATGAAAGGGCATTGCTGTCACAAAGAATACAGCCGCTGTTACTGCCATGGTACATCTTATTCTGCTATTCATCTGCTTCACTCCCTTCATTCCCTTATTCTGTACATTATTTCCGAATAAACTGACGCTGCAAAAACATATATCTGCTGAAACAGCGCTGCCACCGTTACAAGGAGAACAAGCATTACAAGCATTGCCAAAAGGCTCATAAACAAAGACAAAAATGTCCTTCCCAGGGAAAACTGCTGTACCGCCTTAACTGCCGTAAGCATAAGCAGAGCAGACCACATCAAACCAACAGCTCCGGGAATCACAATAAATATTTCCTCTTCACGTATCAGTACATGGGAAAGGATGGTCTGTAGGTAAAGTCCTGTCACATAGGGAACGAGAGCGTAGGAGCTGTAAATGTATATTTTTCTCATAGACCCTTCGCCGTCAAGAAGAGTGGATACACTGCGGTTTCCCACAGTCCATGCAAGGAACAGCACCGCTGTACGCACTAAAAAAGGCACTATGCTGAACTGCTCATTGCTTACCATAACGAACTGTTTTCCGGAAAATCTTTCATGGAGAATTTCTCCTGCAAACCAGAAAAATATTATGACATTGGCGGCGGCAAGAGAGCCTGCCTTTTTCCATCTCAGGTCTTCAAAGCCTTCAAAAGGGTGAAATACTGTATGAGCGATCCACTTTCCTGCTGAAAAGGCGTACATTTCGAATATATCCTTTTCAGCTGATGAATGCCTGCGTCTTCTGATATGACCATATATACAGCAAATAAGAACAACAAGCACAAGGGCGGCAATGACCCATGTGAAATTATCACGGAGCCACTCTGAACGTCTTCCTTCAAACGCCTTGTCATACAGATATGAGGAACCGGACAGCTCTGCATATTCCATTGCACCTGCGTAATTTCCCAGGCTGAAAAGTCCTGCTGATATGCCTTTATATGCGGCGGTGTAATTGCCGTCCTGCCTTAGAACCTGCTGCCATGGTTCTATTGATTCCTCGTATCTGCCTTCATTATAAAGCTCTGCCGCAATATGAACAGACCTTCCGAAATCCGTTTCTTCAAATACCGTAACATTATTTTTTATGGGATCCGCAGCATAGATATTTGTTCCCGATGACTCTACTGCGGAAGGTGCCGCTGAAAATCCTCCCAGACGATCGCTGCGTTCGCCGATTATGAAAAGAAGCACACCTTTTTCATCATACTGGAATATACGTCCGTTTTCTTCGTCAAGGCAGCATATTCTGCCGGCTTCATCAATGTCCGTATCAACAAATCTTGTCACTGAATATGAAGATGTATCTCCGAACTCCGTTTCCTTGCCGGCAAAGAGATTTGTTCCGCCGGGACTTACCTTTTTCACACGGTCAGCTCCTGCATCTTCCGATTTTGTAACTGTAAAGAGAAATCCCTCATCATCAATGTCGAAATTTGTTATTCCGGCAGGAACTGTGCGTGATGAACCTGCCCGCATTTTATCTGTGGCAAAAAGCTTCCGCAAATAGGATATTATCACTTCTGCCGTTTCTGCGGTTCTGTTTGCTCCGAAAAAACCTTTGAATTCACCTTCCCTGTCAAAAAACGCCGCACCGCCTGTCACTCCCGAAATAACAGCATAAATGTTACCTGCCTTGTCTGCTGCCACCTTCACGGGATTAAAGGTTTCGTTATCATATACCGGAGAATCCGGCTTTGAGATTATCCGGATAACATTTCCCTTTGGATCAGATACGATTATACGTGAATTACCTGTATCCGCTATGTACATAAGTCCGCTGTCAGATACGAACACTCCTTCCGGAGCATTCAGAGATGTTTTCTGTCCCTTGTCATTAAAGACTGTATATTCTCCTTCAGTCCTTGTAAAATCCTCATTTACGCAGACTATGCGGTTATTTCCCTTATCCGCTACATAAAAGCGTCCGTCACTTCCTCTGTATATATCAGAAGGCTCGCTGAATTCTCCGCAGCCAAGCTCTGTTCCGCTGACTGAACGCACCGGTCTGTATCCTGCCTGGGATGGCACTGCTTCTCCGGTGCTGTCGTAGGTGTAGGTATTGTAATTCTCCTGGGCTGAGGCGATAGTTCCTGTGATAAAAAGCAGCAGCATAAATACAGCCGGAATTACAATTTTAAGTATTCTGTTCACTTACGCCGCTCCTTTCGTTTAATATCCTGTCCGGTTATTCCTTTATGCCGGAATGTGCCATTGTATCTATGATCTGCCTCTGGGCAAGCATGAAAATCACCGCAGGAGGAATCAGCATGAATACTGCCGCCGCCATTGCCACACCTGCCCTTGCTATGCCTGCCTGAGCTGCCTGCTGTACTGCTGTACTAAGAGTTTTAAGGGATTCATCAAACACAAATGAACCGCTCTGAATATTCCATGCTGACTGAAAGGCAAATATCACCACTGTCATAAGGGCAGGCTTCTGATTCGGAATAACTACCTGCCAGCAGGTACGGAAAAGTCCTGCACCGTCAACCTTTGCCGCTTCTATTACAGAATCCGGCATCTGGCTTATGGACTGCCGCATAAGAAAAAGACATAAGGGCGACGCTGCATAGGGAAATACAAGAGCTGAAAATGTGTTTATCATTCCTATTTTAGCCATTACTATGTACTGCATTATGCCTGTAACACTGCTCTGATAAAGCAGTGATATTACCACAAGGCTGTTAAGCAGCTTTGCTCCGGGAAACTTCACCTTTGCAAGGCAGAAGCCTGCCATTGCAGAAAATATCACCTGCATTCCCGTAACAGATACTGTCACCATTACGCTGTTGAAAACGTATCTGGAAAAGGGTACGTTCAGGTCGCTGCATATGCTGAACATATCCTTATAATTTGAAAGAGTGGGCTCCATTGCATAGAGCTTCGGCGGGAATATAAAAAATTCCTGCACCGGCTTTACCGACATTACCACTGCCAGATATACAGGAAGCAGCATGAACAGACCAAGCAGTGCCAGAAAAACAAATATTCCTATTGTGCCAATGGTTCTTCGCTTTGAATGCACCATGCCTTTTCCTCCTTTCAGCGGTAATGTCATAGGCAAAACCGCACAAAGACTGTGCGTAAGATGCGCAGTCAGATTTTTTGTCAGATGAAACCAAAAACGCAGCTGATACTTTGTGTATCAGCGAGGCTTTTGGTGAAATATGACGGAAAAACTGCAAGCAGATTGCGTGCAGAGCCGTCAGGCGTGCTTTGTGCGGTTTTGCCTGCAATCAATCTGAATATTTCCCCAGAACTCTTCCTACCAGCCGGCTGAGCAGATACATAACAACGAAAAGTATCATACATATAGCCGAAGCCATGCCCATTTCATAACGTATCCAGCCGTAATCGCAGGCATGATTCATAAGGGTATGGGCTCGGTAATCCGTGCTGGGAAGTCCGGCAAGATTCTGGGAAACAGTTCCTGCCGCAAAGGAGCTTACTATCTGCATAACCGCCGCAAACATAAGCTGAGGAGCCATTGCAGGGATCGTTATATACACAAGCTCCTGCCAGCGGTTCTTTATGCCCTCTATTGCACCTGCTTCATAAAGGGTGCGGTCAATGCTCCGGAAACCTGCACTGAGGGCAAGAAATCCTGCTCCAAGGCTTACCCACATCTGCACGACTATTGTGGCGCTCAGAACATAGGAACCGTCTGTAAGCCACTGTATGGGTGCGGTTATAAATCCCATATCAAGCAGAAAGGAATTCAGATATCCGTGGGAATCACCGCTGAATATTATTTTCCACACAGTGTATATTCCCGCCATTGAAGGTATGTAAAATATAAGCGTGAATATGGTCCTCAGCACAGGACGCATCTCATTGATAAGCCATGCCAGCAGAAAACAGAGAATATAGCTTACAGGACCTGTGAACACTGCAACAATTATTGTTACACGTATGGACTGTATAAATATCTTGTCCGACATGAAAAGTGCGCCGTAGTTTGAAAGTCCTGTGAATTTCGGCGGCTGTACCATATTGAAATCAGTAAAGCTTACAGGCAGGGACATGACAACCGGGATAACTGTAAACACCGTAAACAGCAGCATAAAGGGCAGTATCATGAGATATGCTCCTCTGTTTTTCTTTATGGCTCTGAGCGTTTCAGTCATCTGTCTGTCCTCCCATGACCTTTCTCTTCCGGGCGATCTCGTCATTTATATCACGGTTGTACCACATAAGGGTATCTCTTCCGTTGGCGCCGTTATTTACTGTGTCACGGAAGGCATTCATAATATTTCTTGTAACTGCATAAGAAGCAGGTATTATGGGTATCTCACGTATCTCCGCCATGGATTCTTCTATAGATCCAAGCTCCTCTGAAGACCATGAAAGCTGTTTCAGAACATCAGGCGAAGCAGGAGCATATCTGCCCATTCTGCCCAGAAGTCCCTCTGTCTGTCTTGCATATTCAGTCTGAACATCTTCACTGGAAAACCACTTTATATATTCCCATGCCGCTTCAGTTTTCCTGTCATCTCCCTTGTCAAATACCACCGCACCGGTACCGGAGGCATTAACTGCATGGGATATGCTTCCGTCTTCTCTTTCCGTTCCGGGTATGAAGCAGAAATCCCATGTGCCTCTGATTTCCGGAGCCGCTTCCGTAAGCTGATTGTAAAATGTATAATCTGCAATCACCACAGGATATTCGCCTGTACGGAATCTGCTGAAGCTGTCATACTGCTGTGCCAGACCATATTTTGTATAAAAATCAGTCCATTCTCCGAAGGCGTCAACTGCTTCATTTGTATCAAAGACTGTCTTTGTTTTATCCTCGTTATAATAATTAAGTCCTCTCTGCAAAAGAAGGGCGGCAAAGGTATGGCCGCTTTCTGTTGCAGGCGAAGTCTGGGAAACGCTGAATTCCGTATTTGCACCGGGAAGTATCAGACCTGCGGACATATAGTTTCTCTGAAGGGCAGGCAGCATATCCCTCAGCTCCTGCCAGGTTTCCGGCGGCTTTGAAAAGCCAAGCTCTGCAAGCACATCTTTTCTGTAAAACATCATTGCCCAGGTTCTTGTAAGAGGCAGTCCATATACGCTGTCCTCATAGGAATAAGGCACAAGGGCTTCCTCCGGATACTGAGCCGCCGCACTATCATAACCGGAAAACTCTGAAATATCTGCAAGAAGTCCACGGCTTCCGAGATTTATCACATCGTCGCCCTTCATAAACAGTACTGCGTCCGGACCTTTTCCTGCAAGACTGGCTTCCGTTATTCCTCCGGACACAAGATTTACAGATACAGAAACGCCGCTTTCAGACACAAATTCAGATTTGGTCAGTTCTCTTATTACCTGCACCTGTTCCCGTCCCAGCTGTACCCATACGTTTATTGTATCTTCTCCCGTCGCCTGCCGGTCTGCTGTATAATCCTCACTGAAGGAGGCTGTGAATCTCCGGAAGCCGTATGCCAGTTTTTCAAAAAATCCAGGTTCGTTTTCATTAAAATCCACGCCCTTTGCCGCAAGCTCAATATAATCTATCTCCAGCGGCTGGTCACGGTAATTGCACATCCATGCGGAAACAGAGGTGAGATAATCCTTTATCTGAGAAAGATACTTCGGTATTTTAAGAGGCGAACTGCTGCATGAATCAAGGATAACGGCAAGATTTTCAAGTATAGCCGCTTCTGAGCCGCCTGTTCCAGACAATTCCTCTATATCGCCCTTTACTTCAAGAAGTTCATCTGCAAGCCTTGCGAAATCCTCTGTTATGCCTGGAATTTTCTCGTGGACATAATAATCCGTATAGGTATCCGGCACAGGACCTGTTATCATTACTATTTTTCTGTAGTGATCATTAAGCTCTTCCGTTATGTCATCAAGCCTTTGTATGTATCCTCCAATAACTCCAGGCACTGCCTCCATAGTTATGCTGTGGCTTTCATCTGCTGTAAGATATATGTACAGCTCCCTGTTATCCAGGGTTTTCACCTCAGTCATTTCAAAGTCCGTGCTGTAATTAAACCTCACTGCCTGCATATCCTCGCACAGGACCTTTCCGTCAATATATATTCTGCGGTTGGAGAAAAATCCTCTCATTTCATCCTGTCTTGCCATTATGCCAAGCCTGTACCAGCCGTCACAGGGCACAACCACACTCCATGTCATGCTCTGCCCCGACTTCTTAAAACCGCCCTTGCCTATTGTATTATAGAGAATATGCTCCGGGTCTGAGGGTGACACACTGCATACCGTATTGTCATATGTGGGATAAAGCGAAGGGTCTGATTTGTATACAGCTGCTTCGCCTTCTGTTCTAAGCGGCTCGGCAGGCATATTTCCAATATCCTCAGCAGAATTTACAGATGAAACATATTCATCATAGGTGCAGAGGCTTTCCAAAGGACAGAGTTTTATGTATTCAACGGCAAGGCTTCCTCTCTGCACATCAAATTCCGCTGTATGCCTGCCCTTTTCAAAATAAAAAATCAGCGGCTCATTGTAAAGTCCGTCCGGATCCTTCAATGGACTGCACAGCCACATTTCAGTCTGTACCTGAACAGGGCGTATCTCATTACCTGCGCTGTCCTTTCTTATGTCACGCTCATTTCTGTAAACCTTGCTGAGCCTTATTCTTTCAGCAGAATCAAAGGGAATCTCTCCGTCTACGGAAACAGACAGCTCTATCTCCGAGGAATCCGATACAATGGGGCAATAGGAGATCTCCAGGGAATATACCCCTGTTTCCGGAACGTTTATTTCATAGGAAAACCTGCCCTTTTCGCTTTTGCAGATAAGAACGCCGCTTCGGGTTTCGCCATTTTCAAGGTCGGTGTATTCTCCTGTATCATAGCTTTCGCAGTCAGCTTCAAGAAAATCGCAGCCGGATACCGTAACCGCTGAACCGGGACGGGATTCATCTTTATACTTTTCATAATAATCCCTGTAGGGTGCATAAGACTCATAAAGCGGTTCCGGCTCTTCGCATATCTCCGCATTTTCAGCATATGTAAATGAAACGGTCTGCTGATCCTCAGCAGAAACCCATGCCGTATCTGCTCCGGTATTCAGTATCATCATCAGACTTGTCAAGATAAGTACGCTGCGTTTTTTTCTGCCTGCCACGATTTTCCCAGCCCTTCTGTAGGCACATTTGCCCATTATACGTATTATTATATCAAATTTACAGCCATTTTGTCAAGATGTGCAATATAGCTTACAAAGAACTGTGGGTTTTGTGCATTATGATGTGAGAAACTAAAGGCAATACCGCACAAAGACTGTGCGCAAGATGCGCCGTCAAATTTTTTTGTCAGATGAAACAATAAATGCAGTGAATACTTTGTGTATTCACGAGGCTTTTTGTGAAATATGACGGAAAACATGCAAGCAGATTGCGTACAGAGCCGTCAGGCGTGCTTTGTGCGGTGTTGTCTAAAGCAAAACGGACCGGCACGTTCAGAATACGCAGCGGTCCGTTAAATATTCAAATCTGTTTCAGCGGCACGTTCATTTGCCTTTGACATTTCCTTTCGCCAGCGAAGCCCTTCTTCCTTTTTTCTTTGCCGAAGCTCTCTGAAAAACTTTCGCAGCAGCTCACTGCATTCCTCTTCCATAAAGCCTTCTGCAACATCCGGCTTATGGTTGTAGGGAAAAGCAAACATTTTCTGCACAGAGCATACTGAGCCGCTTTTTTTGTCATATGCCCCGAATATGAGCCTGTCTATCCGGGCGTGAATGAGAGCTCCTGCGCACATGGGACAAGGCTCAAGAGTTACAAACATTTCGCTGTCAGGAATTCTCCAGCCGCCAAGCCTTTTGCAGGCGGCGTCCAGGGCAGCAAGCTCTGCATGGGCAAGAGGTGATTTATCCCGTTCCCGTGTATTGAAGCCTTCACCGATAATATTCCCGGTAGGCTTATGCACTATAACTGCTCCAACAGGCACTTCACCCATAGAGGCTGCATATTCTGCAAGCTCTATAGCTCTTTTCATATAAAAAGCGTCATTTTTTTCATTTATCATACTGCACATACTCATACAAATATCTCAATGCACACAAGTATCGCATAAAGAATCAATACAGCAACCACAGGTCCGGTGAAAAGTATCTTCAGCTTTGTTCTCATTGACAGAAATGTTCCGTAATCCTTCATAGAAAGAACCTTGCTGCCGAAACCGGAAAGCAGAAGCCAGCCTAAAAGTCCTGCCGCAAATACAAGCAGCATGAATATTATCTCCGCAGGTATGCCGTTTATATCCGGCAAGTCCTTACTACTGTACAAAGCAAAGCTCATTGCTCTGCCTATGATATGCACAATTATTCCGGTAAAAACAGAGCCGCTTTGCCATATGCCATAGCCTGCTATTACCGATGTAATGAGAACCGTTCCCGCAGAGAAAGGATTGTGCATCACTGCAGCACTGAGAACGGCTGTAACCAGAACGGCAAAGCTTACGCCGAACTGCCGCAATGCCTGAAACAAGGCTCCGTGAAAAAGCAGTTCCATAAGCACAGGCAGTACTATCAGCTCAAATATCAGAAAAATAACAGCGCAGCCCACGTCCATATTAAGCGAAAGCTTGTATATAAGAGCCGTATTATTTGCAGTGAAAATATTTGTGGGCAGATAAACTCTTAAAAAGCTCATTATTGCAAAGCCTATTAAAACTGAGCTTACAGCGGCAAAAAACGCCCATTTACTGCCCATTCTGACAGGATATGCTGTCTTTGCCGGCATTTTAAGCGCTTTCCTTGCTATAAGAACAGGCAGAAGCAGTTTAAGTATCCCTTCAATTATAAACACCAGCAGTACTGCGTACTGATTGCCGTATGCCATATTCTCATGAAAGCTGTAGCTTATTTCTATGCCGAACAACTTCATAAGCATTATGACCGGCAGAATAAACACATTTTCTGCAAGAGCGTACATCACTGCTATTATGGTGATAAGTACACACATATTTTTAAGCGCAGTTTTCTCACGCTTTTCCGAGGTGTTTTCGCACAGACCTATGCCGTCAACATATGTATGCAGCTTTCTGAAGCGATTGCCGCTGAATACAAAGGGATTATTTTCAGATAAACGCCACTCACGGTAGCCTTTGTTATATTCATCATCCTTCACAGGTGAATCAGAGGAAAGAACAGCCTCGTCTTCCTCGCTGAGTTTTGAATAGGAAAATCTTTTCATGGCAACACCTAAATAAAGTTATTTTTTCTATTATATCACTTCTTTTAAATTAATTAATGTAAATTTTACACATAAATTGTGATTTTTTTCACACGGCATTTCCACTGAAAGAAATTACTGTCACTTTCAAAAATCACTTGCTTTTTTTTCTTCAATCTGTTATAATAAGTTAAGCGGAAAAGAATTCTGCATTAAAGTTGAGCGGAGGTGAAACACCATGGCATATAAAATCAATGAGTCCTGCATTTCATGCGGTTCATGTGCAGACACTTGCCCTATCAGTGCAATCAGCCAGGGAGAAGATACTTATGTAATCGACGCTGATACATGTATTTCCTGCGGTTCCTGCGCTGATGCTTGTCCTGTTCAGGCTATTTCAGACGCTGATGCGTAAGTACCACGAAACCGCTTCTCTCCGGGAGAGAGGCGGTTTTCCTTGAATTTATTCTATGGTGCGGCTGTGGGTTTACTGCCGCCCTGTTTTTATATTTCATCAAAGGAGAAGGCACAATGACATTTAAGAAAATATTCTGCGCCCTTTGCTGCGGTTCACTCCTGCTGGCAATGGCAGGCTGCAGCGAAAACAAAAGCACTGTGGCTCCTGCGGAAAGCAATTCCGGACAGACAACCACCGCTGCAAAAGTCACCACTAAAGTTACACAGACCGGTTCCATCGGCGAAAATGCTGAAATGGCTGATGTTGAAATAAAAATCAACAATGTTTACAAAAGCGAATATTTCGGTTCACAGGACGGTGTTTTATCCAAGGTATTCTTCCTTGACGTAACCATAGAAAACAATACCGACAGGGATATAGACACAAATATGCTGACAAGCTTTGATTTTGAGGTTGACGGAGTACTCCACGATTCCGCTACGCTCTATGCTATCAGATGTGCAAAGCTGCAATTCGGCAATGATGTCAACCTTTTTGCTGAAACAATAAAGCCGGGAAAATCCCAGACAGGCTGCATTCCTGCAGAGCTTCCAAACAACTTTGAAAAGGTAACTCTCAGTTTCCTGCCTCTTGGCGGTGCAAAGGGCGGCGGCGACACCTCAAAGGCGATCGTCTACACCTTTACAAAGGACGAACCGGAGGAGCTTGCTAAACCGGATTCATCTGATAAAACGGAAAATACAGAAACTAAAACAGAAAATTCAGAAGAGTAATTTCTTCCGTGAATTAATTAAAATAAAACGGAGCCTGTACAGCAAAAGCGCAGGCTCCGTTTTTATATGACCAGACCTGTAAGCCGGGTTCTGTCGTGTGTGACAATTTATCTGCGCCTTACGTCGCCGCAAGGCTTTAGCCGCCATTACGCATGATCCATCGGGCAAATGTTATGACCATACGTACCAATAGGCGTTGCATCAGGTAAGGTTTACACAGCAGTACAGTCTCCTGCACTCTGGTGCGCTCTTACCGCACCTTTCCACCCTTGCTTTCACTGAAAGCGGTATATTTCTGTTGCACTTGCTCTAAGGTCGCCCTCGGCTGCCGTTAACAGCTACCCTGCCCTGTGATGCCCGGACTTTCCTCATGGATCTCTCCACGCTGCCACACAGTCTGCTCATATACATATTATTTTACACAAATTTATCCCTGTTGTCAAGTCTTGTCACTGAAATGGATCTGCCGCCGGTTCGGTAACAGCTCCGGCTGCTTCTGCCTGACTGCAGTAATCAATATAATCCTCTCTTGTAAGTACTCCTTCGGAATTATATATCTTCACAAGGGTTTCCGAATCTGTATAGGCGTTGTCCTCATCAGAAAGATACGGCTCGTACCACAGACCAAAATAGCTCCATACGCAGCCGTCCCGGAATGCGCAGGGTATATCCGGAAGAGAACTGCATTCACTGAGGGCGATAAGCTTGCCCTCCGCCATTTTCTGCAAAGCATAGAAAGGCTCGTATCCGCTGCCGAATTCCTCATTTTCCGCTGCATATACATCTGCTGACGCTATATCAAAGCGGCTTTTGTCCGGCAAATACTCATTATCAACACCGCTCCATACCCACAGAAGATTGTGAAGCTTGTGGTAATTTGTCATTCTGTCGTACATAAGATCCCACAGCCACAGATATGCTTCACTGCCTTCGCTGTCCCACCAGTATGCTCCGGCGCCTGCCTGATGCAAAGGACGCCACAGAACCGGAATGTCTTCCTTCTGAAGCTCTTTAAGTCCTTCTGCCGCACTGTCTATATCTTCAATGATTTTTACGCACTCTTCGGAAATACTGCCCTGTTCTTCCAGCTTTTCAAGCTGTGAAGGCGTAAGCTCCGCCACATTTTCCTGTGTAACCGCCTTTGCAAGGCTGAATTCATCTGAAGGCTCCAGTGTGCCGGCGTCGCCCAAAGGTGCAAACCAGTGCCACATAAGACCGGTTATACCGCCTTTTTTGCTCCATTCAATGGCTGCGCTCACAGTATCGTCATCTATGGCATTGCCGCCGTTAAGGCTGAAGGGATACATATCTGCAAACCGAATGGCAGGATATTTCCCTGTGGTTTCCACAATGCGTTTTATCTCTTTGTTGCTGCTGTCTGAAACGTGCTGACCGGAAATCACAGCCTTGCTGTAGTTATCGCACAGGAATTCAAGCAGAGTCCTTGTTTCCTGTGATGCGTTTTCATCTGAAGGCACTGCTTCTATAGTTCTGTTGGGACTGAGAGAAGTGTTGTTCTGAAGCACCATGCAGTCTATGAGCATATCTCCTTCAATCTGCTGAATGGATACGCTGTTCATTCCTGCTTCCATGTATATTCCCGGTATGGTTGCGCATATGAATCTGCTGCTGCTTTCTACAGCGATTTTCTCAGTTTTTTCGCCGTTTATGGTAACTGCGCATTCAGCTCCTTCGTCGGCACATACCACCAGCTGAATGTCATAATGCTGCGAAGAGGGAACCTCTGCACTGAATATAAAGGTATTCTGAAGATCTCCTCTCAGACCGCTTATATATCCGCTGCCTGTATAGTCAGTCTTTTCATTTTTCGCTTCAAATGAGATCGGAAGCTCCATATCCTCTGCCTGATATGTAAGTTCCACATTCTGTATATTCAGACTGGGAACATCAAGAGGTATTTCGGAATATTCCGGCCCTGTCAGAACGGTTTCCGTGACGGTGGTAACTGTTGTTGTCACCGGTGCGGTGGTTTCAGCGGCGGTGGTTTCAGCTGCTGAAAATTCTATTGCCTGCCTTTCAAGGTAGGGCGTTGTCTGCTTTATCTCTGTGCAGCCTGCCATGCAGAACAGCATTACTGCCGCTGCAATGACTGCTGTATTTTTCTTCACTGTCATATTTTTCATATCCTGAGGCAGTATGTCTGACCTGGATTTGTCATAAAGGAAACAACACTGCCGTCTGTCCTTGCGTCAACTGCTCCCTCCGGACTGCTTACGCTTACGGCTTCACCGCAGCGTACATTGCACATACCGCCGTTTACGGACAGTATGTCAGCCTCCAGCAGTTTACCGTCCTTCCATTTTATGCTCACCTCAAAGCCGCCTCTTGCACACAGTCCGGATATGCTTCCGTTTTTCCATGGAGTAGGCAGTGCAGGAAGAAGGTGTATCTCTCCGCCGTGGCTCTGCAGAAGGCATTCTGCAACTGCCGCAGTACCGCCGAAGTTTCCGTCTATCTGGAAAGGCGGATGAGAATTCAGCATATTGGGACTGGTAGAGCCGGCAAGAAGCTGACGCATATGCTCGTATGCCATGCCGCCGTCACCAAGTCTTGCCCACATATTCATTATCCATGCCCTGCTCCAGCCTATGTGTCCGCTGCCGTGGATAAGTCTTCTTACAAGAGTAGCTCTTGCCGCCTTTGCAAGACCGGGAGTTTTTGACGGAGTTATAATATCCGCCGGATGAAGCGCAAACAGATGAGATACATGGCGGTGTCCTGCTTCCACTTCATCATAATCCTCTGCCCATTCCTGTATCTGACCGTATTTGCCGATTTTCAGCGGAGGAAGCTTTTGGAGCATTTCTCTGAGCTTTCCTGCAAATTCCTCATCTCTTCCCAGTATGTCGCTGCTTTCTGCAACTGCACTGAAAAGCGCCGTTATTATTTCCGTATCCATTGCAGGGCCAAGGCAAAGACAGCCTTCGGTGCCATCTGCTGTACGATATGTGTTTTCGGGAGAAAGAGAAGGTCCTGTAACAAGATATCCTTCGTCATTTTCCATAAGATATTCTGTAAAGAAAAGCGCCGCTTCTCTCATGGTATCATATTTTTCCGACAGGAACTCCTTATCTCCGGTAAAGAGATAATGCTCATAAATATGAAGGCACAGCCATGCCGCACCCATAGGCCAGATAGTTGAAGGCATCCACAGATCCTGAGGTGCAGTATCGCCCCATATATCCGTATTGTGATGACAAACAAAGCCATTGCAGCCGTACATTTCCTTAGCGGTTTTTCTGCCCGGCTCACGCATTCTCTCTATAAGGTCAAACAGCGGCATATGGCATTCCGACAGATTGCATACCTCCGCAGGCCAGTAATTCATCTGGGTATTTACATTTACTGTATATCTGCTGCCCCATGCAGGCCACATATCCTCGTTCCAGATGCCCTGGAGATTCATTGCCTGGGAACCGGGACGGCTTGCTGATATCATAAGATAACGTCCGTAGTTGAAATACAGCGCCATAAGTCCTGCGTCCATGATCGCAAGCTTGCATTCCTTATAGTCACCCTCATCGCCGTTCAGACGGTTAAGGCGTTCGTCGGTGGGCAGTGAGCTTCCGCCTTCGCTGTTATCCTCAAGGTCTATGCTGACCCTTGAAAACAGCTCTCTGTAGTCGTTTATGTGGCGGTACATAAGCTCTTCGCAGGAGCATTCCATTGCATATTCTGCGTCCAGCACCGCAGATTCCTCGTAGCTTTCTCCGTGGTAAAAGCTGGTTCCTACAGACATGACAAATGTCACCTCATCTGCATTCTCCGCAATGAGCTTTCCTCCCAATGTATAGACCCTTCCGCCCACGGAAGACGCACCAAGCACCGCCGCAAAGGAAATACCGCTTCGGCTGCCTGTTCCTCCGTTATACATAATCGCATTTTCTTTACAGGGTCGGCAGTCGTCGTAATAGTCATCTCTTCCTTCAAGTATCGCCTTTACATTAACCATTCCCGGCTCGCTTGATTTTATATGCACTGCCAGCACATTATCCGGCGCAGATACAAAGACTTCTCTCTCGTATTTTACATCATTTGCCGTAAAGCTGACTGACGCTACTGCCCTTTCCAGATCCAGCATTCTTATATATTCACGGGCCTTGCCCTCAAAATCCATTTCAATCCGGAGCTTTCCCAGAGGCATATAATGTCTGCTGTTGTATGTCACGCCCTGCATCTTCTCAAAGGCAATCTTTTCAGCCTCGGAAATACGTCCTTCCTTCAGAAGGCTGCGCACCTCTCTGAATCCTTCCAGTGCGTCAGGGTTATTTCTCTCACGTCTGCCGCCTGACCAGATGGAATCTTCATTAAGACTTATTAGCTCGGAGGCTGTTCCTCCGTATACCATGCCGCCTATTCTGCCGTTACCGACAGGAAGCGCATGGTTGAAGTCAGCGGCAGGCTTCTTATACCATAATGTCTTCTGTAAATCAATTTTCTGCAAATCCATATTTACCTCCTGCTGCATTTTTTTGATTATAGTATAAAATCGAAGATTTTGTGTATAATTGCCCGATATGCAGGGAGCAAAGCTTGCTTTGCGTATCTGCAAGGGCATTAAAAAAAAATTATAATGAATGCTTAGCATTCATTATAGCATACTCTTTCTCAAAAATCAATCATTATGCAAAATTCTCTGTGTTTTCGCCAAAATCTCAGCCATTGCAGCTTGTTTTTTTCTTATATCGTATGCTCTGTCCTTCTCATCTTTTTTAAGTCTTCTGCATTCGTAAAGCCTGCCCTCTTTTTCCTCAGATAATATTTCTTCACTGACAGAATACAAAAGCTTTATCATTATTTGATTATTTTTATTCATATAGCAAACGCCCTCTTTCGATAACATGATTTTTTATTTTGAATGTAATGAATCTTTGTTAATTTCTTGACAAACTGCCTCGTTGTTGGTACAATAATATATATGCAGAAAACTTTTGCTTATTTCAAATGTTAATTACGAAAGGAATGATGGATATGGGTCTTACCCTGACAGAAAAAATCCTGAGCGCACACCTTGTTGAAGGCAAAATGGTCAAGGGCGAGGAGATTGGAATCCGCATTGACCAGACACTTACACAGGACGCAACCGGTACAATGGCATATCTTGAATTCGAGGCTATGGGTGTTCCTCGTGTCAAGACAGAACGGAGCGTGGCATATATTGACCACAACACACTCCAGAGCGGCTTTGAGAATGCCGACGACCACAGATTTATCGGCAGTGTTGCAAAGAAGCACGGAATTTACTTCTCACGTCCCGGCAATGGTATCTGCCACCAGGTACACCTTGAGCGTTTCGGCGTACCGGGCAAGACTCTTATCGGCTCTGACAGCCACACTCCCACAGGCGGCGGCATTGGCATGATCGCTATGGGCGCAGGCGGTCTGGACGTTGCAGTTGCAATGGGGGGCGGTACATATTACATCACCTGCCCAAAGGTAGTAAAGGTTGAGCTTACAGGCAAGCTTTCTCCCTGGGTCGCTGCAAAGGATGTTATTCTCGAAGTTCTGAGAAGACTTTCCGTTAAGGGCGGCGTTGGCAAGGTAATGGAGTACACCGGCGAGGGCGTCAAGAGCCTCTCCGTACCGGAGCGCGCTACCATCACCAACATGGGCGCGGAGCTCGGCGCGACTACATCTATCTTCCCGTCTGACGAAACCACCCTCCAGTTCCTGAAGGCTCAGGGCAGGGAGGAGGACTACGTTCCCCTGTCCGCTGACCCCGACGCGGTTTACGACGAAGAAGTAAACATCGACCTCTCCAAGCTGGTTCCGCTTGCAGCTTGTCCCCACAGCCCGGACAACGTGAAGTCCGTTGAGGAGATAGGTAAGATCAAGATAGATCAGGTGTGCATAGGCTCCTGCACAAATTCCTCGCTTCAGGATATGCGCAAG
>JAQXHO010000076.1 GCA_029007315.1 Oscillospiraceae bacterium
CCTGCGTCTATCATAATGCTCAGAAGTCCCATGTCTGCCATCATATTGAGAACCTGCTTTGAACCCGGAGCAATTGCCAGGGAAACATCAGGATTAACAGTCTTGCCCTTGAGGATATGTGCAACCTTCATCATATCAAGGAGTGAGGAGTTTGTACATGAACCGATACAAACCTGGTCAACCTTCAGCTTGCCGATTTCCTCAACAGACTTTACATTGTCGGGAGAATGAGGACAGGCAGCCAGCGGAACCAGTTTGCTAAGATCAATTTCAACGACCTCATCATAAACAGCGTCCGGATCAGCAGCCTGAGGAGTCCATACGTCGCCTCTGCCCTGTGCCTCCAGGAACTGCTTTGTAACTTCATCAGACGGGAAGATAGATGTTGTTGCGCCCAGCTCTGCGCCCATGTTTGTGATAGTTGCTCTCTCAGGAACGGAAAGGCTCTTTACGCCCTCTCCGCAGTATTCAATAACCTTGCCAACGCCGCCCTTAACGGAAAGTCTTCTCAGCACTTCGAGAATAACGTCCTTTGCAGCAACCCAGGGAGAAAGCTTGCCTGTAAGCTCAACCTTTACTACCTTGGGGCAGGTGATGTAATATGTACCGCCGCCCATTGCAACTGCAACGTCCAGACCGCCTGCACCCATAGCGATCATACCAATGCCGCCGCCTGTGGGAGTGTGGCTGTCTGAGCCGATAAGAGTCTTGCCCGGTACGCCGAAACGTTCAAGATGTACCTGATGACAGATACCATTGCCGGGACGTGAGAAGTAAATGCCGTGCTTCTTTGCAACACTGCCGATAAATCTGTGGTCGTCAGCGTTTTCAAAGCCGCTCTGGAGTGTGTTGTGGTCAATATATGCCACGCTGCGTTCTGTCTTTACACGAGGAACGCCCATTGCCTCAAATTCAAGATATGCCATTGTTCCGGTGGCGTCCTGTGTCAGAGTCTGGTCAATGCGAATGCCTATTTCTTCGCCCTTTACCATTTTACCTTCCACAAGATGTGCGCTCAGGATTTTTTCTGTCAGGGTAAGACCCATGTCCATCATTCCTTTCGTAAGTAACATTTAATATATACTTCTTTCGTATATATTATATTGTACCAATTAAGAGGGAGTTTGTCAAGAAATTAACAAACATTCATTTCCTAAAAAAACAAAAAAACGTATATTTATAAGTTATAACAGGAGGCGGACTTATCTATGAATGAAAAAATGCCCCTTAGTCTTTCCATACTTTATTCCGTAAGCAGAGAGATTTCCTCTGAAAAATCAGATGGTATTCTTCTTGAATGCAGAAAGATAAAACGAAACAAACAGGATGAAGTATACGAAATAAGAAAAAAACGGGAGGCTGTCAAGGGTATTTTGGCAAAAATACAGAGAATGTCCCAAGATGATTGATTTTTCAAAAGCAATATGATATAATATCTTTAATCATATCTCCATAACAGAAAGACAAAGGAGGCTAATATGGACAATCAGAAAATGGATATGCAGACAACATTATGGTATAAGCAGCCTGCAGGTGACTTTGATCATGCAATTCCCGTGGGAAACGGCAGAATAGGCGGCATGGTTTACGGCGGTGCTGCCTCTGAAAAAATAAGCCTTAACGAAGACTCTGTATGGTCGGGAGGCAAAAGAGAACGTAACAATCCGGAAGGCTTTGATGGCTTTAAGGAAGTACGCAGTCTTCTCATGGAGGAACGCATTCCCGTGGCTGAAAAAACTGCCTTTGAAAAAATGCAGGGAGTTATCCCTGAGTGCAGGCATTACATGCCCCTGGGAGAGATTCAGATAGATATGGAGCTTGGGGGCAAGGCAAAGGAATATATCCGCAGCCTTGACCTTAAAACAGCTGTTGCTTCCGTTAAATTCACTTCAAACGGCATTGCCTATGAGCGTCATGTATTTGTATCCGCACCGGACAATGTCATGGTAATACACATAAAATCAGGCGAGCCTGGAATGGTCAGCATAAAAGCCGGCATTGACGGAAGAATGGGCTATTATGACGACTGCCGTCCCTGCCGTGAAAACGCCATTATGTATACCGGCGGAACAGGCGGAAAGAACGGCATAAATTTTGCCGCTGTACTTGGTGCTGTTTCCGAGGGCGGAAACGTCTATACAAGAGGGGGAAAGCTCATTGCGGAAAATGCAGATTCCGTAACACTTATTCTGTCTGCGGCAACAAGTTTTTATTTTGATGATAACTACGAGGACGCTGCACTTCTTGACGCAGAATACGCCCTTGAATCCTCATACGATGAACTGGTTTACCGTCATATAGAAGATTACAGCGAACTTTTCGGCAGAACGGTCATAGACCTTGAGGACAACAGCGACGGCGGCAGCGCACTTCCTACAGATGAAAGACTAAA
>JAQXHO010000077.1 GCA_029007315.1 Oscillospiraceae bacterium
TATATGGGTGATACGCTGGAAACAGACAAGGACGGCAATCAGCTTACCCTTCTTGATGTGATCGATGACGGCAGCAATCTTGATGAAATTGTTGATAAAAGAATGCAGACAAGACAGCTTTACAGTTATGTTGAGGAGCTTTCGGATCAGAGAGAAAAAGAAATACTCGTGGCAAGGTATGGGCTGTACGGGACAGTCCCTCTTACTCAGCGTGAAATTGCGAGAAAAATGGGTATTTCACGGTCGTATGTTTCCCGCCTTGAAAAACGTGCCATTTCTGCATTGCGGAAGCGATATAATTAGAACAATGTATCACATCGGCAGTATTTATGCGATATTGCCTTGTTTTTTCCCATGGTTCCTTCTGTACTGACCCGGAGTTATGCCAAAGCTTTTTTTAAAACAGCGGTTGAAGTAGGACAGATTTTCAAAGCCGGTTTTTTCAGCTATATTAATAATATTGTCATCAGATGACAACAGAAGCTGAGCTGCAATTCTGAGCCGGTAATTATTAAGATACTGAGTAAAACCCTCTCCCATTGCGCTTTTAAAGAACTTCATGAAATGAGAATTGCTGTAATAGCATATGTCCGCAGCTTCCTGCGTTGTGATTTTGCGTGTATAATTTTCACTTATATATGATAAAATAAGCTTTACTTTTTCTACAGAACGTCCATGAGAGGAATGGTATGAAGCTTTGGTATGATTTGCAACAATAAGATGAAAGAATGAGAACAGAAGTCCCTTTACACCAAGCTGATAGCCGTATTTTTTTTCACTACACAGGCTGTCGATTTTTCTGATATATTCTGACGCTTCTTCGTAATACGGCAGATTCCTGTCAAGCTTGGGACTGTGGGAGATGTTTCCCTCAAAAAGAGGTTTTAAAAGATTTCCGCAGAGATCTGCAGTTTCCGTGCCAAGAAAATCCGGTTCAAACAGGATATTTTCATATTCCATGATAAATCCGGGTTTTTGTTTTATTGAATGAAGCTGTCCGGGAAGGATAAGAAGCATACTTCCTTCATCAGCGTCATATGATTTAAGATCTATTTCTACTATTCCTCTGCCTTTTTTAATTACAATTATCTCTGCTTCACCGTGCCAGTGAGTAGCAACCTCCGGAAAATCAAGAGGTATTGAGCAAAGGTATGTGTTATACGGAAAATCAGGCGTCACATGGGATTTGTTTTCGTGATAAGTTTCATACTGACAGACGTTCATTTTATCCTCCTTGTGTATTATACTATCTGTAGTATAGCTTGTTCTGTACTGATATTCAAGGCGATTTTTGTGAATTTTCAGAAATTATGATAGTATTGTGCAAATATACAGCTTTATTATGCAAGAAAAAATGTATAAAACATAGTATAATAACAATATAAGAACGAAAAGTATATGAGGAACAATGTGAAAGGACAGATACTATGAATTTACAGAGTATACTGAATGAAAAATACGGCAGATCTGTTAAGGACTGCACAAACGAAGAAATATATTACGGTCTTCTTGATATGGTCAAGGCTGCTGCCAGGGAAAAGACTGCACCAGGCGGCAAGAAGAAGATTTATTATATATCAGCAGAATTTCTTATCGGCAAACTGCTTTCAAATAATCTTATAAACCTTGGCCTTTATGATGAAGTGAAGACATTCCTTGCAGAAAACGGCAAAGATATCTGCGAGATTGAGGAAGTTGAACCGGAGCCTTCGCTGGGCAACGGAGGACTTGGCAGACTTGCTGCCTGCTTCCTTGATTCTATAGCCACTCTGGGTCTGAATGGTGCCGGAATAGGTCTTAATTATCATTATGGACTTTTCAGACAGAAGTTTGAAAAAAATCTCCAGACTGAAGAACCTAATCCATGGATCGAGGAAAACAGCTGGCTTACAAAGACAGATAAAACATATGATGTAAAATTCCGTGGATATACAGTTAAGTCAAGGCTTTACGATATTGACGTTACAGGCTATGACAGCTATACAAATAAGCTTCATCTGTTTGATATAGAAACTGTGGATGAGTCTATCGTTGAAAAGGGCATTGATTTTGACAAAAGCGATATTGAGAAAAATCTTACGCTTTTCCTTTATCCCGATGACAGCGACGAAGCAGGCAGACTGCTGCGTGTATATCAGCAGTACTTTATGGTAAGCAGCGGTGCCCAGCTTATTCTTGATGAATGTATTGCAAAAGGCTCCAATCTTCACGACCTGCCGGATTATGCCTCCATTCAGATAAACGACACTCATCCTACTATGGTTATACCGGAGCTTATAAGACTTCTCTGTGAACGTGGCATTGAACTTGATGAGGCAATTGATATTGTAAGCCGTACCTGCGCTTATACGAATCACACCATTCTTGCAGAGGCTCTTGAAAAATGGCCAATCTCCTATCTGCAGAAGGCTGTACCTCAGCTTGTTCCGATCATTGAGATCCTTGATGATAAAGTCCGCAGAAAGTTCGAAGGAGAAAAGCTGGCTATCATTGACAGAGATGACCGTGTTCATATGGCTCATATCTGCATTCACTATTCCTACAGTGTAAACGGTGTTGCTTCACTCCATACAGATATTCTCAAGGAAACGGAACTGGCAGATTTTTATAAGGTTTATCCCGACAAATTCAACAACAAGACAAACGGCATAACCTTCCGCCGGTGGCTGCTTCACTGCAATCCGGAGCTTACAGATTTTATAACATCACTTATCGGCGACGGATTCAAGAAGGACGCTATGGAGCTTGAAAAGCTTTCTGCCTTTGCAGATGATGAAAAGGTTCTGGGAAGACTGCTTGAAATAAAGGCTGACTGCAAAAAAGATCTTTGCAGCTATCTGAAGAAGACGCAGAACCTTGAAATAAATCCCGATTCTGTCTTCGATATCCAGATAAAAAGACTTCATGAATACAAGCGTCAGCAGCTGAATGCACTGTATATCATTCACAAGTACCTTGAAATCAAGGCAGGCAAAAAACCCTCCACACCTATAACAGCAATCTTCGGTGCAAAGGCAGCTCCTGCATATGTAATTGCTCAGGATATCATTCATCTGATACTTTGCCTCCAGGAAGTTATAAATAATGATCCGGAAGTAAGTCCATATCTGAATGTTATCATGGTTGAAAATTACAACGTTACAAATGCAGAGCATCTGATTCCTGCCTGCGATATTTCAGAACAGATATCACTTGCTTCAAAGGAAGCTTCCGGTACAGGAAATATGAAGTTCATGCTGAACGGTGCTGTTACTCTTGGTACAGAGGACGGAGCTAACGTTGAGATCCATGAGCTTGTGGGTGATGAAAACATTTATATTTTCGGTGATTCCAGTGAAACTGTTGTAAAGCGTTATGCAGACGCAAGCTATGACGCTTCATCTTACTATGAAAATAATGAAGATATCAAGGCGGCAGTTGACTTTATTACAAGTGAAGAGATTCTTGCAGTCGGCAGCAAGGAACATCTGGAAAGACTGAAAAAAGAACTTATAGGCAAGGACTGGTTCATGACATTCCCTGACTTTGAGGATTATATTGAAAAGAAAGAGCTTGCCTTCAGAGATTACGAAAACAGAATGGAATGGGCAAAGAAAATGCTCATAAATATCAGTAAGGCAGGATATTTTTCCTCCGACAGAACTATTGCTGAGTACAACAGAGATATCTGGCATCTCGGCGAATAAATACACGAACATATCAGATTTTCATAGATATTTTCCCTTTCACAAAACGAAAATGCCTGCGTTTCAAACGCAGGTTTTTTCGTTGTTCACAGACTCTTGACAAAATGATATAAGTGTGATAATATATCTATTGGAAAAAATAAGCCGTTATAAACGACATAAATAAGGAGTTTGTATGAATAACATTAAAATTTCAGAACTGTATTCTCTGGAACATACTCTTGCAGGAGAATATCTTGGAAAATTTACTTATCCTTGGGAAGCACTTTCCGGAATAAGCGACATGATAACAGAGATCGGAAAGACTCTTTCGCCGGATGAATACGATAATCCTGCTGAAGGCATATGGATACATAAAAAGGCAACTGTATTTCCAACAGCATTTATCGGTGCGCCTTGTATAATTGGTGCGTATACGGAAGTCCGTCACTGTGCATTTATAAGAGGAAGCGCTCTTGTGGGTGATAACTGTGTTGTAGGAAATTCTGCTGAGCTTAAAAATGTAATTCTCTTTGATAATGTGCAGACCCCGCATTATAATTATGTGGGCGACAGCATTCTTGGCTACAGATCCCATATGGGTGCAGGCTCCATTACCTCAAATGTCAAGTCCGATAAAACGCCGGTAGTTATCAGAAACGGTGAAGAGGAAATTCATACAGGTCTGAAGAAAATGGGCGCAATGCTTGGCGATTATGTGGAAGTTGGCTGCAACAGCGTACTGAATCCGGGAACTGTTATCGGAGCGCATTCCAATATTTATCCACTTTCAGCGGTGCGAGGCGTGGTTCCTGCCAACAGTATATATAAAACTGCTGCAATTGTTATTTCCAAGGAGTAAATTGCTATGAACCCGCTGTGAGTGACTCGCAGCGGGTTTTTTTCAAAGTTTTCAGGCGAAAATGTTGCTTCCGGCTATTGACAAGACAGGAAAATAATTATATAATATAAGATGTATAGGTATGTTGCGAAAGAAATTAAAAAATGGAAAGGTAAAGGGGGTATAATCGCATGAAACTATACAAAAAAATACTTGGTCTGATGATGGCAGGCTTAATGACCGCTTCTGCATTTTCGGCAAGTGTTCCCAATATGAATGCTGAGGCAGCCGGTGCTTCAGGTGATGACTGGCTTCACGCTGAAGGCAGCAAGCTTTATGACAAAAACGGAAATCAGGTTTGGCTGACAGGTGCAAACTGGTTCGGCTTTAACTGTACAGAGAATTTTCCTCATGGTCTTTGGAGTGCAGACGCTGATGAGCTTCTGTCTTCTGTTGCTGACCATGGTATCAACTGCATACGTATTCCTGTTTCTACTGAGCTTCTTATGTCATGGATGAACGGTACTCCGCTTGAATGCGTAGGTTTTAATGCTGCAAACAGCCCGGATTACTCATTCAATCCGGATTTCGTAGATACAGACGGAGAAACTATGGACAGCTGGGGCGTCTTCAAGGTGCTTCTCCAGAAAATGAAGAGATACGGTATCAAGTGTATAGTTGACGTTCACAGTCCTGCGTCACATAACTCAGGTCATAACTACAATCTGTGGTATCATGAGCCTGCTGCTGCTGACGCTGACAACATGGCAATTACAGCAGACGGTACAAAGGTTACTACCGAGATGTGGATAGAGTCACTGGTATGGCTTGCTGACCAGTATAAGAATGATGATACGCTTATTGCATATGACCTCAAGAATGAGCCTCACGGCAAGCGTGGCTACTCCGGCTCAAGCTGTCCTGAGGATATGGCAAAATGGGACGGCTCTACAGATGAAAACAACTGGGCTTATGCTGCTACTGTCTGCGGAAAGTCTATTCTTGAAGTAAATCCGAATGCACTTATTCTTATAGAAGGTGTTGAGCAGTATCCCAAGACAGAAAACGGCAATACCTACGATACGCCCGACCTGTGGAATGCTCCTGCGTCACAGTCACCATGGCACGGCGGATGGTGGGGCGGAAATCTTCGTGGTGTAAGGGATTATCCGGTAGATTTCGGTTCTGCTTCAATGAACAGTCAGATCGTATACTCACCTCATGACTACGGCCCTTCAGTATATGCTCAGACATGGTTTGACAAGGATTTCACAACACAGACTCTCCTTGATGATTACTGGTACGATACATGGGCGTATGTAAACGCTGAGGATATCGCTCCGCTGCTTATCGGCGAATGGGGCGGACATATGGACGACGGCAAAAACCAGAAATGGATGGAGCTTCTCCGTGATTATATGGTTGAAAATCACATCAATCACACATTCTGGTGTCTGAATCCCAACTCCGGCGATACAGGCGGACTCCTTGACAGCAGCTTCAAGGTATGGGATGACAATAAGTATTCACTCTTTGAAAAATCTTTGTGGCAGACATCTGATTCCGGTAAATATATTGGTCTTGACCACCAGATTCCGCTTGGCGAAAACGGCACAGGTCTTTCACTGAATGAATTCTACAGCAGCTATTCTTCTACTGAAGGAAGCAATATAAACGGCGGAACAAAGACCTCAGGTACTGTTACAGATGATCCTGATGATCCTACTAACCCCACAACTCCTTCTGGTAACAGCGTTCTCGGCGATGTTACAGGAGATAAGAAGGTTACTGTTGCTGATCTTGTAAAAGTTACAAAATATGTGGCAAATGTTAAGGGAAACAGCATAGATAAAGCGTCCGCAGACGTAAATGCTGACGGCAGGGTCAATGTTTTCGATATGGTTCTCTATAAAGAATACCTAAGCGGAACTATTTCAAAATTCCCGGGTGACAAGGGCTGATATCCATGAAAAGAACAGATTACCTTTCATGGGATGAATATTTCATGGGTATTGCAATGCTTTCTGCCCAGCGAAGCAAGGACAATAACACTCAGGTGGGTGCCTGCATAGTAAATTCTGAAAATAAAATAGTTGCAGTGGGATATAACGGAATGCCCATTGGCTGTGATGATGACGATATGCCCTGGGAAAGAGAAGGCGGATTTCTTGATACAAAGTATGCTTATGTATGCCATGCTGAACTCAATGCGATCCTTAACCGCAATGCCGGAAGTCTGAAGGGATGCAGACTTTATGTTACGCTCTATCCATGCAATGAATGTGCTAAGGCAATTATTCAAAGCGGAATAAAAGAGGTTATCTACTGCGACAATAAGTATGCGGTCGCTGATAACACAAAGGCTGCTATGATGATGTTTCACCATGCAGGAGTTGAAACACGGGAATATTCAAAGACAAAACGTGAGCTTCTGATAAAGCTCTGACAGACCGAACTGCCGCAGTGAAATGCGGCAGTCTTTTTGTTTTCGTATAAACTGCTTAAAAAAACTATAAAAAAAATTCAGTATTTTTTTGTAATACCCCTTTGTTTTTTTCTGATTTTATGGTATAATAAGTGAAAAGCATTATTTAAAAAACAGGCTTTTGTGCCTGCTAAAGCTATTTTTCGGAAAGGAAGACGCAAATATGCGCATACGCCATAAACCATGGGCAAAACCGGAACTCGAATCCTGTCCGTTTTATGTATGTCAGCCAAAAGAACACAGAGGAGAATGGAACGGACTTTTCCCGGATAAGAAGCCTTTAAGACTGGAGCTTGGCTGCGGCAAAGGCGGATTTATTTCTCAGGAAGCCCCTGCTCACAGTGAGTATAATTACATAGCTATTGATATAAAAAATGAAATGCTGGTTCTTGCAAAACGCAAGATCGAGGCTGCATATGAGGAAAAAAATCTTAAAACTGATAATATCAGAATATTTAACTGCAATCTCATGCTTTTCTCTGATTTCTTTTCAGAAAAGGACAGGGTAGACAGGATATATATAAACTTCTGCAATCCCTGGCCTCGTCCGAAGCATAATAAAAGAAGGCTTACTCACATAAGACAGCTTGTTCAGTATAAGGATATACTCGACGGAGAAATATGGTTTAAAACAGACGACGATCTTTTGTTTGAGGATTCTCTTCTGTATTTTGAAGAAGCGGGATTTGAGATAAAGTTTAAAACATATGACCTTCACAGGGAAAAGGGAATAGAAAGCTTTATGACAGAGCATGAAAAAATGTTTGATGAAATGGGTAAGAAAATAAAATTCCTTATCGCAGGGATAACCCGGGATAATGATATAAATTCGTAAGAAAGGAATACCGAAAAATGGCATATAACGAAAGATTTTCAAAGTCAAAATATGTTTCCATGGAAATAGTTGCCGATGGTATGCAGGCTAACGAAAATCCTGCCGCATGGTACAGAGGACTGGGATGTATTACTTCATCAAATACATCAAGACTGCTTTTGGATTACAAGGCTCTGCACCCTAAGGAATACGAGGAAATGATGCGCCTTCTTTTTCAGAAGGACTACGGAGTTTGCCTGCGTCATATCAAAGTTGAACTTGGTGCCGATGTGAATTCATCTTCCGGTACAGAACCGGCAACAAAACGTTCTATGGAAGAACCGGCAGACGTTACAAGAGGTGCGGGATTTCAGTTTGCAGCTGACGCAAAGGCAATAAATCCGGATATTACGCTTGATCTCCTTCGCTGGAGCGAACCGGCATGGGTTACAAGAGCGTTTTCATTCAGTCAGCAGCAGGGATTTGAGGCAAGATATTCATGGTATCGTGATACTCTTCTTGAAGCATACCGTGTGTATGGTCTGAAATTTGATTTCATAAGCGCAGATTCAAATGAAACAGATTCTGCCGATGAAACATGGATTCTTTACCTGAGGGCACGTCTTGACAATGAACAGGACCCTCCTTATGATTTCCGAAAAATAAAACTGGTTGCGTCAGATGAAGCAGGAACACGCAATATTGCGGCTCAGATGGTGGAAAACTTTAAGCTGAGAAATGCAGTGGACGTTATAGGACTCCATTACAATACATACGGCGATTCCTATACAAATCTTCTTAATGAAGCATACGGAAAGGAAATCTGGTACAGTGAAGGTGCACCGCCCTGCAATCTTTCTCATCTGACTGTACAGGCTGACGGCTGCGGCATTACGGGAAAAGACGGCGCTATTGACGTTGCTAACCGCATTATCAACAGCTATTATAACGGAAAAATGTGTATGTATGAATTTGCACCTGCAATTTCTTCATATTATGACGGTTCCTGCAATGCTCCAAGACAGCTTATAAGTGCATGGGAACCCTGGTCAGGCAATTACCGCCTTGACAGCGGATTCTGGATGGCAATGCACTGGGGCAGATTTTCACCAAAGGGCTGGATGTTTGTAAACGGCGCCTGCTACGGTGACGGCGAAGAAAACCATTACATAACCAATACAAGCAATAATTTTATGACGCTTGTATCACCTGACCGCAGTGAAATGACCATGCACTTTACAAATGAGGACAGTGAACCCCGTGTATATTCTGTTCTTGTAAAAGATATGGCGTTTGACAATAAGATTCTGTCAACTGTTGTAACCTCCGGTCCGAAACCGGGACAGAAATATGATGCAAACTGGTTTGTCCGTGGAAAAGCAATACGTCCCAGCCACAGAACCGGTGAAACATATCTTATCAAAGTGCCGCCGAAGTCAATTATGACAGTAACAACCCTTGATACTGAATGGGTTGCAGGTACGGAAACATTCCGCAGAAATCCGCCTAAGTCTGAAAGACTTGCGCTTCCATATGAGGACGATTTCAATTATCGTCCGGAGGAAATCATGGTACGTGGCTGTTCACCGAGATTTACCACTGACCAGGGCGGTGCATTTGAGCTTGTGCATTCCGATCAGGACGGGGATATCTTATGTCAGCGCATTACTAAATCAAATATACCTGTAAACTGGCGTTTCAGAAGCACCCCTGAACCTGTAACATCTCTTGGCGATGACCGCTGGAGAAGCTACAGCGCTGAAATAGATGTACGCCTTGACAATATGAGTCCGGACAATTATGCCGGTCTGGGAATTCGCTATAATTCCGCAGTAAGCTGCGAAATTACTTCAAGATGCGGTTACAGTGCATTGCTTTATGCCAACGGTACATGGAAGCTGCTGGATATGGATTCTGTTGCAGCTGAAGGAAGACTCAGACGTATTCCCGGCAAGGAATGGCACAGACTCAAGCTTCTGGTTCTGGGTGATTCCATTCTGTTCTTTATCGACGGAAACATGATTTCAAGCTATCGACCTCAGTGCATTGTGAATTCCGGACGTATAAGTCTTTTAAGCGCTTATGAAATGAATACATTCAAGAATCTGGAAGTTACGCCGATGCCTATTCTTCCTCTTTATGTGCGCCGCTGCGACTGCTTTACAGAGGGTATATTCTATAATGAATTCTGGGAAGTCTGCCCTAATGAAAAATACACATTCTACAACCGTACTTCAATGAAGGCACTGCCCGGTGCTGCATTTTCATCTAAATTTACAGGTACAGGCATTGCGGTTATAGGTACTGCTGAAGACGCTATCTTCAATGTGGAGATAGACGGTGAAACGGTTTATGATGAGCATTTTGTATCTTACTGCGGTCCCAGACAGGCTTGCTTTGTAATTGAACAGCTGCCTCCGGGTGAGCATACCATCTATGTTACAATTCTTAGCGGTGAATTTAAGCTTGATGTCCTGGAAATACCGGAAAATCATGTGATGATGCCGGATATTCTGATTGTTACACCGGCTGCACTTGCTGCCGCTGAACAGCATGAAGAGGAACTTTACCAGCAGAAGCTTGCAAAGCAGCAGGCTGCAATGGAAGCAGCACGTACATTGGAACAGGCTGTGGAATCTCTTGCTGATGAGCCTTACACAGAGGAACAGACTGAAGAAGAGGAAGAAACTCCTTCCTGTGAAGAACAGCAGAAAACCGAAACTGAAACAGAAATTTCCGAAACAGAATCCGCTGTATTTGAAGCAGAGGAAGCAGCGGCAGAAAATAATGAACCCGAATCCGCTGAGGAAATAATTCCGGAATTTGCAAGTCTTATTACACCTGTTCTTAATGAGAATGAAGCAAAAGCTGAGGAAGCGGCCTTGCATGAAAAGGAAGAGGAAAATGCTCCTGTAGAGGCTGAAATTGAACAGCAGACAAACGAACCGAAAGAAACAACAGCTGATGAAATATACAAAAGCGTTACAATTCAGACAGCTGACGAAAATGAAAATGCTGCCGGAAAGCCTACGCCGCTGCCTGCCGTAAAGGAAACGCCTATAATGGCTTCACCTTTTATTGAATCTGAGGATTCACCTTCATTCAGACCGGATTTCAATATTGACATTGATCTAATATAATAATAAAGGCAGGTTATACAGCCAAAACCATACAAAGGATTATTCCCTCCTGCAATGAAGTGAAGCAGGAGGGATAATTTTGTCTGATATAAGATAATATGATGCAGTGCATTATGTGTTTTAGCTAAAAAACGTCTGCTTGACATATGCAGTATGTTTATGATTTGCTTGTGAATAAAGCAGGAATAAACCCTGTATGGGATGATATTTTGAAAATGCAAATCAATACCGCACATCCTTTGTTCGGTATATCCTTAGAAATGGAGGAAAAGCTATGAAAATTTTAAGAAAAATCACCGCCTTTATCGTTTCGGCTTCTGCACTCATTACCGGTATTTTTTCAGTTTTACCTGCAGCAAAGGCGAATGCTGTGAATGTGAATACACTTTCCGATGAAACGGTGAATTTTTACAGTTACTGGAAAGAAAAATATATCGCTCAGAATACCTATGTAAAAGATGAAACACAGTATTATGTGTTTTATGGTGATAAAACCTATACCGAAGCCGGCAGTGAGGTTCCGGTAACTGTTTCTGAAGCACATGGCTATGGGATGCTCATTGCTTCGTCTATGTCAGAGTATGACAGCGAATCAAAAGATATTTTTGACGGAATGTACCGTTACTACAGAGCTCATTTAAGCGAAATAGGACCGAATCTTATGGCGTGGCAGCAGTCCGATAATGGCAGCGCAATAATAAACTCCTCCGGTTCGGATTCAGCAACAGACGGTGATATGGATATTGCCTATGCACTGCTTATGGCAGACAATATCTGGGGCAGTGATGGTGATATCAATTACAGGCAGGCAGCAGTGGATATCATTAATGACATAATGACATATGAAGTCAATCAGAATGACTGGATACTCTGGCTTGGTGACTGGGTGTATACGTCGGATAAGGAGGATAAGTATTATTCTGCTACACGCTCATCGGATTTTATAATGCAGTATATGCCTGTATTTGCAGAGGCGTCGGGAGATAAACGCTGGCTTACACTCTATGAGAATACCTACAGTATCATTAATAAAATAACTGATGAATATGGCACGGGAATTCTGCCTGATTTTATCATTAAAGAAAGCAGTACCGGAGAATTTATCCCGGCGCCTGCCAATTTTCTTGAAAGTGAAAATGACGGAAATTTCTATTACAATGCCTGCCGTACACCATGGCGTATCAGTATGGACTACCTCGTAAACGGAAATGCTGACGCAAAGAAATTTGCTGATAAGATCAATGATTTTATTATCAGTAAAACAGGCG
>JAQXHO010000078.1 GCA_029007315.1 Oscillospiraceae bacterium
ATAAGCACAATGCCTGTTATGCCGAAGAAGGCTGATTTAAAGAGAATGCGTGAAATACCGGAATCAATAAGTTCTGTTACTGCGGTATAAACCACCGGATCCTTTACTGCAAAACGGTTTGCTGTGCCGGATATGAGAAGATATATCATGGGAATTGCTGTAAGGGCGCTTCCGCAGAAGAAGCCTGTTCCGGACCAGTAGAGCCGTCTGAATCCTCTGTTCCTTTCAAGGAATACAAGCAGGAAGATAAATGCCATAGAAGCTCCGAAGGTTACCCAGCTAAGAATATTGATAAGCGGCATATATCTGCTTATCTTGTCAAGAGCGCCGTTTTCTTTGAGGGTATTCAGATAGAAGGCATCCATTCGCTGCTGAATTTTTGTTTCCGCATTGGTTATTGTTTCGCTGAGCTTTTCCTCAAAAGCTTCATCGGGTTTGTAGTTTATGGATTCTGCATATTCATAGAAAAATGCTTTTATGTTTTCTTCCAGTGCTGTGAAATCGATTTCTGCCGTTTCATCTTTACCGTTTAATAATTTGATATTGTTTTCAATGCTTATGCACATGGACTCCTGGAGCCATTCTTCGGATATGGCGTCCATATAGACTTCCGGAGGAACTGCTGTTGTATTATACTGGTTTTTGAAGTCGTTTTCCAATGCAGTGTATGCCTTTTCAGCCAGTTTTTCCTCACGGATAATATCCGTATAAATTCCGGGCAGACTGAGCAAAGCATCAGCTGATGAGGAGAGAATGTATCCTGCGATGCAGAAGGACATCAGCACTGTAAGAATTATTCTGCTTATGGTATAGCCTCTGGTCATTATTCTGCCTCCTTCTGATTATAGTAAACCATTTCCACAGGCTTGCATACAACGCCTGTACGTTTTTTGGAGGAGCCGAAAACCTGCATTTCGCAGGTATAGAGAGTTAGTTTTTCTTCCTTTGCAGGCAGAATATATTTCTTATCGTCGGCGTCGAATTCTATCTTTTCAGAAACTTCATAAGTAAATCTGCCGTAGTTTGTATAGAGGGTGACTTTGTCGCCTTTTTTTACTTTATGGAGTTCATTGAAGAAGGTATTCACGTGGGCGTCTATTACCGCATTGCCGCCTGAACCTGCTGCAGTGGAAGAAGTTGTCTGCACTGCGCCGATTTCCAGAAGTTCCGCATTACTGCCCCAGTACACAGGCACGGAAAGGTCTATTGACTCTATTTCAAGCATGGCATACTGTTCTCCGAACACCGGGATCACGACTTCTCCTTCTGTGAAGGTTTCGCCGCTGTGGGTTGTGCTGATCTCATTGTTCACGATTTCCAGACCGCTTCCGGCAGGAGGATTTTTCATATTATCCATAAAGGCAATATTTGTAAAGGCTGAAAGCTTTTCATATGGTCTTATCAGCACGGGAATTGCAATGCCTATACACAATACCAGTATGAGCAGCGGCAGAATTATCTGTACAGTTCTGCCCATATACTGCTGACTGTCTTTTGTCTTATCCTTGCTGTTCATAAACATTTCCTTTACTCTTTATTTTTCTTTGACTTAGTGATAAGTGCAATACCGCCTGCGGACAGAAGGAGCATTCCGCCGGATACAACAATCGGAACAGTATAGGAATGGCCTGTGGGGTCAACTGTCACGCTCATGGAGGTAACATTAACCAGTTTGCCGTTTTCGTCAACTGCGCTTACCACCAGATTGTCGCCGGACACTTCGTCAATATTGAAGCTTATGCCGAATTCATTGCCTACGTCAATAAAGTTTGCCAGAAGCTCCGCTTTATCTGAGGCACTGAGCTGTTTCAGAATGCTGTTGCGTTCGCTTTGGGTCATGGAATTTATGAACTCCTGCTTTTCCTTTTCGGTCATGGAGTTGAGGTAATTTTTCTTTTCCTCCAGAGAGGCGTCTATAAATTCTTTATCTGACTTGCGGCCTGTGGTTACAGTGGTAGTTGTGGAGCTGTTATTTTCCTTTTCCGGAGGAGCAGTAGTAGCAGCCGGGGGCTTTATGCCCAGCTGTTCTTCAATCTTTTTGCCTGCTTCTTCGTTATACTGATAGATCATGGAAATTGCCTTGTCGCACTGTTCGGAGGTATAATTTCCTCCGGAGTAGGTATTGATAGCCTGCTGAATCATCCAGTCCGGCCAGCCTGCCGCATAAGCCGCAGCAATAACGTCGCCTACTGTAGTAGCGGAAGCAGTCATACCGCTGCACATGGGAAGTGCGGCTGCGATAACTGACGCAAAGACTGCCGCAGTTTTTCTGAATGTTTTTTTATTTTTCATAAATCTTATCCTTTCTGAGTCGTATAAACAAAACGTACCCTTACTTATTATAATGCAGTCAGCGGAAAAAAGCAAGTGTTTCCATATATTTACACCTGTATTTCACATAGTTTTTATTTGCTCAGCTCGAAATCAATATTTCCGCTGTTGACGTCGGTTTTCACGCATTTCACTTTTACGGTGTTTCCAAGGCGGTATTCTCTGTCGCCCAGTACCTCCTTAAATGAAATGCTCTCGTCATTATACCATTCGCTGTCTTCGGGAAGGGTTCTCACATGAACCATGCCTTCAACGGAATTAGGCAGCTGAACGTAGAATCCGAAATCGCATATACCGGAAACGATGCCTTCAAACTCCTCGCCTAAATGCTGCTGCATATACTCGGCTTTGTAGCAATCCTCGCAGTCACGTTCCAGCATAACTGCCTTTACCTCTGCGTCACTGGAGGCTTTAGCGGCTTCGGTGACGAATGCCTTGTATCGTTTGCCGACCTTCTGAGAATTTCTGCATTCGCAGTAATAGCTCATTATACGGTGAATTGCAAGGTCGGGATAACGTCTTATAGGAGATGTGAAGTGGGCATAATCTGCAAGAGCAAGACCGAAGTGGCCCAGAGGTTGTGTGTCGTAGGCTGCCTTTGCCATGGAACGCAGCACCATTACATTAATGACAGGATATGCAGGGGTATCCTTTGCATTTTTCAGTATCTGCGCCAGATGAACCGGCTTAACATCTGAGAAATCCGGAATATTTACGCCTAAACGCAGAAGCACCTGTTCCAGATTCTCAATTTTCTCCATGGAGGGTTTCTCATGGACTCTGTACACAAAGGGAAGCTCCTTTTCCGCTGCAAATTTTGCAGAAGCCTCGTTTGCCAGAAGCATCATTTCCTCAATAATGCACTCGCTCTTTCCTCTGGTTCTGGCTTTTACGTCAATGCAGACGCCCTGTTCATTAAGAACAAGCTCGCTTTCCGTAGTTTCAATTTCCGGAGCGCCTCGTTTGTCACGTTCCCGGATTCTCACATCGCAAAGCTCATTCATAACGGGTATCATGTGAATCACCTCTGCATATTTCAGTTTCAGAAATTCATCTGCTTCACCTGCAAGAATTTTGTTGACTTCCTTGTAAACGCCCTTTACACGGGAACGGATAATAGTTTTTCTGAAGTCGTATTTTATGATTTCGCCCCGTTCATCAAGTTCCATAAGGGCGGAAAATGCGAATCTTTCCTCATCAGGATTAAGAGAACATATGCCGTTTGAAAGCTCCTTCGGCAGCATGGGAATAACCTTATCCGCATAATAAACGCTGGTACCACGGCTTATTGCGTCCATATCAAGAGGAGATTTCGGGCGTACATAGTGGGAAACATCTGCGATATGCACACCCAGCTTGTAGCCTTTTTCAGTTTTTTCAATGGAAACAGCGTCGTCCAGATCCTTTGAATATGCACTGTCAATAGTAAATACAGGCACACTGCGCAAATCAAGCCTGCGTGACAGCTCTTCTTCTGTTAAAATTGTTCCACGTGGAACATTCGAAGCCTCCTCCAGAGCCTCCGGAGAAAACTCCTCTGTTACACCATGAAGAGCAGTCATAGCCTTGGCGCAGGACTGAGCCGTTTCCGCACTGCCGAAGCTGAAAATCACCTTTGCCATATGCTCAGCGTGTCTTTTGCCACGAATGCAGATCTCAGCCAGAACCTTGTCACCCTCGCTGTACTCAACGCTCTGTCTGCGGTTTATGCGTATTGGAGTTCTGGACATAGTATCCGGCAGAAGGCAGAGAATGCCATCATCTGAAATGATTTTGCCGGTAATGCGGCTGTCAGCCTCTTCGATTATATCTGTAACTTCACCCTCCGGTTTTCCGCTTCTGGAGGGAATATTTTTATAAAGCACCCTGTCGCCGGGCATTGCGCCGAGGAGGAATTTTCCCGGAATGAATACGTCTTCCTCATCATCAAGTTCAGGTCTTACAAAGCCGAAGGTACCGCTGAGCCTTACAACTACAGCGCTGTACAGACCGAATATCCGTGAAAGTCCGTATCCCTTTTTTCTTACGCAGACATCGCCGGAACGCAAAAGCTCTTTAAGTGCGGCGTTATAGGCGGCAGGACTGCCCTTGCTGATCTTGCATTTAGCTTCCAGTTCCTTTTTTTCAAGGCACTTAGCTCCTGCCTTTTCCAGAGCCTTTAAAATTTTTCTTGTGTAGCTTTCAACAAGCTCCTGTGGAATGTTTGTTTTTTTCTCATTCATTTTCATAATCTCTCTTTTTTTCTCAGTGATCCGGTTAAAAAAATTCCTGTGAAACAAATGGGATGAATCACAGGAACTCTTTGTTTTATTTGTTGATCAGCGGCATTACAATATCCATGAATAAAATCATGATAAAGAATAAGACAGTCAGAACAGTAGTGATCTTTTTAAGTCTGGCTTCCTTGGTTCTGCCTCTGTTCTTGTCATAGAAAGAATCATTGGTTGCACCGGTCAGAGCAGATGTAGCATTCTGGGGCTTCTGTTCCTGCATAAGACAAATGATTGTAATGATCAGGGAAACCAGAAGGATCGCACCGCCGATGACGAGTTCCATAGTAGTCATTTGTTTCTCCTCCTTCAATATATAATATTCCTAATTATTATAGCACAATAAAACAGGGATTGCAAGAGTTTTTTTAAAATTTTTCTGTTTATTTTTCTATTTTCATAGAAATATCAAAGCATTTTACAGAATGTGTAAGGGCTCCCAGTGAAATAATGTCAACTCCCGTTTCTGCAATCTCTCTGATATTGGCTTCTGTAACGTTGCCGGAAGCCTCCAGCAATGCACGTCCTGCAGTGATCTCAACAGCCTTTTTCATATCCTCACAGCTCATATTGTCAAGCATGATGATCTCAGTCTTAACCTCAAGAGCTTCACGCAGCTCTTCAAGATTTCTTACCTCAACCTCGATTTTCACCATATGACCGATCTTTTCACGAAGAGCATTTACAGCGCCGGTTATGCTGCCGTATGCGTCAATGTGATTGTCCTTCAGCATTGCACCGTCTGAAAGATTGTAGCGGTGATTCCTTCCGCCGCCTACCGTTACAGCATACTTCTGAAGCTGTCTGAGTCCCGGCAGAGTCTTTCTTGTGTCAGTTATCTTTGCGTTTGTGCCTTCCACAAGGTCAACGCATCTGCGTGTTGCTGTTGCAATACCGCTCATGTGCTGGAGAATGTTGAGGGCAGTGCGTTCACCCTTCAGAAGTGTGCGTGTAGAGCCATGCATTTTTGCGATGATGTCACCTTTTTTAACGTGAGAACCGTCTTCAATTAGTATCTCCATTTCAAATTCTCCGCCTACAAGCTCAAAAACACGCTTTGCAATGGATATTCCGCAGAGAATGCCGTCGTCCTTGGCAACGTAATATGCCTTCGATCTGTGACTGTCATCAAGAAGATAATCAGAAGCCACATCTACATAGTGAATGTCCTCTTCAAGGGCAGTGGTTATTATCCTGTCAATATAAAAATTCTGAAGCAGCATATTTTTCTCCTTTTATATAACTTCCTTTAAAATGAGGTAGCCAACTTCTGCAAGTGAACACGCCTCAACGTAATTGCTGTCAATTATGTAATTTTCTGTCATAAGAGTGCGGCGTATCTCACGAATACGCTCGAATCCCTCAAGAATTTTTGAAGTATCCGGAATAACAAAACAGCTTTCCTGCATAATATGACGTATTTTCGTGCGGAATCCTGCCGGCATGGGTACAGCGTCCTCTCTTTCCGGAAATACTGCCTCCTCAAAGTCGTCAGTGCATTCGTGAAGCCTCTCGGAAATAGTCAGCGCCGCCTGATGTGAGAAAACAAGTGCCTCCAGCAGGGAATTGCTTGCCAGACGATTGTTTCCGTGTACGCCTGTATGTGAGCATTCACCGCAGGCAAAGAGATTTTTTATAGATGTTTCCGACTGCTGATTTACATTTATGCCGCCCATAAGATAATGCTGACATGGATATATGGGAATAGGCTCCTTCGTCATGTCATATCCCTGTTCAAGTACGCTTTCGTAAATCATAGGGAAACGCTTTTTGATAAACTCAGAATCTTTGTGGGAAATATCCAGATAAAAGTCACAGCTGCCTGTCCGTCTGCTTTCCATTACAATGGAATGGGACACAACGTCACGGGGCGCAAGCTCCAGACGTTCATCATAAAGGTGCATGAACCTTTCCTTGTTGCAGTTCAGCAGATATGCCCCTTCACCTCTCACAGCCTCGGAAACAAGAAGACATTCCCTTGTGTGATGATTGTTGAATGCCGTAGGGTGGAACTGGATAAGATGAAGATTGCGTATCTCCGCACCAAGTCTGCTTGCCATTGCAATGCCGTCGCCGGTTGCGATCTTGCTGTTGGTGGTGAATTCGTATATTCTGCCAATGCCGCCGGTGGCAAGGGTCATGAAATGACAGTGGGCAGATGACAGCTCTCCGTCTTTGAGAAGCTGTACGGAAAATCCTGTGGAGGTCTTTTTAAGATCCGTCATCATGGTGTTTTCCATAATAGTAACATTGGGAAGGGTCTTTACCTTTTCAATGAGAGTTCTGATGATTTCCGCACCGGTGGAGTCCTTGTGGTGGAATATCCTGTGCCTTGAATGGCCGCCTTCAAGAGTGCGGTGAAGCTTTCCATCAGGCGTTCTGTCAAAATCCGCACCAAGCTTCAGTATATTTTCTATCTCATATTTTGCATTGTCAACAAGAAGTCCCACAGCCTCCGGATTATTTTTGAAGCCGCCTGCAATAAGCGTGTCCTGCATATGAAGATCAGCAGAATCATCAGTGGTATCTCCCGGCGGCTGATAAACTCCCGCAATGCCGCCCTGGGCAAGGGCAGAGTTGCAAAGGGTAAGCTCCTGCTTGCAGAGCATAAGGATACGGCAGTCCTGCGGAAGGTTGATAGCATTGTAAAGTCCGGCAGCACCGCAGCCGGCAATTATAACATCATAGGTATTCTCCATTTTCGAGAACAGTCCTTTCAGAAGGCGCACAGGCGTCTGATTTTCTTGGGCAACACCGCACAAGGTACGCCTCCTGGCTCTGCACGCAATCTGCTTGCAGCTTTTCCGCCATATTTCACAAAAAGCCTCGTGAATACACAAAGTACTTGTGCCTCTTGTGGGTATCAGCTGCGTTTTTTGTTTCATCTGACAAAAAATCTGACGAAGTTTATGCTCGCAGAGTACATCTTACGCACAGTCCTTGTGCGGTATTGCCCTTGTATGCCATCATGGTATACTTATTCCATTATATCACAACAATACTGTTTTGTCATCTGTTTTCAAAGAATTTTAATATATTTTTGAATTACTATAATCAAACCACTTTTTTTCACAAAACGAACACCTTACCCGCTTTACATTTTTCACATTTTATGGTATAATTGTAAGCGTACTGAAAGTAAAAAGGAGGAAAAATATGATTCGTAAACTCATAGGGTGCATAAGAGAGTACAGGAAACCGACTCTTCTTGCACCGTTTTTTGTTACCCTTGAGGTAATAATGGAAGTTATTATACCAATAATGATGGCAAAGCTCATTGACGACGGTATAGACGGCGGAGATTTTCATGCCCTTATCACCGTGGGTGCAGCCCTGGTTGTAATGGTCATTATGTCCATGCTGTTCGGAATCCTTGCAGGAAAATTCGCAGCGGTGGCAAGTGCCGGCTTTGCAAAAAATCTCCGGCATGATATGTTTCATAAGGTGCAGACCTACTCATTCCACAATATAGACAGGTTTTCAGCCTCAAGTATCGTCACCCGAATGACCACAGACGTACAGACTGTCCAGAATGCCTTCCAGATGCTTGTGCGCATTGCACTGAGAACACCTACAATGCTGGTCTTTTCCCTTGTTATGGCGTTTCTCGTAAACAGCAGGCTGGCTCTTATTTTCCTCGGCATTCTGCCGGTTCTGGCACTGGGCATTTTTCTCATAATGTCAAAGGCTCATCCCATATTCAAGCGTGTGTTCCGTACATATGACAAGCTGAATAATGTGGTGCAGGAAAATCTCCACGGTATAAGAGTCGTAAAGTCATACGTGAGAGAAGAACACGAAAAGGAAAAGTTTGGCAGCATATCCGGAGATATATACAATGACTTCGTAAAGGTTGAAAAACGGCTGAACCTTGCCTTTCCGCTGATGCAGTTCTGTATGTACAGCTGCATTATTCTTATAAGCTGGATAGGCGCAAGACTTATCGTAGGCTCCGAAATGACCACCGGCGAACTTATGAGTATGTTCACCTACGCAATGCAGATCCTCATGAGCCTTATGATGCTTTCAATGGTCTTCGTTATGATAATCATGTCAAGAGCCTCCGCTGAACGTATCACAGAAATACTTGACGAGGAAAGCGACCTGCACAGTCCGGAAAAAAATGCCGTTACAGAGGTTCCGGAAGGCTCCGTTGAATTTGATAACGTAAGCTTCAGCTATTCCGGCAAGGCAGACAGATGCTGCCTTAAAAATGTCACCCTTAAAATTCCCTCCGGCGCTACAGTGGGTGTATTAGGCGGTACAGGCAGCGCAAAATCAACCCTGGTACAGCTTATACCCCGTCTTTATGACGTCACCTCCGGCAGCGTTAAGGTGGGCGGCATTGATGTAAGGGACTATGACCTTGAAGCCCTCAGACATCAGGTGGCAATGGTGCTTCAGAAAAATGTCCTCTTCTCCGGCACAATAAAGGAAAATCTCCGCTGGGGCAATGAAAACGCCACAGATGAGGAACTTGTCCATGCCTGCAAGCTTGCCTGTGCAGATGATTTCATAAATTCCTTCCCGGATAAATACGATACCTATATCGAACAGGGCGGAACAAATGTTTCCGGCGGACAGAAGCAAAGACTCTGTATCGCAAGAGCTATTCTGAAAAAGCCCAAAGTCCTCATTCTCGACGATTCCACCAGCGCAGTGGATACCGCCACCGACGCAATGATCAGAAAGGCATTCCTTGAAGAAATACCCGGCACTACCAAGATCATCATTGCCCAGAGAATAAGCTCCATACAGGAGGCTGACTTTATAATAGTACTGGATAACGGCGTTGTTACCGGTACAGGCACCCATGAGGAGCTGCTTGAAAATAACGATATCTACCGTGAGGTATATGAAGCTCAGCAGAAAGGAAGTGTACCCCAATGAGTATGCACGGCAGAAAGAATATGCCGAATATGGGTAAACCGCCGAAAAATGCAGGCAGTACCTTTAAACGGCTGATGAAATATGTGGGCAGATACAGAATGCTTATGATACCCGTTGTTATCTGCATATTTATAAGCGCAGTGGCAGGCGTGGCAGGCTCGCTGTTTCTGAAAACACTGATAGACGATTACATCACACCTATGCTTCTGAATAAAAGCACCGACTTTGCACCGCTTCTCAGAGCAATAATCATGATAGCCGGAGTATTCGTGCTGGGTATAATCTCCACATTTATCCAGATGCGTATTATGGTTACCATCGCCCAGGGAGTGCTTAAAAAAGTCAGGGACGATATGTTCTCCCATATGCAGTCCCTGCCCATAAGATACTTCGACAGAAACACTGCCGGCGATATCATGAGCCTTTATACAAACGATACCGACACCCTCCGGCAAATGATAAGCCAGAGCATACCCCAGTTCATTTCCTCGGGAGTTACCATAATTGCAGTGCTTGTTTCAATGATAGCCACAAGTCTGTGGCTTACAGGATTCGTTATCCTTTTCGTGGTGTTCATGATATTCGTAACGAAATCCATAGGCGGAAAAAGCGGCAAATACTTTGTAAAGCAGCAGCAGTCCCTCGGCAATGTAAACGGCTATATCGAAGAAATGATAAACGGTCAGAAGGTGGTAAAGGTATTCTGCCGTGAAGACCAGACAGCAGAGGAGTTCGACCGCAGAAATGAAGAGCTTTTTGAAAGTACCTCAAAGGCTAATATCTTCGCAAATATCATAGGTCCTGTGAATAATAACCTGGGTCATCTCCAGTATGTATTTTTAGGCATTGCAGGAGGCGCCCTTGCTTTCGGAGGAGTCGGCGGCATCACTCTTGGTACTATTGCTGCATTTCTTACCCTGAGCAAAAGCTTCGTGCAGCCTATAGGTCAGATCGCACAGCAGGCAAGCTCCATAATCATGGCACTGGCAGGCGCTGAGAGAATTTTCTCACTCCTTGATGAAGAGCCGGAAACAGATGAGGGATACGTTACCCTTGTGAATGCAAAGGAAAATCCCGACGGTTCCCTTTCCGAATGCAGCGAAAGAACAGGCATCTGGGCATGGAAACATCCTCATAAGGCTGACGGCACTGTCACCTACAAAAAGCTTGAAGGCGAGGTATGCCTGAATGAAGTGGATTTCGGCTACGTTCCGGAAAAGACAGTTCTCCATGATATAAGCATTTTCGCAAAGCCGGGTCAGAAAATAGCCTTTGTAGGAACTACCGGCGCAGGCAAGACTACGATCACCAATCTGATAAACAGATTCTACGACATAGCCGACGGCAAGGTCCGCTATGACGGCATAAACATAAACAAGATAAAGAAGGCAGACCTTCGCCGTTCACTGGGCATAGTTCTCCAGGACGTGCATCTTTTCACAGGTACGGTAATGGACAATATTCGCTACGGCAGACTTGACGCCACCGACGAGGAGTGCATAGCAGCCGCAAAACGTGCCGGCGCCCATGATTTCATAGAGGTTCTGTCGGAGGGATATAATACGGTGCTTACAGGCGACGGAGCAGGACTTTCCCAGGGACAGCGTCAGCTTTTGTCGATAGCAAGGGCGGCTGTAGCCGATCCTCCTGTTATGATCCTTGACGAGGCAACCTCTTCCATTGATACAAGAACGGAACGCATTGTCCAGGCAGGTATGGACGCTCTCATGCAGGGAAGAACCGTATTTGTAATAGCCCACAGACTTTCAACAATTCAGAATTCAGATGTTATAATGGTGCTTGAACAGGGCAGGATCATAGAGCGTGGCAGTCATGAGGAACTTATGGCTCTGGGCGGCAGATATTACCGCCTGTATACCGGCGGCGCAAAGGCTGAAACTGCGTGAAAGATGCTAATGCTTTAAATTACAGTTTAAGCAAAATTCGGCGGTTATATTGGCTCTCCTGAAAGGAGAGCTGTCAGCGAAGCTGACTGAGAGGTTTAATACTTGAAGATTTCAGTTGACTTTAATTTATGGGTATTAACCTCTCCACCACCTTCGGCGGCTTTACTGCCCGTCCCTTTTGTCCCTTCGGGACATTTCCCCACACTGTGGGGAATAACCCCTCTCCTTTCAGGAGAGGCATTTTTCAGCAGAATTATTGTAATTGCTTTAAATTACAGTTTAAGTGAAATTCGGCGGAGAAATTGCCCTCCCTGAAAGGGAGGGGCGGACCACCGAAGGTGGTGGGAGGGTTTTACGCTTTAATTTTTAGTTG
>JAQXHO010000079.1 GCA_029007315.1 Oscillospiraceae bacterium
TCATACATATGCAGTATGCCATATTTGATGAGTTATATTTGAATTGTTTTTCGTTTTTATACTTTCTATAATTCTTATCAATGGTTTCATTCATACAAATAAGCTGACCGCATGATTGATTAATCAACAACTCATCAAGTCTGTACATTGCATCAATTTCTGACGAAGATATTGATATATTCCTGTTCAGGGAGGAGGCATCTATTGCCATTAAAGATTTTCCATCAAGAGCCGAACTTAACCTGTTACTTACGACACAGGTTATACATGGATACTTCTTCATTTCTGTTATATCGGTTTCAGGGTCATAGCCTGCTATCTTGTCAGCAATTTTTCTGATAGTTTCTATTCCGTTTCTGTGTTTATAATCTGAACATTCACTTTCATCGTTAAGAAGGAAGATATCGTCCTTATAAAGGGACATCAGCTCTAAAGCTTTTTCTGATTTTATGTTTATAGACTGTTCTTCTGTATTTTCAATAAGTCGGTTATAGATTTGCAGGTATGGTGATATTTTGTTATAATCGCCTTTTATAACTATTACCTTGCAGAAAGCAGCGTTAAGTCTGTTTAATGGGGTTGAAAAGAGTGCTGCAATCCTTATTACGTTAAGCAGCATAAAGAGATACGGGTCTTCATGATTTTTTGCCACGTTTACAAAATTTTCTGTTATCACATTGGGCATAAACGGCAGTCTGAAAGCAAAATGTTTATTGGTTATCTGAGGGATTTTATAGGGTATACAGCTTTCATTAGAAATAAAAGTCCATACTTGTCCAGCAAGATAAAATCCATGATTTTTAGGTATTTCACACTGTAATACAGCTTTTTTCTCAATTATAGTTTTCAGATATCCGCTTATAGTATTGGGTTTAAGTTTTTCGTTGAAGCAGTCAACGTTATTGTCGATAAATGCTTTATAGAAATTTTTAGCATATTTTTTGTAATCAAATGCAAATTCAAAGTTGACGCACTGATTCTGAAGTGTACGGTAAACTCCCGAAATCCAATAATAACAATCATATTTATTTACACTGTACAAATACATTCTTGCAACTAATACAAATTTAATGGACGTGGATTTTTTGCTGCGTCTAATGTCACCAGCAACAGCATCTTGACCTGATTCCTGATTTAATGAATTTTTAGCATTAACTGCAAACATGGAGGGAGCCTGTGGGATTGTATTAGTCGGATACAGAATATCAAATACATCTTCAGGATTTTCTACTGTACCGATTAGTTGATTTGTTGCAACCTGAGTTCCAGGTGTAAAAGAATAGTGTACTCCCTGGTTCATCTGTAGATTATTCAAGGAAACAGATGTACCGAAGTCACTGTTGAAATTGTGATATTTCATTGCTTCAGATTCAGAATTCGGGTTTGTGAAAGACAAATCCAAAGCAAAATTATTTTTATCCTTATTGTCATTGCTCATGGTTATAACCTCATTTATTATCTGTTTTGGATTAATCATATTATATCATAATTGAGGTTGTTTGTATAGTATTTCTATTATATCCTTTGTAATACTTAGGAAAAAAGGTATTACTTTTTAAAAAATTTACCAACATAAAAGTAATACCGAATCAGATTGTATCGGGTATTAACGGCTTATACTTATACGATTACTGCATACTTGGATACGGGAAGACAGGGGTATTACTATTACCTCTGTCTTGCAGAATATTGTTAAATATAAGAGTATAATAATAGTATTTATTATAGTAGTATAGTAAGTATATAGTATATAATATATAGTATAGTAAGTATATGTATATAGTATATAATATATAGTACCATATAGTATATATAACCATCATAGACATAGTATAAGGAGGATAATTTCATGAGAAGTGAAAATGAAAAGAAGTCCATTGTGAAGAGCATTAAGCTCTCACCATTGCAGGCAGATTTGATTCAGAAAAAAGCTGATGAGAAAGGAATGACCTTTAGCAGTTATATGGTGGATTGTGCTTTACATGGCAGTAATGGTATAACACCACAGATAGCTGTTAAGATGCAGGAAATGGTTAATATGGTTCTGGAGTTTGCAGATACCCTTGATGAGAATGATTATATCCGCAAAGAAGAATTCAGGCAGAAAGCCAGTGCTTTTTCTGAAATATGTACACCGCTTACACCATGGGAAAAGTATGATAATGTTATAAAACAGACAGGACTATTTATAGAGGGAGGCGATGAAATATGGGAATCTTTAAGATAATCAGAAACACAGATTATGGTTTGCCGTATATGAATAATGTATTGAACTATGTATGTTA
>JAQXHO010000080.1 GCA_029007315.1 Oscillospiraceae bacterium
CGGGAATGAATAGTATGAACCATAATTTTCGTCACTCTTGAGTTCAAGGCCAAGTGTCTGAGCTGCTGCAATTACTGTAGCTTCATCTGCTACGTCATAGTACATCTGTGCAAGAGCGCTGCCGTCTGCTGCTGCAGGGACACCATTCATACCCTTGTCTGCATCTGTACCTGCGAAGAGCATCTCGTCCAGTGTGAACATCATGTCGTAGAATGAAGGATATGCATCACCAGGAATTGCACCCTCGTCACCGTCTGCTGTAACCTTGATTGCGCCGCTCTTCAGAGCGTCAGAGATCATCTGGCATCTCAGAGCCATGATATTGCCGGGATCGCCGGATACTGTAGGTTCAATGCAGATTTCATTGCCGGGGCTTACCCAGTATTCACCTGCGATCCATAAATATCCGTTTACGTCGCCTCCGATATTTCCTGTGCTGGAATTTGCTGTTGATGCAGTTGTAGCTGTTGTATTTGATGCAGATGTTGTGGTTGTTGCAGCTGTAGTAGTTGTTGTAGTGGTAGTTGTGGTAGTAGTTGTGGTAGTTTTTGTTGTTGTGGTGGTCGTTGTAGTTGTACTGCCGCTTTCACCATTCTTATCAGTGTATACTGTAATTGAGTCAATGGTAAATGTACCGCAGTCTATCCACCAGATACCCCATTTCAGCTGACCGCCGTACTGGGTCTGAATGATCTTTGCTGTTGCAGCGTCAATATCCCATGTGATAGTGCCGCTCTTGCCGGAGATAGTCTGCTCATCGTCCTTTGTCTGAGTCCAGTATTCCGGAGAAACTGTTGTAGATGAGCCGAAAGCACCCTGCCATTTACCGATCTTTGAGCCAAGGGCTGAAATATTGATCTCAACCTTCTGGATTGTTTCGCCGGAACCGATATTGAAATCTGCCCAGTCCCAGCCGATCATCTTGTCGTCCTTGGGAAGATCTGCATATACGACCTTCTGATTCAGATCAAGCTTATAGCCGCCGCCTGTACTCGGTTCAGAACCCGGATCAGGATCTTCGGAGCCGCCGCCTGTGTATGCGTCTGTGTAAACATTGATAGTGTCAATAGTAAATGTACCACAGTCTATCCACCAGATACCCCATTTCAGCTGACCGCCGTACTGGGTCTGAATGATCTTTGCTGTTGCAGCGTCGATCTCCCATGTGATAGTACCGCTCTTGTCGGAGATAGTCTGCTCATCGTCCTTTGTCTGAGTCCAGTATTCCGGAGATACTGTTGTAGATGAGCCGAAAGCACCCTGCCATTTACCGATCTTTGAGCCAAGGGCTGAAATATTGATCTCAACCTTCTGGATTGTTTCGCCGGAACCGATTTCGAAATCTGCCCAATCCCAGCCGATCATCTTGTCATCCTTGGGAAGATCTGCGTATACGACCTTCTGGGCAGGTGCAATTGAATACATACCTGCTGCACCAAGAACCTGCTGTGCCGCCTCCTGGGTATTGCTGTTTGCATAAAGTGCTGACGCACCTGCTGCACCTGTTAAACCGGATACAGCAACAACTGCCGCTGATACAAAAGCAGTTATTTTCTTTTTAATGTTCATATTATACTCCTTCCAAAAAAATAGTTATACGGCTCAAATATGCCATGTTTATTTTAGCACATTCCAACAAAAAAAGCAATTGTTTTTCAAAACTAAAATAAAATTAGTATATTCATACAGTTTTAAATCATATTTTTTGTACATCATGCAAAAAAACAAAGCCGACACGGATTAAAAATCCGCATCAGCTTTTTGGTTATACGTCAGCCTTATTTCTCTTTTTCATCAGGAGCAGCAATCTCCAGACAGTAACCCTTATAGCCGCAGCAGGTGCAGCGAAGCTTACGGGTATTGGGCGTATGGGGCGCAAAGAATGCAGCCTTTTTTGACGGAATAAAGGTTTCGTGGCACTGAGGGCATACATAAGCGACTCTGCGCAGATAGTATAAAGTTGCCCAGGCACCCAGAGGAATTACAACGCACATACCCAGTGCAAATGGCAGCCAGATTCCCTTCATTATCCAGAGAACGATAGTTGCAATCTCTATAATGTCCATAATGATGCCCACTGTCAGAACAATTCCCAAAGTTTTTTTGCGTTTGTTTTTATTATTCATACTGCAAGCTATGTCGCCTATGGATTTGACGGAAAAATCCTTTGTCTTTCCTGCATATCTTGAGAGTGCTTCAAGAGATCTCAGTTTTTCCTGCCGTTCAGCTATTTCAGCGGCAAGGAGCTTCTCCTGCTTTTCCAGAAGGAGCCTTATGATCTCTCCGTTATTCTCTTCGCTCAGTATTTCCGATATACTGTTTATCGGCAGATCAAGTTCTCTCAGAAAGCATATGATCTTCATTCTTTTCAGATCGTTTTCCGAATATATCCTTCTTCCGCCTTCGCTCAGTTCGCTTGGTACAAGTATACCTCTTTTATCGTAGTACTGAACTGTTCTCACAGACACACCGCAAAGATCTGCGATTTCTCCTGTCGTGTATTTTGACATAGCTTTCACCTCCTTGTAACCCTATTTTACATCATTACCCAGGGTCACAAGCAATACCTTACCCGGCGTAACATACCGGAAATTCGTGATAATTTACATTTTGTACATAAAAACACACGCTGCACACAAAGGCACAGCGTATACGAAAGATATTCTCAGTTATCTGATAAATCGTAGTCCGATTTATCCTCCTCATTCTGAAACGCCGCATCAAGTATCTTGCCATAAAAGCCGGCAGGATTCAGCATGATCTGTTCACCCAGATACTTTGCCTGGGTAAGATCCGGAGCATATAGCTTCATATCAAGGAGATCATCCTGCACATCAAGGCAGCGTACATGGACATAATAGCCATGTTTCAGAGGGATATATTCAATTTTAACTTCATTCTCCCGCTTCAGTCTTGCAAAATACCTCAGTGCGCACAGTACCATTTTATCACGGTATGCCTTGCTGACATAATCTCTCAGCTGCTTTGCACACTGAATGCCCTCCTCTGCAAGTTCGTATGCCGCCTTGCCATCGGCTGTTTCAGTCTGAATAATAGAACCGTTTTTTTCAAGATAAGAAATTGATTCCTGATAGAAGAAATAATTTATAATATTGCTGCTCACTGCAATGTCGTAAAGATGCGCCTTTTCAATAGGGCGGTCTATCCTGTAAAGCAGATAGCATATAAGAATGCTTGCCGTATGAGTTTCCATAACTGGCGGCGTTGCCATTTCGGACATTTTAAGCAGATTTTCTTCCTGCATTCAGCCTCACCTCCGTTTTGCCAGCTTAAAAATGAGGATAATTCATCATATGAGAAAGCAGGGCAATATTTACCGCAGCTTCCACGCATGGAACTGCTCTCGGCACGATGCAGGGATCATGTCTGCCCTTAACTTTCAGAACCTCATTCTTCTTTGCACGGTAGTCAACTGTTTCCTGTGGCTGTGCAATAGAAGCTGTAGGCTTTACAGCAACGTTCAGTGTGATAGGCATACCGGAGGATATTCCGCCCAGTATACCGCCATGATTATTTGTTCTTGTTTTAACATGGCCGTCTTCATCAATGTAGAAGCTGTCGTTGTCCTGACTGCCCACCATTTCCGCAACCTTGAAGCCTGCGCCGAATTCGATACCCTTTACCGCAGGAATTCCGAAAACAAGCTGTGCAATGGAATTTTCCAGTCCCTCGAACATAGGTGAACCGATGCCGGCAGGAACATTTACAGAAACGCACTCTATTATACCGCCCAGTGATTCGCAGCCTTCTCTTGCCTTCAGTATATCCTCACGCATAGCCTGTCCCTTTTCGTCGTTGATAACAGGGAAATCCTTTTCACGAACAGCCAGCAGATCAGCCTTTGTCACCTTGGTGGAGTGGAACATATCGTCCTTTATTCCGTGTATGGAAGCAATATGGGCGCCTGTATAAATGCCTCTTCTTTCCAGTATCTGACCGCATATGGCACCGGCAAAGCAAAGAGGTGCAGTAAGTCTTCCGGAAAAATGTCCTCCGCCTCTTACGTCATTGAAGCCCTGATAGCGCATTGCGCCTGTATAATCTGCATGGCCCGGTCTTGGAAGACGTGCAAGATTGCTGTAATCCTTTGAGCGTGTATCAGTATTCTGGATCATGGCGCACATAGGCGCACCTGTGGTTCTTTCATTGAGAATGCCTGACATGATCTGCGGAAGGTCCTTTTCTCCTCTTGGTGTTGTTGTGCCGTCCTTTTTAGGCGCACGTCTTGCCATAAATGCCAGCAGCTTATCCTTGTCGATATATTCTCCCGGCGGCAGATTATCTATCACAATACCTATTGCAGGTCCATGCGATTCTCCGAAAATTGAAAAAGTTATGCGGTTATTCCAGAACGATGACATATTGCTTCCTCCCGATTGTTTATTCTGATTCCTGCTATATATTATAGCACAAGCCATTTAGGATTTCAACAGTTTTTTTCATTTTCCCATCCATGCCGCAAAAGAATCAAACTGCATTGTGTGGATCTCAGCCTTTCCTATATTGCGGCATACAATGAATCTCAGCTGACCTCCAGCACGTTTTTTATCCTTGCCGCAGAGAGGCACAAGCTCCTTTATATCAGCAGGAACGGAAACAGGAAGATCGTATGCCTGAACGCATTTTCTGAGTCTTTCCGCTGTTTCTTTGTCGCAGGTCCTGTCAGCCATCATACACATTCCGGCTGCAACTGCACTGCCGTGGCTGTAGGTTTCATAATGGTAGTAGCTTTCTATAGCATGACCCAGAGTGTGACCGAAGTTAAGGATCATTCTCTCACCTGTATCGAATTCGTCCGCTTCCACCACGTCACGCTTTATGCCTATGCACTTCGCTATAATATCCTCAAGAACGCTCCAGACGGTTTCACGGTTATGCTCTGCTATAAGGTCAAAAAGCTCTGCGTCACGTATCATGCCGTATTTTATCACTTCGCCCATTCCGTCTGAAAATATTTCCGGAGGAAGAGTTCTGAGAACATCCGGGTCGCATATTACGCATACCGGCTGCTTGAAGGCACCTACAAGATTCTTTCCGCCCTTCAGATCAATGGCTGTTTTTCCGCCTACAGATGAATCCACCTGTGCAAGAAGGGTTGTGGGTATCTGGACAAAGTCCATTCCTCTCAGAAACGTAGCCGCTGCAAAGCCTGTAATATCTCCTGCTACGCCGCCGCCAAGTGCTGCAAGGCAGTCGGTTCTGGTTATGCCGTTTTCGCAGAGAAAATCGTATATTTTTATAAGGGTATCCGCACATTTTGAAGACTCGCCGTGAGGAAAGACAAATTTCACCACATCAAAGCCTGCTTTTCTAAGAGAATTCTCCGTTCTTTCACCGTACAGGTCATTCACTGTGTCATCTGTGATAACAGCTATCTTCTGTGCATTTGTATTTTTCTTTATAATGTCGCCGCAGTGGTCAATTATCCCGTTTTCTATTAAAATATCGTATTTTGAACTTGCATGAACAGTAATTGTTTTCATAATGTATCCCTCGCCTGCAAACAGATTTTTACAACTATTATTATACTAAATTTCTTCACCGCTGTCAACGGCTTATTCACCGCAGTGAATATTATCAGACAAATAAAAAATTTCTGAAAACTATGGTAATTCTGATTTATATGTGTTATAATAATGTATGTATATCTGAATGTATACAATAAATGAGAAAGGACCATATCATGTCAGCCCTCTATGAAAGACATATGATTTCGGATTCAATTGGCTTCAACACCATAATTGACCCGAAATTCAAGACAAATACAATAAATGTGCGTTTTATTCTTCCTACTTCAAAAGAAAAAAGCGCAGGGTTTGCACTGGCGGCAAGCCTTCTCACTACAAGCTGCCGCAAATACCCTTCCATAGCCGCACTCAACAGGAAAATGAACCGTCTGTACGGCGGCTCTGCTTCTGTGGACGTTTCAAAGCTGGGAGATTTCCAGATAATAACCGCTTCATTTTCGGCGCTGTGCAATTGCTACGCCCTTGATAATGAAGATATTCTGGGCGAACTGCTGGACATTGCGGAAAACTGCCTTTTTGACCCGAATGTTACGGAAAAAGGATTTTCCGAAAATGAATTTGCCATAAAGGCAAAGGATCTGCTTGATACCATTGAAGCTGAGATAAATAACAAGCGTGGATATGCTGTAAGGCAATGTCTGAACATTGCCTACAAGGACGAGCCTTCTGCAAATTTAGTCTATGGCACAAGAGAAACCGTTCTGGAACTCACACCGGAAAGCACCTTTGAAGCATACAAAAAAATGCTTAGTTCTGCGGCTATTGAGATATTCTTTGTATCTCCCGAAGAAGAGCCTGCCCTTGCAGATAAGTTCAGAGAAATGTTTGCTAAAGCAGATAGAAAAAATGCCTCTGTACTGCCTTCATTCATAACACCAAGCCGTCTGAAACCAGAGCCGGAAGAGGTAACTGAAACCCTGCCTGTTGCACAGTGCAAAATGGTAATGGCATTCAAGACAGACTGCAAAGACCCTCAGACCATGACTCTTATGAATATGCTATACGGAGGAGTTCCCTTCTCAAAGCTCTTTACAAATGTCCGTGAAAAGCTGAGCCTTTGCTACTACTGTTCAAGTTCCTACAGCGAAACAAAACAGACTCTCATAGTTGACTGCGGCGTTCTGAAATCAAATATCAAAACTGCCAAAGCCGAAATATTAAAGCAGCTCCGGGCTGTTGCCGAGGGTGATTTTTCCGATGAGCTTCTTGATAATACCCGTATGTCTGCATATAATTCAATCAAAACTCTGGGCGATACACCCTCTTCTTATGTGCGGTGGTACTTTACCGACCTTGTGAGAGGCGTAAGCAGAAGCGTGGAGGAAGCTCTTGCCGCATACAAGGCTGTTACACGTGAGCAGATAATGGAAGCGGCGTCTTCTCTGAAGCTTGATACCGTCTATATTCTTGAAGCGTCGGAAGAGGAGGCTGCTGATAATGAGTAATACAACACAGACAACTATCACAAGCAAGGTTACAGGCGACAAATGTATTCGCATAGATCATTCAAGCGGTCTTACCATTTACGTTTCCGAAATGGAAGGCTTCTCCACTACACACGCCCTCTTTGCTGCAAAATACGGCTCTGTAAACAACAAATTCAAAACCCGCAAAGAACCGGATTACTGCACAGTGCCGGAGGGAATTGCACATTTTCTGGAGCATAAGCTCTTCGAAAACGAGGACTGCGACGTTTTCAGTCTGTACGCAAAAACAGGCGCAAATGCGAATGCCTACACCTCCTTTGACAAAACCTGCTATCTTTTCAGCTGCTCCGACCACTACAGGGAATCCCTTGAAATTCTCCTTTCCTTTGTACAGAATCCTTACTTCACACCGGAAAGCGTTCAGAAGGAACTGGGCATTATCGGGCAGGAAATACGCATGACCAACGACGATCCCGGCTGGAGAGTATTCTTCAATATGCTGAGAGGTCTGTACCATGAGCATCCTGTAAAGATCGACATTGCCGGCACTGAGGAAAGCATTGCACAGATAACAGACAAGCTCCTTTACCGCTGCTACAACACCTTCTACAATCTCCACAATATGACTCTTTCCGTTGCAGGAAACTGCAAAGCTGAGGAGGTTCTGGAAATTGCGGACAAGATTCTTAAACCCTGCGAAGACCCTGAACTGGAATCTGTTTTCCCGGAGGAACCCATGACGGTGGTTACTCACCAGACTGTTGAATATGCTCCTGTAGGCACAACAATATTCTGCATAGGCTTCAAATGCGCCCCGAAAGCAGGCTTCAGCAGCACAAAGGCTCAGATAGAAGGCTACATTGCCATGCAGGTCCTTTCAAATGCTTCCTCCGAGCTTTACCGTTCACTTATGGAGGAAGGACTTATAAACAACGTCTTCGCAAGCGAGATATTCAACGGTGAAGGCTACTATTCAGTGATTTTCGAAGGTGAATCTTCCGAACCGGAAACTGTAAAGGACAGGATCATCGAAGCAATTTACAAGGCAAAGGAAACAGGTCTTGACAGAGAGCTTTTCGAGGAAGTAAGAAGATCCACCTACGGCGGAATGGTAATGGATACAAATGATGTGGGCATGGTGGCGAATATTATGCTGAGCGCCCATATGAACGGCGGCGTTCCATTTGACACCATAGAACTGCTGTCTGCAATGACCATTGATGATGTAAACAGATTTATCCGTGAGGACATTGACCCGGAGCTGTATACATTGTCGGTTGTAAAGAACGGCAGCTGCAAAGCTGAGGACACGAAGGGAGAAAAGGCATAATGACAGAAGAATATTTAAACCTTGAAAATCATCAGGTGGCATTCCCTGAGCTGGGCATAAAATTAAACGCTGACCCTACTGCCTTTTCAATATTCGGCTTCAATGTGCAGTGGTACGGTCTGCTCATTACCATAGGAATGATACTGGCTATAATCTACTGCTTCTCACAGATGAAGCGATACGGCATAGACCCTGACCGTGCCATTGACGCTGTAATAGGCGGCATTGTTGGCGGTATTGTGGGCGCAAGGCTCTATTATGTTATCCTTGAATGGGATCAGTACAAGGATAACATTGCAAGTATATTCAATCTGCGTCTTGGCGGTCTGGCAATATACGGCGGCATAATCGGTGCGCTGCTTGTGGGCGGAATCATTGCAAAAATCCGAAAAGTAAAGCTTCTTCCGCTTCTTGACCTTGTGGGACAGGGTTTCCTTATCGGACAGTGCGTCGGCAGGTGGGGCAACTTCTTTAACCAGGAAGCATTCGGCTGCAATACGGATTCTGTTTTCGGCATGACCGGCGGCAGAATACAAAGCTGGATAGCTTCATCATACACAAGTACACAGTGCTACAATAATTTACAGGTGGAGCTTGACCCTTCACTGCCTGTTCACCCATGCTTTCTCTATGAATCCCTCTGGTGTCTGGCAGGATTCATTCTCCTGGCAGTGACAGCACGGAAATTCCGTAAATTTGACGGACAGATCTTCCTTATGTACATTGCATGGTACGGTCTTGGACGTTCATTCATAGAGGGTCTTAGAACGGACAGCCTTGTTATAGGAAGTATTCGTGTTTCACAGGCTCTTGCAATCGTATGTACAGTGGCAGCAGTTATGCTCCTTGTTATCTGCGGCTTAAAGGTAAAGAGAATGGGTACGGATTACAGGCTTTACTGCGAAACAGAGGAATCAAAGGAACTGCTCCGAAAGGCTGAGGAAGCAAGGCTTGAAAGAAAGAGCAAAAAATCCAAAACTGAAAAAACAGCTTCCGTAAAAGAAGCTGATGAAAATAAAGCAAACAATGAAACAGCTGAGGCTGACAAAAACGAGGAGGAATAATCATGGCACAGATCATCAGCGGAAAAGCAGTATCCGCATCAGTACGTGAAGAACTTAAAAAGGAAACAGCGGCTCTTATAGAGTCCTCCGGAATCTATCCCGGACTTGCTGTAATACTGGTGGGCAATGACCCTGCATCACAGGTTTATGTCCGCAACAAACAGCTTGCCTGCGAGGAACTTGGTTTTCATCCCTTTGAATACAAGCTTGGTGAAAACACAACCCAGGAACAGCTTCTTGACCTTATCAATGTACTTAACAAGGACCCGAAGGTTCACGGCATTCTGGTACAGCTTCCGCTTCCGGATCATCTTGACGAGCAGTCTGTTCTCTACTCCATTGACCCTGCAAAGGACGTGGACGCATTCCACCCTATGAATGTAGGCAGAATCATGATAGGCAGCTACAGCTTCCTGCCCTGTACACCTGCTGGCGTTATGGAGCTGCTGGACGCATCAGGCATTGAGATTGCCGGCAAGAACTGCGTTGTAGTGGGCAGAAGCAACATCGTAGGCAAGCCTATGTCAATGCTTCTTCTCCAGAGAAGCGGAACAGTCACAATTTGCCATTCAAAGACAAAGAACCTTAAAGAAGTTTGCGCTGAGGCTGATATTCTGGTGGTTGCTATCGGCAAGCCTAAGTTCATCACAGCTGACATGGTAAAGGAAGGTGCAGTTGTAATTGACGTAGGCATCAACAGAGATGAAAACAACAAACTCTGCGGTGACGTTGATTATGAAAGCGTTGAGCCGAAGGCAGGATATATCACACCTGTACCCGGCGGCGTCGGACCTATGACCATTACAATGCTTATGAAAAATACTCTCCGTGCCGCTAAAATGCAGAACGGCATTGAAGATTAAGGAAAAATTAAAGGGACTCAGATCGAGTCCCTTTTTTGTATGTTTTTATCTCAGTCCGGCAGAAGCCTCTGCATAGTAGGCAAGGACATATGAAGCGTCCTGTGTATTTACGGCTCCGTCGCCGTTTACGTCCATTTTGTCATTTTCAGCCGCTTTCTGGATATTTGCGGCGCTGTCTGCATAGACTGAAAGGATCAGTGCGGCGTCGGAAACATCAGCTGTTCCGCTTCCGTCTATGTCGCAGATGTATGGGTCGAGCATATTGAACATGAATGCTTCCGGAAATGTAGCAAGTTCATTATGATAATAACCTACCATTACATTATCACCATCATACAGATCATCAATCTCATCTCTGAGTTTCAGCTTTTCTTCAGTATTCAGAGTACTGAATTTTATTGATATATGGTATTCTCCAAATGTTATATTGCAGTTTTTTTCATATTTATCAGTTACAGCTCTGAGTTCTGATTCAGTTATCTCAGAATCGGAAATGATGATAGAATTTTCAAGGCTGCCGCTGTTAATGTTTGCAGTCATTGGCGCATAATATGCAGTCTTTATCAATCCTTCCTTATATAAGGTATCGACAGCTTCTTTCAGCCTGTCATATACCTCCGGAACGGATTCATGTGTTCTCGGATCATCGCCCTTTACATGACCAAAATAAGCATATCCGGCAGAATTATAGCCTGTACTATAAATATCAGCAAAATATAAATCATATGCGTTCTGAGGAGCGCTGTCAGTGAATTCATACTTGAACATATGATAAACTACTTCACCATATGTAATAATATTGCCTGTTGGCGAGTTGATATATATTATATCACCGTTTTTTTTGTTCACCATGCACTCCGTATATCCTTCCGGATACACAAGCGGATTGTCGATTGCCGCAGCACTGAGGGTCCCTGCTGCTCCTGCTGCTATGACTGTACTTATTACAGCCGCCATTGCCTTCTTAAATTTTTTCATAATAATACCTCCTAAAAAAATTTTTTCTTAAAAATATCCCTTGCAGTTTTATATACTACTGCAATTATATTATACACCAAATCAAATCCATTTTCAATAGGCAAAATCAATATTAATTTTAAAAAAAGTTATATTTTTTATGCAATATGATAAAAAGAAACCGCCGCAGATATAATCCGCAGCGGCTTGATTCTTTATACACTTAATTATTCAGCATTGTTGTCGATGTAGTTTACGATATCGCCAACTGTCTTGATGTTCTCAACGTCCTCGTCCTCGATCTTAACCTCGAATGCGTCCTCAACAGACATTACCAGGTCAACGATATCCAGAGAGTCAGCACCCAGATCGTCCTGAATGTTAGCGTCCATTGTTACCTTGTCTTCCTCAACATCCAGCTGATCTACAATGAGTTCCTTAATTTTGTCAAATGTCATTTCAAAATTCCTCCATATATTTTATTTGGTTCATTCACATGAACCGGGGATTTTATATAATCAGCGTGCTTCTGAGAAGACGCCAATTTTCCTAAACTTAGTATACCGTTCTTTTAGCAAAAGGTCAATATCTTTTTCGCATTTTTCTGATATCGTTTTCACCAAATATTCTTTCAGATTTTCTGAGATTTTGTCCAAATCGTTGACTGCGTCTGTATCCGACTCGGAAATTATTGCTTCTGCTACGCCAAATTCCACCATATCCTCTGCTGTTATGTGCAGAACCTCGCAGGCTTCCTGTTCAAGAGAAGCGTCCTTCCAGAGAATTGAAGCCGCACCTCTCGGTGAAATTACGGAGTAAAGCGCATTTTCAAGCATTGCAAGTGCGTCGCATACGCCCAGTGCCAATGCACCGCCGCTGCCGCCTTCGCCAAGAACCACCGATACAACGGGAGTTTTCAGAGCCATGAATTCCGCAAGATTCCTTGCAATGGCTTCACCCTGTCCACGTTTCTCGGCTTCAACGCCGCAGAATGCACCGGGCGTATCTATAAAGCAGATAACCGGACGGTGGAACTTTTCAGCCTGCTTTGCAAGTCTGAGAGCCTTTCTGTAACCCTCCGGGTGGGGCATTGCGAAATTTGAAGCCTTGTTTTCCTCAATATTCCTGCCCTTTACCTCTGCTATAACAGTAACGGGTCTGCCGTTCAGTCTGCCTATTCCACCAAGGATAGCTCCGTCGTCGCCTACTCCTCTGTCACCGTGAAGCTCATAGAAATCTTCAAAAATCAGCGGCAGATAATCATGTATTGTGGGACGGGTCTTGTCACGTATAAGCATCTGACGTTCCCATGCTGTCCTCATGTTAATTTTTGCCATCGCCGGACACCTCCTGTTTCTTAGTCACAGCGTTATAGCCGTGGAGCTTCAGAAGATGTGACAAAACGCTGCGCATTTTCTTGCGTCTTACGATCATATCCACATATCCATGCTCCAGCTGGAATTCTGCAAGCTGGAAATCATCCGGCAGATGCTGTTTTATAGTACCCTCGATAACTCGTCTTCCTGCAAAGCCTATGAGAACCTTCGGCTCTGCGATAATTATATCACCAAGTGACGCAAACGACGCCGTAACGCCACCCGTTGTAGGGTCGGTCATAACAGTTATGTAAAGCTGTCCTGCCTCATTGTGCTTCTGTACGGCTGCAGAGGTTTTCGCCATCTGCATAAGAGAAATTATTCCCTCCTGCATTCTTGCGCCGCCGGAAGCTGTAAACGCCACTACCGGAAGCTTTTCCTCTGCCGCATATTCAAAGGCACGGGTGATCTTCTCGCCCACAACGCTTCCCATTGAAGCCATCATAAAGCGTGAATCCATAACAATAAGCACCGCCGGACTGCCCTTGATAGTGCATTTTCCTGTTATAACAGCGTCCTTCATGCCTGTCTGCTGCTGAAGCTCCGTAACCTTCTGGGCATAGCCTGGAAATTCCAAAGGATCCGCACTGCAAAGGCTGCTGTCAAATTCCTCAAAGGAGCCTTTATCCGCAGTAACGGATATTCTTTCGGCAGCTGTCAGTCTTGCATGATACTGACAGCCGGGGCATACCTTTCCGAATTCTGCCAGTTTCTGCTGAGTTATGGACGCACCGCAGCGAGGGCATTTGAACATGGGAACCGCCGGGTCGGGATCATCGCCGTTAAAACGTTTTGTGACCGTTTTAAACAAATCTTCTAACATATCATATCACCATATTACAGCTGCCCTGGGGCAGTCTGCTTACTTCCTTATGATTTTTTCAGCTGTTCAAGATAAGATGTGAGGAAGGCATTATCATAGTCGCCCTCTTCAAAGCTCCTGTTCTTCAGAAGTTTAAGCTGAAAGTCTATATTCGTATCAATTCCGTCCACTATGAATTCAGACAATGCACAGCGCATTTTCATGATAGCCTCTTTTCTTGTAGGGGCATGAACTATAAGCTTTGCGATCATTGAATCGTAATAGGGCGGAATGGTATATCCCTGATATACGGCACTGTCAATACGCACTCCGGGTCCTCCGGGTGTGTAAATTGAATTTATCCTGCCCGGTGAAGGACGGAAATCCAGATCGGGATTTTCCGCATTGATGCGGCATTCGATAGCGTGACCGCTGAGTTTTATATCCTCCTGGTCAAAGGGCAGCTTTTCGCCCTGTGCAATACGCAGCTGCATCTGTACAAGATCAATGCCGGTTACAAATTCAGTTACAGGGTGTTCCACCTGGATACGTGTATTCATTTCCATGAAGTAGAAATTTCTGTCGTTATCCACCAGAAATTCTATTGTGCCTGCATTGCAGTAACCTGCCGCCTTTGCCGCATTTACTGCTGCTTCCTGCATTCTTCTCCGGAGGTCATCTGTCATGAGAGGACTTGGACTTTCTTCCAGAACCTTCTGGTTGCGGCGCTGCATACTGCAGTCACGTTCACCAAGGGCAACTGTGTTGCCGAAGGAATCAGCCAGTATCTGTATTTCAACATGGTGAGGACCAACTATCAGCTTTTCAAGATAAACCTCGTCGTTTCCAAAGAATTTTCCTGCCTCATCCTTAGCAAGGGCAAGCTGATTCTCCATTTGTTCCTCGCTGTCAACTCTTCTTATTCCTCTGCCGCCGCCGCCTGCGGAAGCTTTTACAAGAACGGGATAGCCTATTTCCGCCGCAATTTTCTTTGCCTCTTCAAGGGAAGATACAACTCCCTCGGAACCGGGAATAACAGGCACTCCTGCGGCTTTCATGGTTTCCTTTGCACGAGCTTTGTCGCCCAGCATTGAAATGGATTCGGGAGAAGGTCCTATAAAAGTAATGCCATTTTCCTTGCAGAGTGCCGCAAATTCAGCACTTTCAGATAAAAATCCAAAGCCGGGATGAATGGCGTCTGCGCCTGTATTCTCACAGGCTGCAATAAGTGCCTGCATATTAAGGTAGCTGTCCTTTGTGGCAGCAGGACCTATGCAGACGGATTCATCTGCTATTTTTGAATGAAGGGCAGATCTGTCGGCAGTGGAATAAACCGTTACGGAATGGAGTCCCATTTCACGGCAGGCACGGATAATTCTTACTGCTATCTCGCCTCTGTTGGCGATCAAAACCTTACTGAAACTCATAGCCTGACTTCCTTACTTTTCAACAGCAAATTTTATCTCGCAGGTAACAGCCTTCTTGCCTTCAACAGATGCGACTGCCTTGCCTACACCGATAGGACCTCTCTGGCTGATTATCTCAACCTCCAGATCCAGAACATCACCTGGCACCACCTGACGGCGGAACTTTACCTTGTCGATACCTGCAAAAAGTGCGATCTTTCCTTTGAATTCCGGCTGAGAGAGAATGCACACTGCACCTGCCTGCGCCAGCATTTCCACCATGAGAACGCCGGGAGTTACAGGCTTTTCCGGAAAATGTCCCTTGAACCAGTAGTCATCTTCCTTCATATATTTACGGGCTACAACACGCTTGCCCTCTTCCATTTCCAGAACCTCATCTATCAGCAGAAACGGGTCACGGTGAGGAATAACCTCCATGATCTGCTCTCTGTTCATAAGAACCTCTGCCATTTTGTTTACCTCCTGTATGTCTTTCTCAGCGAATACGCATCATAGGCTGATCATATTCAACTGCTTCGCCGTTTGATACAAATATCTCTTCAACCACGCCGTCAAAATCGCTTGTAACCTCGTTCATGAGCTTCATGGACTCGATTATCATAAGGACATCGCCCTTCTTAACGGTATCGCCCACCTTTACATACGGCGGTTCGTCCGGAGATGCTGCCGCATAAAATGTACCTACAATAGGTGCTTTCACGATATTTCCGGCAGGTACCTCTTCCTTTGCAGGAGCTGCTGTTTCTGCCGGTGCCGGCTCCTCTGTCTGAACCGGTGCGGATACCTCTGCCGGTGCTGCAATATATGGAGCAGCCACAGGCGGCATTACCTGAACAGGCTGCTGAGGCTTGTGACCTTCAATAAGCAGTTCGCCCTCGTCTGTTTTTATCTTTATCTTCTCAAGCTTATATTCAGAAACTGCTTTAGCAAGCTCCTTTATTTCGTCAATAGTATACATCTTGTATCTCCTTTAGTCAACCTTCTTGAAACACAGTGTTGCGTTATGACCGCCAAAGCCCAGAGAATTTGAAAGTGCAGCCTTGACAGGCATTTCCACAGGACCGTTTGTGCAGTAGTCAAGATCGCATTCCTCATCAGGCGTTGTATATCCGATAGTCTGGTGAATGAAGTCATTCTTAACAGACAGTGCGGAAACGATAGCCTCAACTGCGCCTGTACCGCCCAGCATATGACCTGTCATGGACTTGGTGGAGTTGATCTTCACCTTGCGGGCATTCTCTTCGCCCAGTGCGATCTTTATTGCACGTGTTTCGTACTTGTCGTTAAGACCTGTTGATGTGCCGTGTGCATTGATGTATGTTACATCTTCTGCTGCAAGACCTGCTTCTTCGTAGGCATTCTTCATAGCTCTTGCTGCCGCTTCGCATTCCGGTGAAGGAGATGTCATGTGATATGCATCACAGGTTGCGCCATAGCCTGCAAGTTCACAGTAGATCTTAGCTCCTCTTGCCTTTGCGTGTTCGTATTCCTCCAGCATCAGAACGCCTGCACCTTCGCCCAGTACAAAACCGCTGCGGTTCTTGTCAAAGGGAGTGGACGCCTTAGCCGGATCAGCTTCACGGGTAAGAGCCTTCATTGTTTTGAAGCCGCCGATGGTGAATTCTGTAACAGTAGACTCTGTGCCGCCAGCCAGACAAGCGTCAAGATAGCCGTCCTTTATCTTTCTGAATGCTTCGCCAATTGCATGGGTAGATGAAGCACAGGCTGTTACTGTAGCAAAGTTATCTCCTCTGAAGCCTGTCTTCATGGCAATTTCACCTGCCGCCATATTGGATATCATCATAGGAACGAAAAAGGGTGAAATTCTGTTGGGTCCCTTTTCCAGATACTTCTGATGCTCGCTCTGTGTCATTTCCAGACCGCCGATACCGCAGCCGATAATAACGCCGCAGCGGTAAACATCAAGGTCGCTCATATCGCTTCCGCAGTCCTCAACAGCCTGCTTTGCGGAGGCAACTGCAAACTGTGTAAAGCGTTCCATGTGACGAATATCTTTCTTGTCACAATAAACAGTGGGATCAAAGTCACGGACGATACCTGCAACGCTTACGCCAACCTCTGTTGTATCGAAGCTGTCAATACTGGAGATAC